>NZ_JASPKB010000007.1:0-192953 GCF_030232515.1 Corynebacterium sp. MSK004 | reverse complement strand
TCAGAATGGAAAATTGCCCCTTTCAGGCTTCCGCGGACTTTTCTGGCATGAGATAAAGCTTCGATAACCAGCGATACGCGCATGTGGTCAGCGAGTGCATGGCCGACAAGTTTGCGCGAGTAGGCGTCGATGACCGTGGCTAGGTACATGTTCTTGCCGCCCTTACACGGCAGGTAGGTGATATCGCCTACGTAGACGTGGTTCGGCCTATCAGCTGTGAATCTGCGGCCTACTAAGTCTGGCATGACTCGGTGGCCAAACTTTCGTCTGGTGGTGATGCATCGACGGCGTTTAGTAAAGCCTTTCAGCCCCATGGATTTCATGATGCGTGCGACCTTCTTGTGGTTGATCGGAGGAAAGTCCGTATCGTCGTTGAGACTTGCAGCGATGCGTTTAGCACCATAAAGCCCGTGCTCATCATCGAAGATGGTCTTGATTCTCGCACCAATAAGGGCATCGGAACACGTCTTTAACCTGCGTTTTTCGCGGGTGTTGGCCCATTTGTAGAACGAGGAGCGATTGAGCTTTAACACGTGGCACATCCGCTTGACCGAGTATTCGGTTCGATGGTCATCGACAAACTGGAAGCGGATTACCAGCGTGTCTCTTCGGCAAAATATTTCGCGGCCTTGCGCAGGATGTCGCGTTCTTCACGAAGCTTCGAGACTTCTTTTTCTAGCTGGCGGATCCGTTCAGAATCAGTCGTCGCCTGGGCCTTGTCACGCATGGTCTTCGTGCGGGCACGCTTGCCGGTGCCGTACTGCTTAAGCCAGGAATAAAGTGAGGAACGATTGACTCCAAGCTCTGCTGAAGCCGCGTGAAGTGAGAGGTCCTCATTGTTTTCGTAGAGGGCCACAGCATCACGTTTGAACTGTTCGGAGTACCTAGGCATGGTGGTAGATTACCTTTCTTCCCAACCCAACTGGGCTGGATATCAGGTGTCTACCAAACAGGGGTCAGGTCCAGATGACCGTCGCCAAGACAAGACCGGCCAGCCCCAGTACGGCGCCGAGCAACATTCCGACGCGCAGCTCGCGCCACATGACTGCCAAGAGGTCGCGCGTGCGGACGTCGCCAAGCGCGAGCGCGCGGGTCACAGTAGTAGCTGCCTGGTTTCCTGTATTGCCGCCCGTGCCGGTGAGCAGAGGGATGAACAGAGACAGTACAACTGCTTTGGCCAGTGTGTCTTCGAAAGAATCGAGCACCCGCACGGTCAACAGAGCCGATACGGCGAGAACGAGCAGCCAGAGAATACGGGAGCGGACGAGCTTGAGAAGGGGCGTCGACAAGTACGGCTGCTGGAGAGCTTCCGTACCACCGGAACGAGCTGAGTCCTCGCTGTCCGCTTCCTCCATAATGTCGGTTGCATCGTCCCAGGTAAGAAGGCCAACGAGTCGGTGTGAATCATCTACAATCGGCAGCGCCAGCATGTCGAGGGGCAAGAACCAGCGGACGGTCTCTTCGGCGTCGGCAGTCGCGTATGCATACACCGGCTCGTTCATGATGTCCTCAATGAGAATGCCGCGTTCAGCCGTGAAGAGCTCGCGCAGGCTGACGACACCCACCAGACGCCGGTCCTTCCGTGTTACAGGAACGGTATAGATGGTTTCTAGCTCATCGGCGTTGTCGCGGAGGGTGCGCAGGGCATCTTCCATGCTCATTTCCGGGTGGATATTGGGGACCTCCGGCGACATACGGCGGCCGACGGAGCCCTTCGTGTAACCAAGAATCACTCCAGTCACATCGCGCTGAGTCTGAGTCAGCGAACGGAGGAGGCGATCCGCAATTTCCGCAGGAAGCTCGTCCAACAGCGCCACGCGGTCTTCGGGATCCAGCTCGTCGAAGAATTCGTAGACATCGGCGTTGCCCAACTCGTCAATGATGTCCGCTTGGTGTTTGGCATCAAGTGCATCGAAGACCGCGATGGATTTTTGACGCGGCAGCAGCCTTAACGCCAATGCGGCGCGGAGAGCATTCTGGCGCTCCACAATCGCGATGAGCTCTTGACGTGGAACGCGAGCTAAGAGCTCTTGGAGCCGAGGAGCCTTTTGGGGGTCGATGGCGTCTTCTTGCTTGAGCCACTCCTCAACAATTTCGGCGGCCTGCTCAATCGTTTCTGCCATCGGCCTTTCGCCCTTCTACTCGACGTCAACCTCCTCAGACTACGCCATGGAGCGCTGCGTAGCCTTTTCACGTATGTACTATTGCGGCATGCTTTCCCTCTACCGTGAATTCTCGGACAATGACGTCGTCAGCTCTATTCTGGGCTACGAGGAAACAGAGTTCCTCTTCGTTGTGGCAGATGTGCCGAAGAAGTGGGTGAGTGATGATCCCTACGCTGAGGACAAGACGCATATTCAGCTCATGAACATGCCCGGAGTCGCCTTAAAGTTGCTGCCCGGGGGCGAGCTGATCACTGGTGACGTCAGCGTGCGCTATCCGCAGCTCTTCCAGACCGCCGCAGGAAAGACGCTGTGGGATCCGCGCGAAGTTGCAGAGCTTGAGCCTTTCACGGTGATTCATGCTCGGGGTAGCCACCACTTCCACGAGAGGAGCAAAGCACACTATGTCGATATCTGGGAGATCCTCCCAGACGTGGATGACACAGACATGGAGCAACTCCTCGCTCGGATTGCCGTTCCGGTAGAGCTTGATTCCAAGTTCGGTCCGTTGGTGCTCGATCGCAGTACGAACACGTTCGACGGTAGGGCAGAAGAGCTCGGAGTTGATTTCAGCATCTGGTACGAAGGGGAGGAGCTTCTCCTCGCGGAGAGCGCGAACCTGAGGCGAAAATTCAAGGCACCCCTCACCGTTATCAATAAGGTCCTCAGTGCTGAGTTCATCGATGAGGCCCGGCGCTTTGCCGCCAAAAAAGCTCTTCGAGCTGCGAACCGCTGGCGCCATGACGTCGCCCTGTCCGAGGGCGCAAACGTCCCGGCACCTGAGCTCACGGCCGGCGACGTATACGCCAAACTCACGCCCGTTGCCGTTGAAGTCCCCCAACGCGGACACCTCAGCGTGGAATTCGATGATGGCTATCTTTTTGGTGGGCACGCCGTGACGGTGAAGACTAAACGCAGCGGTGCACCCGCAGCCCTTGAGCTCGACGCTTAGTGCTGTTCGCGCATCCGCGTGATGACATTGTGCGCGGAAATGAGGCACATCGGTACACCAACACCCGGTACCGTCGTACCGCCCGCGTAGTACAGGTTCTTGAGTTTTCGCGAGGCATTGCGCCCGCGGAAGAAGGCGGATTGCCGCAACGTATGCGCGGGTCCCACCGCGCCACCAGCCCAGGAGTTGTAGCGCCGCGCAAAATCAGAGGGGCCGACCGTCCGGCGCACCACGATGCGCTCAGCAAAGTCGGGAATGCCAAGCCACGTGCCGAGTTGGTGAATCGCGGCATCGGCAATTGCGCCAACGCGGGGCGATTCTTCTTCGCCATAGGCGTTACCCGCGCCGAAGTTTTCCTCCGCCGGCACGGGGACCAGCACAAAGAGATTCTCGCAGCCCTCCGGCGCCACGGCAGGATCCGTCGCGGAGGTCTTCGACACGTAGATGGACTCCGACGCCCCCAGCGGGCGCGAAGCCTCCGGAGCGTGATACACCGCCCGGAAATCGGGCTCCCAATCCTTGCTGAAAAGAAGGGTGTGGTGGGCCAGCTCCGGCAGCGCGCCCCGCACGCCGAGGAAGACCAACACCGTGCCGAGGCCCGGGTCGCGTCGCGCGAAATAGCTCTCGGGATATGTCCGCGCCGACTGAGGCAGCAGAGAAGTCTCAGTATGGCGCAGGTCCGCCGCGGACACGACGGCCTCGGCGGAGATGAAGCGGCCGTCGTCCAGCCGCACGCCAGTCGCACGACCTTCTGCGCACTCAATCGCCGTCACCGCCGTATCCATGAGGAAGGTTGCGCCTTGTGCCTGGCGCGCAATCGCCGCGACCACCGCGGCGAAACCACCTTGCGGGTAGCGCACGCCTTCGACCAAATCGGTGTGGCTCATCAAGGAGTACAGCGCCGGTGCAGCTGTTGGCTCCGTGGACAAAAACACCGCCGGGTAGGTTAGCACCTGGCGCAGGCGGTAGTCCTGAAACTGTGCTGCCACCAGCCGGTCCAAGGACCGCGTGAGAAGTAGCGCCAGCGTACCCAGCCGCGTGAGCACGTCCCGGGTTAAAAGCTGCGTGGGGTGGGAAAACGTGGTGTACAAAAAGCTGCTTAGCGCCACGGCATAGATATCAGAGGAACGCGCTAAGTAGGCGCGCACGCGCTCGCCTGCGCCCGGCTCGATGGACTCAAAAAGCCGAACAACGTTGTCCACGCCGCTGTGAATGTCGAGGAAGGCGCCGTCGTCGTTGTAGACGCGATACGCGGGGGAGAGGTCAACCAAGTCCAGCTCGCGCGCGGTGCTCGTCCCGCAGGCACGGAAAAACTCGTCGAAGGCTTCCGGCATGAGGTACCAGGACGGGCCCGTATCGAAGCGGAAACCGTCGACCTCCAGTTCGCCTGCGCGCCCGCCGACGCTGTGCTGCTTCTCGACGACCACCACGTCCCAACCCTCACGCAGCAACAGCGCCGCGCTGGCCAGGCCAGCGATGCCCGCGCCGATGACGACAACACGCTTGCCCATAGCTACTTCACCGCCGATGCCGCTGCCCGGCTCACCAAGAATGCCTTGCGTGCCGGCGAGACGGAGACTCGTGTCGTGAGAATATCGGCGGCGGGGGTGGCCGCGAGCTGGTCGGTGAGCTCGGTAAACAGGGCCGTCGCAGCCGCCACGCCCACCCGCGAACCACGCGGCAACTTCTCCATCGCGCCGCGCGCTACAGCCAGGTCGCGCCGAATATCAGCGATGATTGCCGTTTTCCGCTCCTCATCCAAGCTGGCCGGGTCCGGCAGGTCCGGGAAATAGGAGCGGCCCAGCTCTGCGGAATCCTCGCGCAGGTCGCGCAAGAAATTGATCTTCTGAAAGGCCGCGCCCAGGCGCCGCGCGCCTTCCTCGATTCCGGACGGGCGGGGCCCGCCGGCGTAGAAGGCATCCAGGCACAAGAGCCCAATGACCTCCGCGGAGCCGCACACGTAATCCTCGAAGGAGTCGTGGGTGTGCGTGCGGTGCGTCAGATCGCAACGCATGGAGGAAAAGAACTGTGCAACGTGCTCATCGCTGAACCCGCAACGCCGCGCGGAAAGCGCAAAGGCATGCACGATCGGATCAGCGTGAAAACGCTGGGACGGGGCGGCGCGGACGGTGGCCTCGTAGGCGTCGAGAAGCACGGCGGCGTCCTGGGGATCGAGCCCGGCGTCGACGATTTCATCGGCGGTGCGCACCATGGCGTATAAATTGCGGATGTCCACCCGGACCCTGGGGGAGAGAAGCCGTGTGGCCAGGGAAAAACTGGTGGAGTAGTGGCGCATGATTTGAGCCGCGGCTGCTTCGGCACAGCGGTCGTAATGTTCCAGAGCGGAAAGAGATGCGCGCATGGAGCATATTTTAGACCACACGCGTCACATAACTTACCCAGGGCAAGATAGGGTAGGGACGTTACTTTCCCCATCTATAAGGAGAACACGTCCATGACAACCCCAACGATGACTGCTGCGGCTCGTGCCGTCGACCTGTTCAAACAATACGGTCAGGGAGATACCGCAGTTACCGCGTTGGACCACGTCGACGTTGAGTTCGCGCGCAACACTTTTACCGCCATCATGGGCCCTTCGGGCTCCGGCAAGTCCACGCTCATGCACACGATGGCAGGTCTCGATTCGGCGACGTCCGGCTCGGCCTTCATCGGTGACACCGACATGTCGCAGCTCAGCGACAAGGATATTACCGCCCTGCGCCGCGACCGCTTGGGCTTCATCTTCCAGTCCTTCAACCTGGTGCCCACGCTGACCGCGGCAGAAAACATCACGCTGCCCACCGATATCGCTGGCAACAAGGTAGATAAGGAATGGTTCGATGAGGTTACTTCCCGTCTGGGCCTGTCCAACCGCTTGAACCACCGCCCATCAGAGCTCTCCGGCGGCCAGCAGCAGCGCGTGGCCTGCGCGCGCGCCCTGGTTTCGCGCCCCGAGATCATCTTCGGCGATGAGCCGACCGGCAACCTGGACTCCAACTCTTCCGCCGAGGTGCTCGATATTTTGCGCACCGCAGTGGATCAGGACGGCCAGACCGTCGTCATCGTGACGCACGATGCGAAAGCCGCATCCTATGCTGACCGCGTGGTCTTCCTTGCCGATGGCCGCCTGGTCAACGAGCTGAACAACCCGACCATGGAGTCCATCCACGCCGTGATGGCAGAAATCGAGGGCTAAAGCATGGCCACAAAGAACACCATGCGCACGGTGTCCGTGCGCAATATTCTCGCGCATAAGCTGCGCCTTGCCCTGACCCTGCTGGCGGTGGTGCTCGGCACCGCCTTCATCTCGGGTTCCTTCATGTTCACCAAATCTTTGTCGAACACCTTCGACTCTGCGGTGTCTACCGCATTTACCGGTGTGGATGCGGCCGTAAGCCAGAAGGAAGGCGGCCCAATCCTCGACCAGAAGATGCGCGATGACATCGCCGCCGACCCCGACGTGCGCGCGGTCAACATGCAAAGCAGCCAGACCGTCGTGGTTGCCAACAAGGATGCCGAGGCCTTTCAAACCGGCGGCGGCACCTCCAGCGTGCAGCCCTACTACCCGGAGGATCAATCCGTCGGTGAGCCCGCCACGCTTGTCGACGGCTCCGCGCCTCACGGGACCGGCGAGGTTCTCATCAACGACTCGGCCGCGGAAAAATTCGATATCAAGATCGGCGACAGCCTCCTCGTAGTCCACCCGGACCAGCGTGATGAGGTGAAGGTCGTGGGCGTCGTCAAGCCTGTGGTGGACCAAGGCCCCAGCCTGACGCTGCTCATGGACCACGAGGCCTTCGTCGAGCGGTACGGCAATTCCGAACAGCTGAAGGTCGCCGCGGCCGAGGGAGTGAGCGCCGATGCGCTCGTGGATCACCTCAACGAGACCTTCGAGGTTAAGGCGGAATCTGGCCAGAAGCTGGCCGATGAGATTTCGGATCAGATTTCCTCTGCCCTGAAATTTGTCAACTACTTCCTCATCGCCTTCGGCCTCATCGCGCTGCTGGTGGGCACGTTCATCATCGCGAACACGTTCTCCATGATCGTGGCTCAGCGCACCAAGGAGTTCGCGCTGCTGCGCGCACTCGGCGCATCCCGCGGCCAGATTACGCGCTCGGTGGTGACGGAGGCCTTCATCGTGGGCCTCGTGGGCTCTGCCGTGGGCGTGGTAGCAGGCATGGGCCTGGTGGCGATCATTAAGGCCGTCTTCGAAGCCAAGGGCATGCCCATGGGCGGCGGCCTGGGCCTGAGCTTGAGCGCTGTGCTTGTGCCGTTGATTCTGGGCGCATTGGTCACCATCGTTTCCGCGTGGGCACCGGCGCGCCGGGCAGGCGCGGTCAAGCCCGTGGAAGCCATGCGCACTACCGAGTCCGCGGCGGGCGCTTCGCTGCTGGTGCGCAGCGTGCTGGGCGGGCTGCTGCTCGTCGTCGGCATTATCTTCGCGCTCGTGGGCGTGCTTGTCGACGCCTCCACGGGCATCCGCGCCACACTCGTGGGCCTCGGCTCGCTCAACCTCATCCTCGGCTTCTTCCTTGCGGGACCGGCCATCTCCTTGCCTATCGTTCCGGCGATCGGCCGCGTGGTTGGCGCGCCCTTTGGCGCGGTCGGCAAGCTGGCATCGACGAACTCGGCGCGCAATCCGCGCCGTACCGCGGCGACTGCTTTCGCTCTCATGCTGGGCGTGGCGCTGGTGACATCGATCGGCATGTTGGGTGCGACGATGAAGGCCTCGGTGGCCGACGCCGTCGAGCAGGACGCCCGCGCGGACTTCTTGTTGTCCGGGCCGACGTCTGGAAACTTCCCGACGCCGAACGAGACGGTGCAGCGCGCCCGCGATACCGAGGGCGTCGGACAGCTCGTGGCGATGAGCACAGCACCCCTGCAGGTGGATGGTCAGGCTTCGATGAATTATGGCCCGGAAATGATGATCAGCCAGATCATCGATGGCAACGCCGATGACATGCTCAACCTGACCTTGGTAGATGGTGCCCTGAATACGGGTGAGGAACCGGGCTTCATCGCCGACTCTGCCCTGGCTGAGAAGCAAGGTTGGGAGGTCGGCCAGAGCTATGAGCTGGCGGGGCCCGATCCCTCGCGTACCGCGCAGGTAAAACTCCTCGGCATCTATGAACCTTTCCAGATGCTTCCGGGCCTGGCCGTATCCCAATCCGCGGCAGAAGAGGTCATCGACCCCAGCAGCCTCGACGTCACGGTGGTTTCCGTGAACGCGGAAGAAGGCTATGACAAGGAGAAGCTGCGCGCCAACCTGGAGAAGTCCGTCAAGGACCTCGTTGTGGTACAGGTGCGCACCAGCGAGGAATACGCCGGCGAGGCCGCCGGAATGATTGACCAGATGCTCACGATTCTCTACGCGCTGCTGGCTTTGGCTGTGGTCATCGCTGTCCTGGGCATTGTCAATACCCTCACCCTCGGCGTGATCGAACGCCGTCAAGAGATCGGTATGCTGCGCGCGGTGGGTACTCAACGCCGCCAGATTCGCACAATGATCACGGTGGAATCGGTACAGATCGCCCTCTTCGGCGCGCTCATGGGCATCCTCATGGGATTGGGGATGGGGTGGTCCTTCATCTCCGTGCTTTCCGACGAAGGCCTCGATTCCGCGACGGTGCCGTGGATGATGCTCGCGGTCATGTTCGTGGGCTCGGGAATCGTCGGTGTGCTGGCGGCCCTGTGGCCGGCGCAGCGCGCGGCGAAGACCCCGCCGTTGGACGCTATCGCCGACTAACACAGCCTGTGGCTGCACAAGGGGCGTGGGAGGCGGGTTAGGCCAGCAGCGAGCCGACCCACGCCCCGCGCCAGGCCACGATGATTCCTAGGCCGATGGTCCAGAAGAGATAACGTGCCAAGCGCCACCAACGCTTGGCCTTTATCATTTCACCGAGTTCCTTGGCCATCGTGGACCACGTGGATAGCCCGCCGGCGAGTCCGGCCGCCAGCAGGGGTAGGAAATACTCGGGGGCGTGTGCATGCGTGGCATAGCCATAGGCCACACCGGCCACCGCCGCGCCGACGAGGTTGGCGGCAAAGGTACACGTGGGGGAGGGGAGCACACGGGTGAGCAAGTAGCGCCCGCAGCCGCCAACAAAGCCGCCGGCGAGGACCGCCAAGATGGAGAGGATCATGCGCGGCCCCGATCCTGGAGACGGTCACCCATGAGATAAGCGGCAGTACAACCGGCGACTGTCGCAACGACGTACGCCCCCGCCTGCGCTGGGCCGAAGCCGGAGGTGAGGAAGGCGAAAGCGGCAAAGCTAGTGAAGCCGCCTAAGAAACCCGTGCCCCAGAACGCTGGTGGCTTGGCATAGCCCATGACAGCACTGCCAAGAACGTTGATGAGTAGCAGCGGCAGCGCGCCACCCCCGAGAAGTGAAGTAAGGCCGAAACGAGTCAGCGCCCCGAGCGCGGTCCCGCAGCCCACAAGAAGGATCTGTGGCATAGGCACCATCCTAATTGGGATGCGAAACCAGCGTGAAGCAGGCAAGCTTAGGGTGTATCCACGTCTCCAAGGAGGAACCCACCATGGCACACGAGCGCGCCGGCCAGCTAGCCCAGCCTTCCGATCTCATCGATATCGCAGAACTAGTCACCGCGTATTACACCCGCACCCCCGATGCAGATAACCCCGACCAGCAGGTCGCCTTCGGCACCTCAGGGCACCGCGGCTCCGCCTTGGACACCGCCTTCAACGAGGCTCACATCTTGGCGATTACCCAGGCCATCGTGGACTACCGCGCTGAGCAGGGGACCACGGGCGCCATTTTCATCGGCCGCGATACCCACGCTTTGTCCGAGCCCGCCATGGTCTCCGCCCTTGAGGTTCTCCTTGCCAATGGGCTGGAGGTTCGCGTGGATGACCGCGGACGCTACACCCCGACCCCGGCCGTCTCCCACGCCATCCTGACCAACCCGGGCACCGATGGCATCGTGATCACTCCCTCCCACAATCCGCCGCGCGATGGCGGCTTCAAGTACAACCCGCCGACGGGCGGCCCAGCAGACACGGATGCCACCGACTGGATTGCAGCCAAGGCCAACGACTATCTGCGCGCCGGGCTCGATGGCGTCAAGCGCGTGGCGGTTGACGGCGTGCTCGATGAGCGCTGCGTGAAGCACAACTACCTCGACTCCTACGTGGCTGACCTAGCCAACGTTGTGGACATGGCGGCCATTAAAGAGGCCGGTGTGCGCATCGGCGCGGACCCGATGGGCGGCGCCTCGGTGGACTACTGGGCGGCCATCGCCGAGCACTACGGGCTCAACATGACGGTGGTGAACCCAGAGGTAGACGGCACCTTCCGCTTCATGACTCTGGATACTGACGGCAAGATCCGCATGGACTGCTCCTCCCCGGACGCCATGGCTTCGTTGGTTCAGAACCGTTCCAAGTACGACTTGGCCACGGGCAACGACGCGGATTCCGATCGCCACGGCATCGTCACCCCGGATGCGGGTCTGATGAACCCGAACCACTACCTAGCGGTGGCCATCGAGTACCTGTTTAGCCACCGCCCCGAGTGGGGTGAAGCCGGGGTAGGCAAGACCTTGGTGTCTTCCTCCATGATCGATCGCGTCGTGGCCAGCCTGGGCCGTGAGCTCGTGGAGGTCCCGGTGGGCTTCAAGTGGTTTGTGTCGGGGCTTGTCGGCGGCACCCTGGGCTTCGGCGGTGAGGAATCTGCTGGTGCTTCCTTCCTGCGCTTCGATGGGACCGTGTGGTCCACCGATAAGGATGGCATCATCATGGATCTCTTGGCTGCCGAGATCCTGGCGGTCACGGGCAAGACCCCGTCTCAACGCTATGCGGAGCTGGCCGAAGAATACGGTGCGCCAGCTTATGCGCGGACCGACGCCCCAGCTACCCGCGAGCAGAAGGCCATCCTGAAGAAGCTCTCCCCGGAGCAGGTGACGGCGACTGAGCTGGCTGGGGAGAAGATCGTGGCCAAACTCACCGAGGCCCCCGGCAACGGCGCAGCGATTGGCGGCCTGAAGGTGGCGACGGAGAACGCGTGGTTCGCTGCCCGCCCTTCCGGCACGGAGGACAAGTACAAGATCTATGCCGAGAGCTTCCGTGGCGAAGAACACCTCAAACAGGTGCAGGAAGAGGCGCAGGCGCTGGTGTCGCAGGTTCTCGAAGGCTAGGACTGAAGGCCAGGGCTGAAGTCTGGGCCCGAGACTAGGCTAATGAATTATGACATCCGCAAAATCCATGTCGGCCGCCGATCTGATGAGCGCGCTGGTGCGTTTTGGAATGGCTGCCGTGTGGATTATCGCCGGCATTCAGAAGCTGGACGCCAGGATGGAGATGACCCAGGCCATCGAGGCCTACGGCATCTTCACCCCGGAATGGTCCGGATACTTGGCCTACCTCATCGGCCCTTTGGAACTCATGGGTGGGGTGCTGTTGCTGCTGGGGCTGTTCTTGAGGGAGGCGTCGGCAGTCGCGGCGGTGGTCTTAGTCCTCTTCATGGTGGGAATCTCCCAGGCATGGGCGCGTGGGCTGGTCATTGACTGCGGTTGTTTCGGCTATGACCCCGCCGACGTGAGCCAAGGCATGAACTACGCGCTGACGCTGCTACGTGATGCAACCTTTTTGGTCCTCACCCTTTGGACAATTTGGCGCCCGTATCGCCGTTACGCTCTCCACCCTTAACTTGTTAGGCTGTGCTCGTGATTAAAGACAAAATCAGCGCCGCCCTTGTGCTTGACGTCATTAGTGCATTCGCGCGCTTTTATATGGCCTATGTGTGGATCAAAGCGGGAGCGTCGAAGCTGTCGGATCAGCTCGCAGTGTCCCAAAGCATCAAGGCCTATGAGATCTTTACACCAGAGTGGTCTCAGTATTTGTCCTACCTGATTGGCCCGCTGGAAGTGTGCGGCGGCCTGTTGTTGCTGCTGGGGCTGTTCCTGCGCCAATCGGCATGGGTGGGACAGATTGTCCTCGTTCTATTCATGATTGGCATTGCGCAAGCGTGGATGCGAGGGCTCGGGATTGACTGCGGTTGTTTCTCCGTTAGCCCTGATGAAGACGCGCAGGTGATGAACTACATGATGACACTGCTGCGTGATGTCTTCTATTCTGTGTTAATGGTGTGGACAATCAAGCGTCCCTTCACCAAGTTTGCATTGCACCCTTAACAGCGGTGTGTAGGATTTCGGTTCGTTCCATTTACGTCATACAAGACAAGGTTTCTCAATGAGTACAGTTAAAGACCCCACCGCCAATAACAACAGCGGATTCCTGTGGGGCATCGGTGTTCTGCTGGTGATTATTGCCGTCGTGCTCGGCTTTATCTTCTACCAAAACCGTGGTGCCAGCGTTGAGGGCTTGGAAGGCTACACCAAGCAGGACGTCAATATGGAGATGTCCTTTGCTGATAACGCCGTGACCCTCAAGGCTGCCGACGTCAAGGATGCGCCGGAGGTCGAGCTGTACGAGGACTACTCTTGCCCTCACTGCTCTGATCTGGCCAAGCAGACCGATGATCAGATGAAGGAAAAGATTGAGCAGGGCAAGCTCATTGTTAAGGTGCGCACCCTCAACTTCCTGGATGGCAGCCCGAATGGCATCGAGAGCATCAAGTCCAACGAGGGGCACTCCTCCAAGGCCGCGGCTGCGATGGAGCAGGTGGCCAAGTCCGGTGACGTACAGCTCTACTGGAACCTGCGCACGTACCTCATGGATGAGCAGTCCAAGGTGTACAACAAGTGGGAGATGAAGGACTTTGCGCAGGCCGCTGAGTCTTTGGGTGCGGATAAGGATACCGTCAAGGCCATCGAGGATGCACCGGTGGGCAAGGGCAACGCCCTAGTAACCGCGAACTACGAGAAGCTGGAAGCCGACACCGGCAGCGTGTCCTCGCCGCGCATCATCAAGGACGGCAAGGACATTCCGGAGGATGACAAGACCTCCATCATGGAGTGGGTCGACCTCGTCGCAGCTAAGTAGGGGCGTGCAAATACCGCACCTAAACTCGCGATTTGGTGAGTGAAAACGGAGGCGATATATTGATACGAGTTGCAATCACAAAGGTTGCACCTCGTGTGAGGGGCTATGGCGCAGTTGGTAGCGCACCACACTGGCAGTGTGGGGGTCACGGGTTCGAATCCCGTTAGCTCCACTTCATAATTCAATACAGCTTTGGGGCTATGGCGCAGTTGGTAGCGCACCACACTGGCAGTGTGGGGGTCACGGGTTCGAATCCCGTTAGCTCCACTTTCGGCCGTCTCCTTGAATGGGGGCGGCCTTTTTCTATGCTGGGGCCATGGATGTATTCACCAAGACCGTGTCCCGTTCTGATCAAGCTGGCGCCGAGGCTGCTGGGTTGAGATGGCTGGCGCAGGCGCTTGCCGCCGTCGTCGTGGACGTCACCGAAGTCACCTCTACTTCTCTTAGCACGCGGCGGGTGGAGCAGGCGCGGCCGAGCGTCCCTGCTGCCCGCGCCTTTGGCGCTGCGCTGCGCACGGTCCATGAAGCGGGAGCGCCCGCCTTCGGCGCCCCGCCAGCGGGCTGGGAGGGTGCGAACTTCATTGGGCGCGTGGAGCAACCCTGCGAACCGTGTGAAGCCTGGGGCGAGTTCTACGTTGAGCAGCGAGTGCTGCCTTTCGTGGGAGGACTGCCTCAGGGGCTGCAGGGGATTGTTCGGCAAGCATGCGAGGCCATAAAAACTGCTGACTGGGACGTGAAACCGGCGCGAATTCATGGCGACCTGTGGGCAGGCAACGTGCTTTTTACTGCCGATTCGGCCGTGATGATCGACCCTGCCGCGCACGGCGGGCACCCGTGGACGGACCTAGCCATGCTCGAGCTCTTTGGCACGCCGTTCTACGAGGAAATCCTCCGCGGGTACGGGGCGCCCAAGGAATACGAGAAGTGGGTGCCTATGCATCAATTGCACCCACTTGCAGTTCACGCGATGACGCATGGTCCGGCCTACTACGCTCCGCTTGAGCAGGCTGCGCGTTCCACCCTTGAGGCATTGCGATGAGTGCGTGACCGCTCGAAGGTTCTGGCGGATTTGAAGGAGAGGAGCTCTGGGTGCGCTTTTGTGCTCCGCCCTTTAAGGGCGCGCGGACCTTGCTGTCACTTCCCCGCATCTGCTGGGCGGGTTTCGTTCTTTAAGGCTTAAGAGTTCCGGTACTCCCGCTGCATCCGGTGGCGTGTGAACCGTAGTCCGGGATTACTGAGTTTCCCGCGTACCTTGTTGTGGTTCGCGGGTGCTGCTGTCTGAAGGATCGTCGATATGCCCGCGAACCTTCCCTCGGTTGGCGGTGTTGTCGCTGGTGGTGGGTCGTTTTCCTTTCTGCTTGTGTTGTGTTTGGTGGCTGTGGGTGTTAACTACTGTCGGGTGGTTCCTCTGGTGGTTGTCCTGCTTGTTCGGCGGTGAGTCTGGCTAGTGCTTCTTGGTATTCGGGCATTGCTGTTATCGGTGTGCCCCAGGGTGGGATGAAGCTGACCCCGGTGTTGAGCCGGTACATGTAGCCGCGTCCGGTAGGTCTTTGTGGGTCATCATCATTTATTCCGTTGTGGTAGGCGCACAAAAACGTCAGGTTTTTAATGTTGGTGTAGCCGCCTGCCTGCCAGGGCACCAAATGATGGACTTGGCAGTAGTCTGCCGGCTTATTGCAGCCTGGTCTAGAACAGGTGTGGAATTCAGCATGCAGGGTAAGGCGTTGTTTGAAGTTTGCTCCACGCTCTAGCCGGAAGGTGTCGATGGGTCCTTCAATGGGGTGCACGATGGTGGCATAGCCTATTTCGGCAAACTTGTGGGTTAGGAATTCTGCCCCGGTCATGCGCCCACCATTGGTGAGGTTGAGCTCTATTTCGTCCCCGTCGCCGTTGATGATCTGGTCCAACTCGTTCAGGGTGACGATGACTTGGGTACGCACCGCTGGTTTAGAGCCGGTGCCCTCTTTGAAGAAGATGTCGTTGGCGGCTTGAAGCAGGTCGGTGGTGTTGGTTGATTCGAGGACGCCGCGCATGTTGGCGATCGTGGTGGCGTCGTCAGTGATGGAGAGTGTGTTGGGGCCTTGTTCCCGGTAGGTGATGCGCACGCCTGGTTTGGCTATGCGTTTAGAGCGGAGTTCTTTCAGTCGTGTGGTAGCAACGGTGGGGATGCGGTGTGCGGGTGTTCCTGCGAGTTTGATTCTGAGGTTCCAGGCGTCGAGGGTTTTCTTGACTTTTGCGGTGTAGGTTTCAATCAGTGTGAGGGTGCCGAGGCTGTGGCGTTGTTGAAGTGCTGCTTGACGGGCTTTGCGTTGTTTGCCGCTAAAGCGGGTGGGCCCGAAATAAACCTGGTTAAGGCGTGCTAGTTCGGCAGCATCGGAAGCGGAAGCACCGAGCGTGCGGAGCTCATCGGGTGAGCCAGGAATGTTTTCCACCAGCGCAATCCCCGAGTTGCGTAGGCGGATGTAGGTTTCGATATCCCCCATGAGCACAGAGACTAAAACAGCACCGTGGGCCCCGCAACCGGAGCGAAGAAATGCCCAGCTCAGGGGTGGAGTGAAGAGTCAATCATGGGTGTGGGACTATGTGCGCTACAGGTGTTGGGGCGCACGGACTCGCGTTATGGGAAGGGAGAAGTTGACCTCCTGGAAGAGAATGCCACTGGCGTGCGGGGAAACGCTGGCCTCGGGCGCACGTGGTGGGTGCGGAAACGGAACAGGAAAGGCCCCGCGAGGAGGGGGCTTGGAACCTTAGGCGCTGGTAGGGCCCGGCGGCATGGTGCGCTTGTGGGCGCCGCGGCGCCACAGGGTCTCGATGCGCGATTGGGCGGCGGCAGGCACGTCCTTGCCCTCGAGGTAGTCATCGATGTGGGAGTAGGTGACGCCGAGCGCTTCTTCGTCAGAGAGTAGGGGGCGGTCATCCTCTAGATCTGCGGTGGGAACCTTCTTCCACGTAGATTCTGGTGCGCCGAGATGCTTCAGAAGCTGAGCACCCTGGCGCTTGTTAAGCCCGGCGAGGGGCAGGACGTCGGCAGCGCCGTCGCCCCACTTGGTAAAGAAGGCGGTGACGTTTTCGGCGGCGTGGTCTGTACCGATGACCAGCGCGCCGACTTCGCCGGCCAGCGCGTACTGCGCGGCCATGCGCAGGCGGGCCTTGAGGTTGCCTCGATTGAAGTCCCCCAGGGAGTCCTGGTGTAGGGCGTTGGCCACGGCGCCGTCGAGAGCCGCGGTGGCCTCGGCGATGTTGACGGTGAGGCAGTGGTCGGGCTCGATAAAGTCGAGGGCGATCTGTGCGTCATCCTCGTCGGCCTGTACGCCGTGGGGAAGGCGCACGGCCCAGAAGTCCGCGCCGTCGACGCGGGCCACCGCCAGCTGAGCCAAGCGCCCAGCCAGGGTGGAGTCCTGGCCGCCAGAGATGCCCAGGACAAAGCCCTTCGCGCCGGTTGCGCGTAGGTAGTCCACCAAAAAGGCGACGCGGCGCTCAACCTCTTCTTCTGAATCGATGCGGGGTTTTACGCCGAGGGCCTTGATGATGTCGTGCTGGAGGTCTATGGATTCATGTGACATGACGCCAATGGTAGCCGCCTGCGACAATAGGAACCCGTGAACAAAGATACGTACGTCATGATGGTCGCAGGCGTCGCCGCCCTGGGTGGCCTGCTCTTTGGATATGACACCGGAGTGATGTCCGGAGCCCTCCTCTTCGTGGGACCGGAATTCGGCATGTCTGCCCATGAGGAGGGGCTGGTGACCTCGATGCTCTTGGTCGGCGCGGCAGTTGGCGCGCTGGTCGCTGGGCGTGTGGCGAGCATGATCGGGCGGCGTCGCACCCTCATCGCCGGTGGGCTCATCTTCGTGGCTGGTTCCGTGTGGTGCGCGCTTTCAAGCTCGGCCGATGAACTCGCTGCCGCCCGCACATTCCTCGGCGTGGCAGTGGGCGCGGTGTCGATCGTCTCCCCGATGTATATCTCCGAAATCACCCCGGCGGCTGTGCGGGGCCGGATGGTCTCCCTCAATACGCTCATGATCGTCGTGGGGCAGCTGCTGGCGTATGGCGTGAACTCGCTATTGGCTGCAAGCGGCAGCTGGCATTGGATGCTGGGGCTGGCCGCGGTCCCGGGCGCGGCGCTGGCGCTCGGCATGGTCTTCCTGCCCGATACCCCGGCATGGCTCGCGGCACAAGGGCGACCGCGTGAAGCTGCCGCGGTCAGCGCTCGGGTCGGCGCGCAGGGAGCGGAGTTGGAGCTTAGTCCACGTCCGAGCACGGGTGAATGGCGAGCTTTGCGACGCCACCGTTGGATGCGCTGGGCCATCGCGCTTGCCATGCTCATGGGGGTGACTCAGCAGATTACGGGTGTGAACGCCATTGTGTACTTCGCGCCCACGATGATGAACCAGGTGGGTATCTCCACTACTAACTCGGTATATACGTCGATGGTGATCGGTGCGGTATCCGTCGTAGCGTGCCTCGTGGGCATGCGCGTGATTGACCGGCTGGGACGCCGCCGGCTGCTGTTGGCGGGCCTAGGCGGCAACGTGGTCTCACTCGTGGTCCTCGCGGTGGCCTATCACTTCGCCCATGACTCCATTCCGCTGGCCATGCTGTCGTTGGCGTGCATGGCGGCGTTCATTGCCTTTCAGCAGGCGGCAGTCTCCCCGGCCACGTGGTTGCTCATGTCAGAAATCGTGCCGCCAGAGGTCCGCGGCGTGGGCATGGGAATTGCTGGGCTGGCACTGTGGGTGAGTAACTGGGCGGTGGCGCAGTTCTTCTTGCCGGTGGTCGAGTGGCTCGGAGGTTCGCTGGCCTTCGGAATCTTCGCGGTCTTAGGTCTCGTCGCGGTGGGATATACCCGCGCACTCGTTCCGGAAACGGCGAGGGAGAGCCTCGAGGATGTTGCCGAGCAGCTTCGCGCCCGCTACTCCGAAAGCTGAGTGTTTTGGTTATGACGCGCGCGTGGGGTAACATTTTTCCTCGTGTCATTGCTGGGTGTCTTCCCAGCTGTGCTTTGAACTAATCAATCGCATCAAGATTGCGCATAACGAAAGGAGCGCCCGATGAAGGTTCGCAAGTCGCTTCGGTCGCTGAAGAAGAAGCCGGGCGCCCAGGTTATTCGCCGCCACGGTAAGGTCTTCGTGATCAACAAGAAGGATCCGCGCTTCAAGGCTCGCCAGGGCTAAGAAACGAGTTTCCTCGTCTCCGCCCTCCCCGCTTTGTGGGGAGGGCGGATTTTTTATGCCCACGTGCCTGGACAGATGCGATTTAATGAATATAATTATCGGGCGGACTTCAGCAGGGGTCCGAAAGATAGTTGAAAGAAAGAAGAATAATGAAGAAGCGTCTCGCGGCGGCGGTGTGTGCTGCTGCAGTTGGGTTCACTGTCCCGGTAGCTCATGCTGCGGACTTTGAGTTTGAAAGCTTGGCGGATTCCTCGCTGGGAATCAATGATCCCTCGTGCGAGCCGAGCGGCGAGGTGCGTGAGCCGGTGGTGCTTCTCCACGGCACGTCGGACAATTCCTCGACGTGGAACGAACTGATCCCGGTCCTGCAGGAGGAGGGGATGTGCGTGTGGGCCTTTGACTACGGCGCGGACGACGTGACGCTGCAGAACGCGAATCCTCGTGCCAAGGCGATTGCGGACTTGGATGAGTCTGCGCGCGAAATTGCAGGGCAGATTGATTACGTGCGCGAGGTGACCGGAAGCGACAAGGTTAATCTGGTGGGCCACTCGCAGGGCGGGCTGCACATCAAGACCTACACGCAGATGTACGGTTCGGCTGAGTACGTTTCCCACGCTGTGGCCATTGGTGGCAACCTCCATGGCACAACCCTCAACGGGATGGGCGAGGTTCTGGCCAAGATGATTGCGGCGATGCCACACTTTGCTCGGTTCTTGGCGAGCTCTGCAGGCATCCAGCAGGTTGTCGGCTCCGAGTTCATGGAGAACCTCAATGCGCTGCCTGATACGGCGCCGGGGCCGCTCTATACATCGATCTATTCGCCTGCCGACGTCACGGTGACCCCGAACTCTTCCTCCATGCTTACACCTGTCGACGGCGCCGACGTGGTCAACATCGATCTAGGGGAGCTGTGCGGAGCGGAGCCGCTGCATCTGGACCTGCCGCGGGATCCCATGACGATGAGCCAGGTGCTCTTTGGTCTGACCCGCGAGGCGGGGCAAGGGGCTGATTCTGGAACCTGTGTCGAGCCAATGCTTGATTAGATTTCATTGGCAATAGAGGGGCCGGTATCGAGGGCGTGGCCTAGAGCCGTGCCCTTTTGTGGACTTTGTCACAAACTAAGTGAATCTTCGGTAAACGTGCAGGGAATATCAACGGTGTAGTTACCGCCGTGGGGACGGGCGGAGTGATGGGGTGTCAACATGTGGGGTCGGGCCAAGTTACATCCTGGGAATACCAGGCATGTAACTACTACATGTAGTGCTAGTTGCGGGGTGCGGGCACAAAGTATAGTGTCGTTGATGTTGCTTGAACGGCGGTCCGATATCGCTGTTCAGAGCCTGTAGGCAGAGCCGTTGAACGCTCTGCCAGTATCGAATTCAACAGTCACTCCGCGTGTAGCGCCGAAGGAAGCCAAAGGAACGTCACATGAGCATCACTGTCTACACTAAGCCCGCTTGCGTCCAGTGCAACGCCACCAAGAAGGCTCTCGACCGTGCTGGTCTCGAGTACGAGTTGGTGGATATCTCCCTCGATGATGATGCCCGCGACTACGTCATGGCCCTCGGATACGTCCAAGCGCCGGTCGTGGAAGCGCACGGCGAGCACTGGTCCGGCTTCCGCCCGGATCGCATCAAGGCCCTCACTGCGATGGTGGCGAGCGCCTAGGTTAACGCCATGTTGGTCGTGTATTTCTCTTCCGCTACGGAAAACACCCACCGCTTCGTCGAGAAGCTCGGCCTTCCCAGCGCCCGCATCCCGCTGCGCCTTAATGACGAGCCCCTCACCGTGAATGAACCTTATGTCTTGGTGTGCCCGACATACGGGGGAGGGGCGTCGGTAAGCGGGCAGAACACGCGGCCTGTACCCAAACAAGTCATTCGTTTCCTGAATGATGAACACAACCGCAGCTTCATTCGCGCCGTTGTAGCCGGAGGAAACAGTAACTTCGGCAGTGACTTTGGCAAGGCGGGTGACGTCATCGCCGCCAAGTGTAAGGTTCCTTATGTGTATCGCTTCGAGCTTCTCGGAACCGAGGAAGATGTCACAATTTGCCGTGAAGGCCTCCTGGCCAACGCGGCCGCTTTAGGTTTGGCTGCCTAAAGCCTCATCCGTACTATTTCGTCTCTCCATTTCGCCATAGCAAAGAAAGGCCCGTGAACGTCGTGACCACGCAACTGGGTAAGACCGTCGCCGAACCTGTGAAGCCGGCCGAGCAACTGGATTATCATGCACTTAACGCGCTGCTGAACTTGTATGACGAGAACGGCAAGATTCAGTTCGACAAGGACCGCGAGGCCGCGAACCAATTCTTCCTCCAGCACGTCAACCAGAACACTGTCTACTTCCACGACTTGGAAGAGAAGATGCGCTACCTGGTGGAAAACAAGTACTACGAGCCGGAGCTGATCGAGCAGTACGACTTCGATTTCATCAAGTCCCTGTTCAAGCGCGCCTATGCCTTTAAGTTCCGTTTTAAGACCTTCCTTGGCGCCTACAAGTACTACACGTCGTACACCCTGAAGACCTTCGACGGCCGCCGCTACCTCGAGCGCTTCGAAGACCGCGTGTCCATGACCGCACTCTTCTTGGCTGATGGTGACACGGAGGTGGCTGAGCACCTCGTGGATGAAATCATGACCGGCCGCTTCCAGCCGGCTACCCCGACCTTCCTCAACGCCGGCAAGGCTCAGCGTGGCGAGCTGGTGTCCTGCTTCCTGTTGCGCATCGAGGACAACATGGAGTCGATTGGGCGCTCTATTAACTCCGCCCTGCAACTGTCCAAGCGCGGCGGCGGCGTTGCCCTGTTGCTGTCCAACATCCGCGAATCCGGTGCGCCCATCAAGCACATCGAGAACCAGTCTTCCGGCGTCATCCCCGTGATGAAGCTGCTGGAGGATTCCTTCTCCTATGCCAACCAGCTGGGCGCTCGCCAGGGCGCTGGTGCGGTGTACCTCAACGCGCACCACCCGGACATCATGAGCTTCCTTGACACCAAGCGTGAGAATGCGGACGAGAAGATCCGTATCAAGACCCTTTCGCTTGGCATCGTAATCCCCGACATCACCTTCGAGCTGGCAAAGCGTAACGATGACATGTACCTGTTCAGCCCGTACGATGTCGAGCGCGTCTACGGCAAGGCCTTCGGCGATATTTCCATCACCGAGCACTACGAAGAGATGGTCGAGGATCCGCGTATCCGCAAGAAGAAGATCAACGCTCGCCACTTCTTCCAGACCGTCGCGGAGCTGCAGTTCGAGTCCGGTTACCCCTACATCATGTTCGAGGACACCGTGAACCGCGCCAACCCGGTCAAGACTGGGCGCATCAACATGTCGAACCTGTGCTCCGAGATTCTGCAGGTGAACGCCCCGTCAGAGCTTAACGACGACCTCACCTACAAGACTTTGGGCAGCGATATTTCCTGCAACCTTGGCTCCCTCAATATCGCGGCTACCATGGATTCCCCGGACTTCGCCTTGACAGTGGAAACCGCTATCCGTGGCTTGACGGCTGTGGCGGACAAGACCTCCATCGACTCCGTTCCCTCCGTGCGCAAGGGCAACGATGATTCCCACGCGATTGGCCTGGGGCAGATGAACCTGCACGGCTACCTTGGCCGCGAGCACATTGAATACGGCTCCGAGGAAGGCTTGGACTTCACCAACGCCTACTTTGCCGCCATCATGTACGCAGCGCTGCGCGCATCCAACAAGCTTGCCCGCGAGCGTGGCGAGTACTTCACCGAGTTCCCCGAGTCTGACTATGCCAGCGGTGAGTTTTTCGACCGTTATGATCCGGCGGACTTTGCTCCGCGCACGGAAAAGGTCAAGGAGCTCTTCGCTAAGTCCTCGATTCACACCCCGTCGGCGGAGGAGTGGGCTGCGCTGAAGGCGGACGTCGCCAAGCACGGCATCTACAACCGCAACCTGCAGGCGGTGCCGCCGACCGGATCGATTTCGTACATCAACAACTCGACGTCCTCGATTCACCCGATCGCCTCCAAGATTGAAATCCGCAAGGAAGGCAAGATTGGCCGCGTCTACTATCCGGCGCCGCACATGGACAACGACAACCTGGAGTACTTCAAGGACTCCTATGAGATCGGCTACGAGAAGATCATCGACACCTACGCCGAGGCTACGAAGTACGTTGACCAAGGCCTGTCGCTGACGCTGTTCTTCAAGGACACCGCCACTACCCGCGATATCAACCGCGCCCAGATCTACGCATGGCGCAAGGGTATTAAGACCCTCTACTACATTCGCCTGCGCCAGATGGCTCTGGAGGGAACCGAGGTTGAGGGCTGCGTTTCCTGCATGCTCTAGTTCTTGTTAGTCCTTGTTCGCACGCGCCTCAATTAGGATGGCGCGTGCGATTTTTTCTGCCTCGGGGGAGTCGCCGCGGTGGATTGCCTCCGCTAGATCCAGGTGGCGCTGTTCGGTGCCGGCCGTGGGGTTGCGTTTGCGGGAGCCAAAGAGGGAACGGCCGCGCACCATGGACAGCAGATAGGGGCTGAGAGCTGAAAACATCTCATTGCCCGAGGCGTGGAGAACCATGGCATGAAAACGCAGGTCGGTAGCGAGGTGCTCACCGACGCGCCGCGTTGGCGTGTCTTGGAGGCGTTGGGCCAGCTCTAAGATCTCTTCCTTATCTTCTTGGGACGCATGCAGCGCAGCGAGGCCGGCGGCGACGGGCTCGATGGCAAGGCGCAGTTCGTTGAGTGAGGAGCGCTGCCTGTCGCGGGATTTCTCTGAGCTCAGGCGCCACGAAATGATGGCGGGATCATAGACCGCCCACTCGCTGATGGGGAGCACCGTGATACCTACGCGGCGTGAAGAAGAGACCATGCCTAAGTGCTCTAGTGCGCGCATTGCCTCGCGGGCTACGGTTCGGGAAACTCCGAAACGCGCGCAGAGATCGGTGAGTGTAAAACGCTCACCGGCGGCAAGGGTGCCGCTGACGATGTCGGCGCCCATGGTGTCTAGAACGGTGCTGAGTAGGGGAGCGGAGGGCTCAGTCACGGGGAGCCGGTACCTCCATCGACATTCGGGGGCGTGTGAACAGGGCTTAAGTATAAAACACGCAGGAATTTTGGCCCCTAGTTTTACCGGGTACCATGGCACCAGACTCACAATAACTAGTAAGACGAGGTGACGTGCGTGTCTCACGAGTACGACGATTACATCGCTAGCCACGAGGCTCCGGTGAAGGCGATTAACTGGAACACGATTCCAGATGAGAAGGATCTCGAGGTGTGGGATCGCCTCACCGGTAACTTCTGGCTTCCGGAAAAGGTGCCGGTGTCTAACGATATCCAGAGCTGGAAAACTCTGACTGAGAAGGAGCAGGAGACCACCATGCGTGTCTTCGCTGGTCTCACTCTGCTCGATACCATCCAGGGCACCGTCGGTGCGGTATCGCTGCTTCCCGACGCCACCACTCTCCACGAAGAGGCGGTCTATACCAACATCGCCTTCATGGAGTCCGTTCACGCGAAGTCCTACTCCAATATCTTCATGACGTTGGCGTCGACTCCTATGATCAACGACGCCTTCCGCTGGTCCGAGGAGAATGAAAACCTCCAGCGCAAGGCAAAAATCGTTATGTCCTACTATCAGGGCGATGACCCGCTGAAGAAGAAGGTTGCGTCCACCTTGCTGGAATCCTTCCTCTTCTACTCAGGCTTCTTCCTGCCGATGTACTTCTCGTCGCGCGCAAAGCTGACGAACACGGCCGATATCATCCGCCTCATCATCCGCGATGAGGCCGTCCACGGCTATTACATCGGCTACAAGTTCCAGCAGGGCTACAAGAAGCTCTCGGAGTCGGAGCAGGAAGAGATGAAGGGCTACGCCTTCGACCTGCTCTATGAACTCTACGAGAACGAGATCGATTACACCGAGGATCTCTACGATGAGTTGGGCTGGACCGAGGATGTAAAGCGCTTCCTTCGCTACAACGCCAACAAGGCGCTCAATAACCTAGGCTTCGAGGGGCTTTTCCCGGCTGATGAAACCCGCGTGTCCCCGGCCATCCTGTCCTCCTTGTCTCCGAACGCGGATGAGAACCATGACTTTTTCTCTGGCTCCGGTTCCTCCTACGTGATTGGCAAGGCGGAGGAAACCACCGACGAGGACTGGGACTTCTAAGTAGCATCCACTGCCACGCCGCACCTCCTAGAACGATCAACCGAAAGTTTGATTCTTTCAGGGGGTGCGTTTTCGGGTTTTAGGGGCCGACACACCCGACCATCTGTGTTCTAGATCACCGCCTGGTGGGGCATGGCGTGGCAGGTCTGCCACGTACAAGGGGTTATCCGGATAAAACGGGGCTAACAAGGGCTATGGGGAATATCAGAGCGCTGGAAATTTGGCCCTGAGGTGCCCTAATATAAGGCGAGTAAACCTAGGTGTTTAATCACTGGGCGTGTGGCGCGATAAAACGCGTGATACCGATGTGGTTAGACGCTTGTTCTTCAGGAGGATTTTATGACCGCTGTGGCGCCACGGCTCGACGATTACGTCGCGCCTACACGTCCGGAGCCGACTGGTAACGCAAAGACCGGTTCCAAGGCGTGGATGTTGCTAACCACCACCGACCACAAGCAGCTGGGCATCATGTACATGATCATGGCCTTCAGCTTCTTCTTCCTCGGTGGCTTCATGGCTCTGCTGCTTCGCGCTGAGCTTTTCACCCCAGGATTGCAGTTCCTGTCCAACGAGCAGTTCAACCAGCTCTTCACCATGCACGGCACCGTCATGCTGCTGCTGTTTGCAACACCAGTGGTGTGGGCATTCGGTAACTATGTTCTGCCCCTGCAGATTGGCGCACCGGATGTGGCCTTCCCGCGTCTGAACGCTTTCGGTTTCTGGATTACCCTGACCGGCGGCGTCGTGATGCTCGCGGGCTTCTTGACCCCGGGCGGCGCTGCTGACTTCGGCTGGACCATGTACGTCCCGCTGTCTGACTCGGTTCACACCCCGGGTATCGGCGCCGACATGTGGATCGTCGGCGTGGGCGCTACCGGTGTCGGTACCATTGCTTCCGCCATCAACATGATCACCACGGTCCTCACCCTGCGTGCACCGGGCATGACCATGTTCCGTCTGCCGGTCTTCACCTGGGCAGTGTTTACCGCATCTGTCATCGTTCTGATGATCTTCCCGCTGCTGACCGCTGCGGCGCTGGGTGTTCTTTATGACCGCAAGCTGGGCGGCCACATCTTCGACTCCGCCAACGGCGGCGGCATCCTGTGGCAGCACCTCTTCTGGTTCTTCGGCCACCCGGAGGTCTACGTCCTGGCACTCCCGTTCTTCGGCATCATCTCTGAGGTTGTCCCGGTCTTCGCTCGCAAGCCGGTCTTCGGCTACATCGGTCTGGTCTTCGCCCTGCTGGCAATCGGTGCGCTGTCCATGGCCGTGTGGGCTCACCACATGTTCGTGACCGGTGCTATTCTGCTGCCGTTCTTCTCCTTCATGACCTTCCTCATTGCGGTTCCGACCGGCGTGAAGTTCTTCAACTGGGTCGGCACCATGTGGAAGGGCCACATCACCTGGGATACCCCGATGATCTTCGCCATGGGCTTCCTGGCAACCTTCCTCTTCGGCGGCATGACCGGTATTATGCTGGCCTCCCCGGCACTGGACTTCCACCTTGCTGAGTCCTACTTCTTGATTGCTCACTTCCACTACACCCTCTTCGGCACCGTGGTGTTCTCCGCCTTCGCTGGCCTGTACTTCTGGTTCCCGAAGATGACCGGCCGCATGCTCGATGAGCGCCTGGGCAAGATTCACTTCTGGCTGACCTTCATCGGCTTCCACGGCACCTTCCTTATCCAGCACTGGGTGGGCAACATGGGTATGCCGCGTCGTTACGCCGACTACCTGGAGTCTGATGGCTTCACGGTCTTCAACCAGATTTCCACCATCTTCTCCTTCGTCCTCGGCGCCTCGGTTATCCCGCTGATTTGGAACGTCTTCAAGTCCTGGCGCTACGGTGAGATCGTCACCGTGGACGATCCGTGGGGCTATGGCAACTCCCTCGAGTGGGCCACCTCCTGCCCGCCGCCGCGCCACAACTTCGTGTCGCTGCCGCGCATTCGTTCCGAGCGCCCGGCCTTCGAGCTGCACTACCCGCACATGGTTAAGCGCATTCGCGAGGAAGCACACGTCGGCCACTAAGCACTCACTAGCTGAGTACTCCTGAAAACGCCGCCTCCCCATCACTGCGATGGGGAGGCGGCGTTTGCCGTAGGTGAAAAGGTCACCAACGCGGTGTGAGATAATAAGCCCCGTGGATAATCAAAGTGAACAAGTCTTCGCCGTTGTTACCGCCTCCGGCCCCGATAAGCCCGGTGTGTCGGCGGCCTTCTTCCGCGTACTGAGCTCCCACAATGTCGAGCTCGTCGACGCCGAGCAAGCCATCTTCTCCGGCCGTATTTCCCTCTCCGCGTATATCCGGGTGCAGGCCTCCCGCCTCGAAGCGCTCGAGCAGGGCCTGCGCAACACGTTGAGCATTTATGCCCAATCCATCAACGTGGATCTTCGGGAAGAGGAGGCAACCTCACGGCCGCGCTCCACGCACGTCGTCGTGGTTCTGGGACGCCAGCTCAACGCCAGCCAGATGTCGGCCATTGCTAAGGAACTGGCTAACCTCAACGTCAACATCGACCGTATCCGCGGGCTCTCCACCTACCCGCTCAATGGCTTGGAGCTGTATATCACGATCGATGGTGCTGCCGATCCCGTCCGCGCCATGCTGGCCCGCCTAGCTACCGAGCAAGGTGTCGACATCGCCATCGAGCGCTCCGGCCTGCAGCGCCGTTCGAAGCGGCTTATCTGCTTTGACTGCGATTCCACCCTTATCACCGGTGAGGTTATCGAAATGCTGGCCGCCCACGCCGGCAAGGAAGCCGAGGTTGCCGCAGTGACCGAGCGCGCGATGCGCGGCGAGCTGGACTTCGAGCAATCCCTACGCGAGCGCGTCGCCACCCTGGAAGGTTTGCCGGAGTCCGTCATCGCAGAAACCGCCGCCGATATTTGCCTGACCCCGGGCGTGCGGACCACCATTCGTACCCTCAAGCGGATGGGCTACCGCGTTGCGGTAGTCTCTGGTGGCTTTATCCAGGTCCTCGAAGATCTGGCACAGGAACTCGACCTCGACTACGTGCGCGCCAACACCCTCGAAATCGTGGACGGTAAGCTCACCGGCCGCGTCATCGGTGACGTGGTGGACCGCAAGGCCAAGGAGAAGTTCCTGCGCGAATTCGCCGCGGATTCGGGCCTGAGCATGCTGCAGACCGTTGCCGTCGGCGACGGCGCTAACGATATCGACATGATTTCCGCCGCCGGCTTGGGCATCGCCTTCAACGCCAAGCCAGCGCTGCGCCAGGTTGCGGATACCTCCGTCAACCACCCATACATGGATGAGATCCTGCAGATCCTCGGTATCCCGATGGAAGAAGTTGCCAGTGAGTAATCTCCGCGAGGCCCATCGCCGTCTTGCGGCTGCGTGTAGCGAGCGCAGTTGGCGCGATGACCCTGAGGACCCGAACAAACCCGAGACCATTCAGGCGATGCAGATCGCGCTCAACCTGCCCAAGCAGGATCCGCCCGCGCGCACCGAGGCGCTCGAGGCGGCAGCTAAAGGCGTCGTCAAGCTCTGCCTCGATGATAGGGCTGGCCAGGATGGGGCCTTCGCCGAGGCCCTAGGGCAGTGGTACGGGCACCGCATCCGCAAGGTGGCGCGCCGCGCACGCAACAAGGCCTGGCGCGATGTGCAGTCCCTGCCCGGCGTCACCGTGGATGATCGCGCGCGCGTTTTCCTCCCCTCGGCGGTGCAGGACGTGGACCCACTCGTGGCGAAGCTGCAGATCGGCCACACCGACCTGCCGAAGGATGAGCCAGGGCCCGCGCTTGACGACGTCCCTGTGATCTACGTCGACGCCTCCCTCGCCATGAGCGCGGGAAAGGCCGCAGCACAAGTAGGGCACGGCTCAATGCTACTGGCCGCGGCGATGAGCGCCGAGGAAGTGGAGGACTGGGCGGCACAGGACTTTGTGCTGTCCGTGCGCGAAATCCCTCATGCGGACTTCGCCGTGGCTTGTACGCGTCAGGGAGCGGTGGTGGTGCATGACGCCGGTTTCACCGAGGTCGCCCCAGACTCAGCCACGGTGTGCGCGCTGCGCCGCCCCTAGTGGGCCTCAACCAGGCGCTTGAGAGCGCCGCGCACGACCTGCGGGTCGCTCGTGGGCCACATCTGCGGCATGGAGGCCCGCAGGTAGGAGCCGTAGCGCTTGGTTTCCAAGCGGCTATCGAGGACTGCGACGACCCCGCGGTCCGCAGTGGAGCGCAGCAGGCGGCCCGCGCCCTGGGCCATAAGCAGCGCCGCGTGCGTAGCGGAAACCTCCATAAAACCATTGCGCCCAGCCGCTTTCGCGGCCTCGGTGCGCGCTTGCATCAGGGGATTATCCGGGCGGGGGAAGGGGATACGGTCGATGAGGACGAGGGAACAGGCAGGTCCCGGGACGTCGACACCCTGCCAGAGAGTGAGCGTGCCGAACAGACAGGAGTTCTCGTTCTTCGTGAATTTATCCACGAGCGCGCCGATGGAGTCCTCGCCTTGAAGGTAAATGTCGAAGGGGAGCGTGGGCTTGAGCTCCTCGGCCGCTTGTTGTGCGGCCCGGCGTGAGGAGAAGAGACCGAGGGTGCGCCCGCCCGCGGCCATGATGAGCTCGCGGATTTCCTTAAGGGTCTGCGGGCTGAGTCCGTCGCGGCCCGGCTGCGGCAGGTGCGCTGCGGTATAGAGGATGCCGCTGCGCGCGGGGTCGAAAGGATAGCCCACGTCGAGACTGTCCCATGTACCTTTGGGCAGGCCCCATTGTGCGGCCATGGCGTCGAAGCGCCCGCCCAAGGCAAGCGTGGCGGAGGTGAGCACCACGGTCTGCTCGCCGAAGAGCTTTTCGTGCAACATGCCGGCGATGGAGAGCGGGGCAACGGCCAGGGTGTCGTTCAGCGTGCGCTCATCGCGTTCCAGCCACACCACGTCGGCGTGTGCTGCGGGGTCACCGGTGGCGAAGACGTCGAGGATGCGGGCGATGGCTTCGACGAGGCTGCCGAGGTGATTGGCCAGGTTTTGGCGCTCGGCAGATTTTTCTGGGTCTTGGGCCTGTTCGCCCTCGGGGGCGCGGGCGATGGTCTCGCGGCAGTCGCTTAACGTGTCCGCGAGGCTCATGAGTTGCTGCTTGGCTTCCTCCGGAAGATCGGTCCAGCGGCCCGGCGTGAATTCACCGAGGAGTTGGCTCAGCTCATTGGCTTGTTCGCTCAGCCGCTGGTCTTTGCCATTGGCGCCGAGGGACTTGGCGCGGTTGGCCGCCATTTTGAGGGCGCGCCCGGTGATCTCGGCGGTAGAGACCGAGGTGATGCGGCCATCTAGCTCGTGTGCCTCATCGATGATGACGACATCGTGCTCCGGCAGGATGTTGATGTCTGCCACCGCATCGATGGCGAGCAGCGCGTGGTTGGTGACGACGATGTCGACGTCCGCCGCGCGGCGCCGCGCGAGCTCCGCGAAGCAGTCCTCGCCGTGCGGGCAGCGGGTAGCACCAAGGCACTCATTGGAGGTGACGGAGACCTGCCGCCAGGCTAGATCGGGCACTCCCGGTTCGAGGTCCTCGCGGTCACCCGTCTCGGTGTCCTCCGCCCACTCGTAGACGCGCTGGACATGGCGCCCGAGGCTGGAGATGGCGTCCTGGTCAAGCAGGGCGTCTTCGTCTTCAAGCTCAGCGGCGCGGGAGACCTTGTTGAGGCAGACGTAGTTGGAACGCCCCTTCATGATGGCGAAGGTCGGCTTCTTTTCCAGGTGCGGTTCGAGGGCCTCGGCGAGGCGCGGCAGATCTCGTTCCACCAGCTGGCGTTGCAGTGCCAGCGTGGCCGTGGAAACAATCACGGTGTGCCCGGTCTCTTGCGCGTGGCGAAAGGCAGGGACGAGGTAAGCCAGTGATTTACCCGTACCCGTTCCAGCTTGCACGGCGAGGTGGCGCTCTTTTTCCAACGCGGTGGTCACGGCTTCCGCCATGCGTACCTGGCCGGCACGCCGCGCACCTCCGAGGGCGGAGACGGCGGCGTCGAGGAGGTCAACCGTTGAGTCCTGCATTTGAGTCAGTCTAGTCGGTTGCCTCCCGCACGCATCCTATGAGCCGAACCCGATGAAGCGGGTCGGCACCGCAGGTTCGTCGCGGGTCAGAGCTAAACCTTCCCACGGCAGAGTGGTGATGGCGTGGGCTAGGTACTCGCGGGCTTCGTGGAGGGTGGGCAGATTGTCCAGGATCTCCCCGTCGCGCATGAGCGGCACCGTCATGTCGCGGGTGCTCAGTGTTCCGGTGTCTGGATCTTCGGCGGAGAAGGGGAGCACGAGCTCCTCGACGGCCACCCCGGAGGAGCGGTAGGTGCGCAGGGAGCGCTTTGCTCCACCCTGCGACTTCTTCGAGGAGGAACGCTTGGCCACGGGATGGCTATCAACCTCGACGACCTTGTACACCATGCTGGCGGTTGGGGCGCCAGAGCCGGTGACCACCGAGGTACCCACGCCGTAGACGTCGACGGGATCTCCGCGCAGGCCAGCGATGGCGAACTCGTCCAGGTCGGAAGAGACAACGATCTTCGTGTTGTGGTTGCCCAAGTCATCGAGCTGCTTACGCACGCGGCGAGTGACAGCGGCCAAATCGCCGGAGTCGATGCGAACACCACCCAGCTCGGGGCCGGCCACCCGCACGGCGGTTTCCACGCCCTTGGTGATGTCGTAGGTATCCACCAACAGGGTGGTGCCCACGCCGAGGGTTTCGATCTGCCCGCGGAAGGCCGCCTCCTCGTTCGGGGTTCCGTCTTCGTTGACGTGCGCGAGCGTCCATGCATGCGCCGCGGTACCGGAGACCGGGATGTCATAACGGTAGCCAGCCTCCAGGTTGGAGGTGGCCTGGAAACCGGCTAGGTAGGCAGCGCGGGCGGCGGTGACGGCGGCATACTCGTGCGTGCGGCGCGAGCCCATCTCGATGATGGGGCGGCCATCCGCAGCCACCACCATGCGCGAGGCCGCAGAGGCCACGGCGGAATCGGAATTCATGATGGACAGGATTACGGTTTCCAGGATCAGGCATTCGCCAAAGGTTCCGCGCACGGTCAGAAGCGGCGAGTTGGGGAAGTACAGCTCGCCCTCGCGATAGCCATCGATGTGCCCGGAGAAACGGTAATTAGCCAGGTAGTCCTTGGTCTCTGCATCGAGGAAGTCCATCTCCGCCAGCTGCTGAGCGGTGAAGCGGAAGTCTCGGACTGCGCGAAGGACACGCTCGGTGCCGGCGACAACACCGTAGCGCCGCTCGTTGGGGAGGCGGCGGGCAAACACTTCGCAGGCCACCTGGCGGTGTGCGGAGCCATCGCGCAGCGCAGCCTGCAGCATGGTCAGCTCATACTTATCGGTAAGCAGGGCCGTAGAACGATCGCTGGGCCCGAGCCCAGAATCCTGGACGTTGTCTGAGGTAGTAGTCACATCGAAGATGCTACTCAGCGCGTACCGAAAAATCAGCAGTTCTATGCTTCGAGCTGAATGACAACGTAGACTTCGCCGTCGCTGTAAGCCGTGCCCACCGCAGCGGTGGTCATGCGGGGATCGCGCAAGGCGGCCACGTGGGAGGGGGAAGCTCGGAAGGCTTCGACAAACTCATATCCACTCGCCGTGTCCAAAGGAAGGTGGTGCTGGACCATCTGCACGTTTTCTTCAGATGGCCCTTCCTCGTGTGTTACTGCGTTGCATTCTGCCTTTTCGCGCGCAGCGGTCTGGCGATCGATCCCGGGCACCAGCGGGGCCTGACCGTCCTTCCTGCGCCACTCGTTGAGTGCCGTGAGTAGATCCTCTTGAATGGTGGCGAGCTGGCGTTGGACGGGGACGTCGGGAAGCTCGTAATCGCACGTCGCCGGTGCGGGAGGCTCAGAATCCTGTGAGCTGCCGTTATCGGAGGGGTTGGTCAAGCTGAGCACGGCGGTCACGAGCGTGCCACCGAGGACCAATACGGTAAGGATGCGCTGCACGAGAGGCACAAGGTCCTCTCTTGAGGGTTGGCGTCCCGCGAGAATGTCAGTAACGGCTGGGGGAAGGGAGAAAGAATTCATCGATGCCACCTGCAAACGACAATCAGGTTAAAGGTCGAAGACAGTATAACTGTTCGCGAGATGAAAAAATTTGGCTAGTGTAGAGGACATGAAAGCGCACAACGAAACGTCCGCAGTCGTGGTGATGAGTTCGCCCATGGCCACCCCGGAGCTGGATGAGGCGATTGACGTCGACGTCGCCACGAGCGAAAACCTGCCGTGGATGTGCATTGTCTGGGATGACCCAGTCAACCTAATGAGCTACGTTTCCTACGTGTTCCAGACCGTTTTGGGTTATGACAAGAAGCGAGCTAACGAGCTGATGATGCAAGTCCATACCGAAGGTAAGGCGGCGGTGTCCTCGGGCGAACGCGACAAGGTTGAAGCTGACGTGAAGAAACTACAGGTCGCCGGCCTGTGGGCCACGATGCAGCAGGCAGGATAAGAGTATGCAGACGTGGAAGAAGAAAAAGTCCTTCATGCGTGGTGCGAAGTACACCACCGTATTCGAGCCCATGGAGCGTGAAGTCCTCGGTGATCTCACCGCGACGGTCTCCGAGGCCATCATCGCCCGCGCGCAGTCAGCGCCGAAGGATGAATTGGCGGACATGCTCGACATGCCCACTGGGCACACCGAAGCGCCGGAGGATCCGTCACTGGCCCGTCTCTTTCCAGACTTCCAGAAGCCAGGGGATGAGGAGTTCGATGGTGATAATTCGCTGCTGCGCTCGCTGCACGAGAATGACATCGCGCGCGCCAAGCTGGAGAATCTCCAGGTGATTAACACCGCCCTTGGCCCTACCGGCGGGGTAGAGGTGGCTATCAGTGAGGAAGAAGCACATGCTTTCCTCGCCGGCCTCAATGACCTGCGCCTCTACATCGCTGCTGGCGACGTGCCGCAGGATACCCCCGGGGCAGACCGCGATGCGCTCGTGGAATGGCTGGCCTTCTGCCAGGATTCGTTGCTCAACGTCATCATGGACTAGCAGAAGCGCAGGCCGGGATTGGAGACGTAGTCCTTGCCTCACGCTTGCTAAAGTTGGAGGCATTATGACCACGAGTGGACCCTTTGGCCAGCAGCAATCGCATGAGCCCAACCCTTTCCAACCCCGCCCGGCAGGACCGGGAACGGGGCACCAACCCATACTCAACAAGGGGGACTCGAAGAACTACACCCGGACCGGACGTTTAAAAACGGCTGCGTCTTTAACGGTGGGCTTCCTGGCCGTCGAGTGGATCATCCACATCATCAACTTCCTGTTCTTTGGAAGCGAGCTGGGGCAGTACGGCATTCACCCGTTGGATTTCAACGGTATCTGGGGGATCTTCACCGCGCCGCTGCTCCACGCAAACTTTGAGCACCTCATCGGTAACTCGCTGCCAGGTGCGGTGTTTTGTTTCCTGATTGGCCTATCCGGGCGTAAGGCGTGGTGGGAGGTCACCATCATCGTGGTACTCATCGCTGGTGTTGGCACGTGGCTGCTGGGCGGGCCGGGAACCTCGCATATTGGAGCCTCGGGCGTGGTGTATGGCTGGTTGGCATACCTTATCGTGCGGGGTATCTTTAACCGCTCGTTGAGCCAGTTCCTCGTTGGCTTAGGCCTTGGTTTTGCCTACTCCGGCCTGATCTGGGGCGTGCTGCCCATCTATGAGGGAGTGAGCTGGCAGGGCCACCTTTTCGGTGCCATTGGCGGCATCGTCGCGGGCATGGTGATCACCTCTGATGACCCGATGAGAAAGGTTAAGCCTGCGCCTCGAGGAGTGATGAACTAATGCCTGATGCAACCTCTCCCATTGGGATTTTTGATTCAGGCGTAGGCGGACTCACCGTAGCGCGCACAATCATTGAGCAGCTTCCCGACGAATCCATCGTCTACATCGGCGATACCGCCCACGCCCCTTATGGTCCACGGCCCATTGCCCAAGTCCGTGAGCTGTCCACCGCGATTGCTGATGAACTCGTGGAGCGTGGCTGCAAGATGCTGGTGATTGCGTGCAACACCGCCACCGCAGCCTTCCTCCACGATGCCCGCGAGCGCTACGACATTCCGGTCGTCGAGGTGATTCGCCCGGCCGTGCGCCGTGCCATTGCCACCACCCGCAACGGCAAGATCGGCGTGATCGGCACGGAGGGCACCATTAATTCAGGTGCTTATCAAGATCTTTTTGCGGTCAACCCGAACGTCGAGTGCGAGGCAGTTGCTTGCCCGGACTTTGTGAACTTTGTCGAGCGCGGCATTACCGCTGGGCGCCAGATCCTCGGTGTGGCGGAAGGCTACCTCGCTCCGCTGCAATCGGCAGGGGTCGACACACTCGTCCTCGGCTGCACGCACTACCCGCTGCTCACAGGCGTCATCCAGCTCGCTATCGGTGACAACGTCACCTTGGTGTCTTCCGCCGAGGAGACCACGAAGGACGTTTTGCGCATCCTCACCAAGACGGACATGCTTGCCCCGGCGGGGCAAGTGCCAACCCGCAGTTTTGAGTGCACTGGTGACCACGCGGCGTTCGAGCGTTTGGCTACGCGATTCCTGGGACCCAAGATTTAGCACCGGCAAAGATGTACAATCGAGCCAAATCTCGCATCCCCCATTGTTTCGTGGAACTATTGAACGCATGAAGCTGACCATCCTAGGCTGTTCCGGGTCGGTGCCCACTGTGGGTAATCCGGCCTCTGGCTACCTCCTGTCATTCCCCTCGGCTCCGTCCATCATCATGGACCTCGGCCCGGGTACGCTTGCTCGCCTGCAGGAACTCCAGGATCCTTGCGATGCCCACGTGGCATTAACGCATCTCCACGCTGACCACTGCCTAGACTTCCCGTCGCTGATGGTCTGGCGCCGTTTCCACCCCACGGCCCCGGCAGCTTCTCGCAATTTTTGCCTCGGCCCGGCGGCGACTGAAACCCACTTGGGCCGGTTGTCATCGGATGCCCCGGATGGGGTGGATGATATGAGTGATTCCTTTGCGTTTAGTCCGTGGGTGGACCGTGAGCGCCAGCTTGTCGACGATGTCTACATCACGCCTTTCCGTACCGTGCACCCGGTAGAAACGTATGCCCTGCGGGTCGAGCACACGAAGACCGGCGCAACTGTGTGTTATTCGGCGGATTCTGCTTATACCCCCGCGCTCGTTGAGGCTGCCCAAGGCGTGGATGCTTTCCTCTGTGAGGCTGCTTGGGGCGAGACTTCGGAGGATAAGGCTCCAGACATGCACATGTCGGGAGCAGAAGCTGGGCGCCTAGCGCGTGAGGCAGGGGTAAAGAAGCTCGTGCTTGTTCACCTACAGCCGTGGGGCGATGTCGCCGCAACATATGCCGCCGCTGCCCGCGAGTTCGACGGAGAGATCGTCGTCGGCGCCGCTGGGATGGAGCTCGAGTTCTAACACGCGCGGTAGGGTAGTGGGCATGACTGATTTCACTCGTGCTGATGGTCGCGCGCTCGACCAACTCCGTAGCGTTCGCATTACCCGTAATTTCACCACCAATCCGGCTGGGTCGGTGCTGGTGGAGTTCGGTAACACCCGAGTCATGTGTACGGCTTCCGTGGAATTCGGGGTGCCGCGTTTTAAGAAGGATTCCGGCGAGGGCTGGCTGACTGCTGAGTACGCCATGCTGCCCTCTGCAACCCACGAGCGCATGCCGCGCGAGTCGATGAAGGGCAAGGTCAAGGGCCGTACCCACGAGATTTCCCGTCTGGTGGGGCGCAGCCTGCGCGCAGCGGTGGACCTGTCTGAGCTGGGGGAGAACACCATCCAACTGGATTGCGACGTGCTGCAGGCAGACGGCGGTACCCGCACGGCGTCGATCACCGGCGCGTATGTGGCGCTTGCTGATGCGATTGCCTACCTCAAGGAGGAAGGCGTCGTCCCGGGCGAGCCACTTCTGGATCCCATCGCTGCGGTTTCCGTCGGCATCATCGACGGCCACGTGTGCCTCGACCTGCCCTATGAAGAGGACTCCCGCGCGGAGGTCGATCTCAACGTGGTGATGCAGGAAGGCGGAGACTTCGTCGAGATTCAGGGCACCGGCGAGCACGGTTTGTTCGGCCGCGCGGAGCTCAACGACATGTTGGACGTGGCGCAGGCTGGTTGCGCCCAGCTTATCGACGCTCAAAAGGCGGCCCTCGGATGGTAAAGCTCCTCGTCGCTTCGAATAATGCCAAGAAGCTCAAGGAACTAGAGAAGATCCTCGCCGACGCCGGCATCGCGGGCATCGAGCTGCTCCCACTGTCCGCGGTGGAGGCTTACCCGGAGCCCGTGGAGGACGGCCGCACCTTTGCCGACAACGCGTTGATTAAGGCGCGCGCCGGGGTGCAGCACACCGGCTTGGCAACGATTGCAGATGATTCCGGCCTCGCGGTGGAAGAACTCAACGGCATGCCTGGTGTGCTCTCGGCCCGGTGGTCGGGCGGACACGGCGACGATGAAGCGAATAATCGTTTGCTGTTGGGGCAGATGTCCCACGTGCCCGCGGAGCGTCGCGCGGCGGCATTCGTGTCGGTCTGCGCCCTGGTGACCCCGGATGGCCAGGAGCACGTGGTGGAGGGCCGGTGGCCAGGCTCCTTGCTCACTGCGCCGCAGGGCGAGAATGGCTTCGGCTACGATCCCCTCTTCCAGCCCGAGGGCGAATCCCGTTCCGCCGCGGAGATGTCCCCGGAGGAAAAGAACGCGGTGTCGCACCGTGGCCGCGCACTGGCGCAGCTGCGCGAACCTTTGGCGGCCCTCGCCGGGCAAGCCTAAGCGCGCGGAACTGGGAATAACAAAAGCCCCGCTCGAAATTTGCCGAGCGGGGTTTGAAATTGTGCGCCCGGTGAGACTTGAACTCACACGTCATAAGACACTAGAACCTAAATCTAGCGCGTCTGCCAATTCCGCCACGGGCGCTGGTTTTGTTGCTGCGGAGTACTACCTTCTCTGCGCAACGTCCACTAGCCTACAGGGCAGCAGGCCGCGGAAGGAAATCCACTTTTCACGGCGTGGTGGGTAGGCTGTTGTGGGTGAGCACCAACCCAGCACCGAAAAAGCGGATGAAGGTTCGATGGTGGCACATCGTCCTCATCGTGTTCTTTGTCGTGCTCTTTTTGTTCCTTGCCTATTGGCAGTGGACTCGGTTCCGCTCCGGTTCGGGAACCTTCCAAAATCTGGGATACGCCTTCCAGTGGCCGCTCTTCGCGGTGTTCGTGGTCTACGCATACCGCACCGCTATGCGCTACGAGAATGAGCGTATCGATGCAGAGAACGAAGCCCTCGAGCGGGGAGAAGAACCAGCTCAGTATGAAGCAAAGAGCGTGAGGTCAACCAAGGAACAAGCCGTGACCAAGATCGACGAGGATTTCCTGCCACCTCGGCCGCAGGTTGATGTGGAAACCTTCAACGCCATGAACAAACAGCGCCGCCGTCGCGGCACCGAAGAGGAGAATCAATGAGCAACGCCGTCCACCCAGACCGCCAGGCCCGCATTCGTGGTCCGCTGAAGTTCTTTTCCATCGCCGCCACGGTTACCGGTATCTTCCTTCTTATTTTGGTTGTGCGCATGATCCTGCAGTACGGCGTAGGCATGGAAATGCCGTCGTGGGCCACGCTCATTGCCCAAGCCCACGGCGTGGCCTATATGGTCTACCTCGTCTCCATCCTGGTTCTTGGGCCGCGCGTCATGTGGCCGGTGAGCAAGTTGTTCACCACGGCGCTTGCCGGTGTTGTCCCGTTCCTGTCCTTCTGGATGGAGCACAAGCGTCGCACTGAAATCGTCGAAAAGTTCCAGCTTTAGGCGCCTTCCACCGGCACCATCGTGAGGTTGGCGCCGGCATCGACCACATCCTGGGCTAGATCCTGGGATAGGTCAGTCGTTGTGATGACCGTGTCTACTTGATCAAATGTGGCCACGCGGTGGGCTGACATGCGCGTGAATTTCTCTGGTGTGGTGACAACGATGACTCGTCGGGCGGCTTGGAAATAGGCCCGCTTAATGGTCGCCTCGGTGAGGTTCGGGGACATAAGGCCTACCGACGGAGTGCACGCGCAGATTCCGACAATCGCGAGGTCGAAGCGCATGGACAGGACTGTTTCAACCGCTTCCGCCCCGTACACCGCAAGATCGTCGCTGTTGACGGTTCCGCCGGGAATGATGACGTCACTGCCCGGCGTCTTGGCTAATGCTGCGCCCGCGTACAGGGACATCGCTAGTGCTGTGATGTCCATGCCGGCGAGATTGCGGGCAACGGCAGTTGGTGTTGTCCCTGAGTCAACGAGTACGCAGGAGCCTGGTTCAACGAGGCGGGCAGCCTCCGCAGCAATCGCCCGTTTGCCGGCGGGATCCTCTTTTCTGCGTACCTCCAGGGGATAGCGGGCGCCCCTTCGAACCGCGGGGCGTGCTCCTCCGTGAAATCGTTCGAGGGCCCCTACTTCTTCCAGCGCCGTGAGGTCGCGGCGGATGGTAATAGCGGAAGCTCCGGTGAGTTCTTGTAATTGGCTGACCGTTTTGCTTCCTGAGTCAACGGCCCAAATGATTCTGCGCTGGCGTTCTTCCTTGTCCATGGGCTTGATTGTATCGGCATGAAATGACCATGGTCGGTGAACGCTTCAATCTTTAATCTGTAGCTTGTCAAGGTAAAAAGCCACGTCATGCACGATTAAGGAAGATGATTGAAATGCGCAAGACCATAACCTTTGGGCTTATGATGAGCAAACGGCTCGCTGATGACATCGCCGCTTATGCGCCGCAAGGAGTCTCTGTCCGGTGGATCGGTAGCGAAGCGGAAGCGCGTGCGTGCGACGGCGTGATTGTCGACGCCACAGAATTCGCTGGTATTCTTCCCGGCCAGGTTGTGCTGGTGCTTGGCGACGTCAACGGGGTCGCCGAAGAGCGCCTTCGGAAGTCGGGCTCGGTGGTCATGGATCGTCACCTGCGCACGCATATCGACACCCTGTTAATGGCTTTTGCTGCTTTCGCTGAGCAGCAGGCTCTCGTCTCGGTGACTGCAGGTGACGTGTACTAAATCTGCGGAGACTAATCTGGAGCGTAGCTATCTCTACTACGTACGAAGGGCTAAGCCTCATGTCTCCTCGCAAACTCAGCACCACGCTCATCGCGTTGGTGGTGCTTCTTTCACTCGCCTGTGCCGGTTTAGGTGTGTATGCCGTGCGCCAACCACATGAGGTGTACACCGCGCCGGTAGAGTCAACCACTTCGCAGGTAATCAACGCAGTCGAGCGCGAGGAGCAAGTCGTCTTGCTTAGCCTCGGTATCCAAGGACTCACGGAGAAGTCCTCCGCCGGGCAGGTATTTGGCGTGAGGGTTCCGTGGACCGGCCGCACCCAGTTTGTGCAGTATTCCTACAAAGCCAAGCTCGGTATTGAGGGCAAGGAAGTCCGTGTCACCGAAACTGGCGAGCATGCTTATACGGTCCACATCCCGGATTTTATCTTCATCGGGCACACCGACGAGGAGTTCAAGACCGCCGTGGAGAACAACGGCGTGTTGAGCTGGACCACGCAGCCGCTCGACGCTGCCTCCACGGTGTCGGACGTTCTCAGCGCCGATAAGAAGCGCAAGGACATCAACGACAATCGCGAGCTCCTCCAAGACCAGGCCCGCAGCTTTTATGAAGGCATCATTCGCGGAGTGGACTCCGAAGCCCAGGTCACCATGGAGTTCCACAAACCTTCGCCCGCCAAGTGACCTTGAAGGCGGAATGAACCTATTAACGTCGAGTGGCCTTGTACGTGGAATGAACCTATTAACGTCGAGTGGCCTTGTACGTGGAATGAACTATGTTCATTCCACCTCCGTGAACTTGCGGTCCCAATAAGCGCGTACCGGGTTGGCGTCCGCGAGGAGGATGTCGAAGCGGTCGTTGGCAATCTCGATGATTTCGCTCAAGACCACGCGCTGTTCCAGCTCATCCGAGTTGGACAAGCGGCGCACGCCCGCATCGATAACGCGGTCGGCCGAGTCGTTGGTGTCCAGGTATGCCACAAAGGGCATGTCGAAGCGCTCGCGGTAGGCCGTTGAAACGTCGATAAGCTGCTGCGTCTGTACATCATCGAGGTCATCCAGGGCCAGGGAACCGCGGTCGGCGGAGATGGTGGCGGCCGAGTCAGCGTCGACAAGCAGCAGCTCATCCATCGCCGGGTAGTCGTGGATCAGTGCACGGTGCTTCTCACTCGGGGCGGTGAGCACCGCAACCTGGATTGCTTCCCGCAGCTGGCTGACGTCCTGGAAGGGACGAAGCTCCCAGGCGGCCTCAAGCGGCCAGGTCTCGTTGTTAAAGAGCGGGCGCAGGGCGCTGACGAAGCTGTCGCGCTCCATCTCGTTGAGCTCCTTAAGCGAGACGCCGGCGCCGTCGAGGCGGCTGACATCATCACCCGACTGCGCACCGACGTGGAAGAACAGCAAGTTGAGGAGAATCGCCGTAATTGCGCCGATGGACATTCCGGAGGAGACAAAGATCTGTGCCCATTCCGGGAAAGCAGTAGCGACATCCGGCTTGAAGGTGACCAGCATGGCCAAGCCCAGCGCGGTCGTGACGATGGCGGCGTTGCGGCCGTCGGTGATGTCTTCTTTCGCAATGGTCTGCAGGCCGGCCCACGCAACGTTGGCGAAGAGCGCCAACGAGGCACCGCCGAGCACCGGGGAGGGGATAGCCGCCACCACGGCGGCGGCCTTGGGCAGTAGTCCCAGGATGATCATGAAACCGGCTGCCGATGCCGCCACCCAGCGCGACTTCACGCCGGTCAGGCGAACCAAGCCGACGTTCTGTGCGAAGCAGGTGTAGGGGAAGGAGTTCATCACGCCGCCCAGGGTGGTGGAGAGGCCATCGGCGCGGATGGCGCGCACGACGTCATCACGCTTGATACGTTTCTTCACAATCTCACCGGTGGCGAAAACATCGCCGGTGGTCTCCACCATGGTGATGATCATGACGATGATGAGGGAGAGAATCGCCATGATGTCGAAGCGCGGCATGCCGAAATAGAAAGGCGTGGTCATGCCGATGGCGTCGGCCTCACGCACGCCGTCGAAGGACGTATCACCCAATACGAGTGCCAAAGCGGTGCCGATGATCAAACCAAGCAGTACCGACAGCGTTCCAAGGAAACCGCGGAAGAAGCGCTGAACCACGATGATGATGGCCAGCGTGCCGAAGCCATACAGCAGATCGCGCGCGGCCGGAACCCCGTCGGCGTAATTGACAAAGTCATTTGCAGATACCGCCAGCAGCGATGTACCCATGACCAAGAGCACGGTGCCGGTGACAATCGGCGGGAAGTATTTGAGCACTCGTCCAAAGACCGGCGCGGCGAAAAACGTAAAAATACCGGCGGCAATAATTGCGCCATAAATCGTAGGCAGCGGCTGGTCACCCGCGCTGAGTCCGATAGCAATGATGGGGCTGACCGCCGTGGTGGTCACACCCTGGATGATGGGCAGGCGAACGCCGATGTGCTTGCCGACGCCCACCGCCTGGATCAACGTCGCCAGACCACAGGTCAACAGGTCGGCGTTGATGAGGTGGATCGTTGTGGCCTCATCCAGCCCCAGCGAGCCCGCGATAAGCAGCGGGACGATGACCGCGCCAGCATAAAATGCGAGGACGTGCTGGAGTCCGAGCGCTGCCAACTTCGGGGCTGGTGGGACGGCGTCGACCGGGTGTGTGGGCTGAGGGGCGGTTGCGATGTCGGACACGCGGGGAGGCTCCTTGCTAAAAAGCGAGACGAGGATACTGCGCATAACAATAGAGCGCGGCAAGGACACGCACCAAGAGCTCGCCCCAAAAAGTGTGGGAAAGGCCACGTCAGGGGGTACTTTACCCCCGCATCCAACCGTACGGCCGTTACCTATGACGGAGCTGACCTGTGCAGTGCTCACACTGGCACCCTTGGTGGTGCGCGGCCCGCATTTGCCGATATGAGCTTGTGCGTCTTTACCCCTACTATGGGCTACAGAGAGGGGTTCGGTGACGAAACGGGTTGACCGAATTGCCCGTGAATTGAAGTCACCTAAAGCCCTTCTGCGACTAAGCATTACGCGTCGTGTGAACTACGAAGGGAGTCAATATAGTGACCACCGCAACTGAACAGTCCGTGCAGTTCGAGGCATGGAAGGGCTTCGAGCCCGGCCCGTGGACTGAGAACATTGACGTTCGTGATTTTATCCAGCGCAACTACACCCCTTATGACGGGGATTCCTCCTTCCTTGCTGGACCCACCGAGAAGACCAAGAATGTGTGGAATCACCTGGAGGAGAACTACCTGTCCATCGAGCGCCAGAAGCGCATCTTCGACGTGGACACCCACACCCCGAGCGATATCGATGCTTTCCCGGCCGGCTACATCTGTGAGGACGACAACGTCATTGTGGGCCTGCAGACGGATTCTCCGCTGAAGCGCGCCATGATGCCCAACGGCGGCTGGCGCATGGTCAAGCAGGCTATCTTTGAGGCCGGCAAGGAAGTTGACCCAGACGTAGAAAAGATCTTCACCCGCTACCGCAAGACCCACAATGACGCGGTCTTCGATATCTACACCCCGCGCATCCGCGCAGCGCGTTCCTCTCACATCATCACCGGCCTGCCGGATGCCTATGGCCGCGGCCGCATCATTGGTGACTACCGCCGCGTGGCCCTCTACGGCGTGGATTATCTCATCGCTGAGAAGGAGGCATCCAAGCACGCAGTCGGTGATATCGGATTCTCCGAGCACTGGGCACGCTACCGCGAGGAGCACGCAGAGCAAATCAAGGCTCTGAAGAAGCTCAAGGTCATGGCTGAGTCCTATGGCTTCGATATCTCGAAGCCCGCGAAGACCGCCCACGAGGCAGTGCAGTGGACCTACTTTGGCTACCTCGCCTCCATTAAGTCCCAGGACGGCGCCGCCATGTCCATCGGCCGCCTCTCCGCATTCTTCGACTGCTACTTCGAGCGCGACCTTGCCGCTGGCATCATCACCGAGGAAGACGCCCAAGAAATCATCGACCAGCTGGTGCTCAAGCTGCGCATCGTCCGCTTCCTGCGCACCGAGGACTATGACCAGATCTTCTCCGGTGACCCGTACTGGGCAACCTGGTCCGATGCTGGCTTTGGCGACGATGGCCGCCACATGGTGACCAAGACTTCCTTCCGTCTGCTGCAGACACTGATCAACCTGGGCCCGTCCCCGGAGCCGAACATCACCATCTTCTGGGATCCGCAGCTGCCGGCGGGCTACAAGGAATTCTGCGCCCACATCTCGATTGAGACCTCCTCGATCCAGTACGAGTCCGATAAGCAGATTCGTGAGCAGTGGGGCGACGACGCCGCAATTGCGTGCTGCGTGTCCCCGATGGCCGTCGGCAAGCAAATGCAGTTCTTCGGCGCCCGCGTCAACGCTGCGAAGGCCCTGCTCTACGCCATCAACGGCGGCCGCGACGAGGTCAGTGGCAAGCAGGTCGTCGACGGTTACGAGCCCATTAAGGGCGATGGACCGCTCGACTTCGACGAGGTCTGGCAGAAGTACGAGGAGATGCTGGACTGGGTTGTGGGCACCTACGTTGAGGCCCTCAACATCATCCACTATTGCCACGACAAGTACGCCTACGAGGCCATCGAGATGGCGCTGCATGATTCCGATATCGTGCGCTCCATGGGCTGCGGTATCGCGGGCCTGTCCATCGTGGCTGACTCGCTTTCCGCCATCAAGTACGCCAAGGTCTACCCGGTGCGCGATGATTCCGGGCTGATCGTGGACTACAAGACGGAAGGTGACTTCCCCTTCTACGGAAACGATGACGACCGCGCCGATGACATCGCCGCCACCATCGTTCACACCGTGATGGAGAAGATTAAGGCCATCCCGATGTACCGCAACGCCATCCCCACCCAGTCGGTGCTGACCATTACCTCCAACGTGGTCTACGGCAAGGCCACCGGTGCCTTCCCGTCCGGCCACGAGGCGGGCACCCCGTTCGCGCCGGGTGCCAACCCGGAGAACGGCGCGGATAGCCACGGCATGGTTGCCTCCATGCTGTCGGTAGGCAAGCTGGACTACAAGGATGCACTCGACGGCATCTCGCTGACCAACACCATCACCCCGTCCGGATTGGGCCGCACCCCGGAGGAGCGCATCACCAACCTGGTGGGCGTCCTCGACGCCGGCTTCATCATGGATTCCGAATAGACCACATCCACACCACTTCCTAAGGAGAACACAACATGGCAACCAAAACTTTCGACGAGCGCCTCGCTTCCATGAAGGCCAGCCGCACCGCCAACAACATGAACTCGGGCCTCTACCACGCCAACATCAACGTCCTGGACAAGTCCACCCTGGAGGACGCCGTTGAGCACCCGGAGAAGTACCCGAACCTCACGGTCCGCGTTTCCGGCTACGCGGTGAACTTCGTGAAGCTCACCCGCGAGCAGCAGCTCGACGTCATCTCCCGTACCTTCCACCAGGGCTCCTAAATGGCAGATGGCATTACCGGCGTCGTGCACCTCAACCCTGAAGAAGGGGAGAAGGTGCGCGGCGCCGCCGCCGGTTTAGGAACGGATAATGACCTCGAGGGCTACACCCGCCCGGAGTTGATGCAGGCCCGCCGCTCTGGCGATGTCGCGCTCGTGCACTCCTGGGAGCTGGTGACGGCCGTGGATGGACCCGGAACCCGCATGACCATGTTCATGTCGGGTTGCCCGTTGCGCTGCCAGTATTGCCATAACCCCGACACCATGGAGATGAAGGTCGGAACGTTGGAGCGCATCGAGGATGTGGTCAAGCGCATTAAACGCTATAAGCCCATCTTCAAGGCTTCCGGGGGCGGCCTGACCATCTCGGGCGGTGAGCCGCTCTTCCAGATCGCCTTCGCACGGCGTGTGCTCAAGGAAGTCCACGATGCAGGCATCCACACCACGATCGACACCTCGGGTTACCTCGGCGCGCGCCTGCGCGATGAGGATCTAGACAACATCGACCTGGTGCTGCTCGACGTCAAGTCTGGTGACGAGGAGACCTATAAAAAGGTCACCCGCCGCGAGCTGCAGCCGACGATCGACTTTGGGGATCGCCTCAACGCCATAGGCAAGCCGGTCTGGATCCGCTTCGTGGTGGTGCCGGGGCTTACCGACAGCCCCGAGAATGTCGCCAACGTGGCCAAAATTGTCTCCCGCTGGAAGAGCAACGTTGAGCGCGTCGAGGTGCTGCCCTTCCACAACATGGGCGCGGACAAGTGGCACGAGCTGGGCTACCCGTACACCCTGGAGGATACAAAGCCGCCGAAGCCGGAAGACGTGGAGAAGATTCGCGAGGTGTTCCGCAAGGAAGGTTTCGTGGTCTACTAGAAGCATGAAACGCTTCGGCCACACCATCAAAGAACACATCATCACCGTCCCCTGGGACTATGACAATCCAGCCGCGGGGGAGTTCGAGCTCTACGCCCGGGAAATCATCCCGCCGGGCGGTGAGAAGTACCCGGCGCTGCTCTATAACCAGGGCGGGCCGGGTTTCCCGGCGCCGCGGCCGACGGGTGCCACCGGGCTCATCGGCAAGGGCCTGGAGCGCTACCGCTGGATCCTCATGGACCAGCGCGGCACCGGGCGCAGCCACCGCATCGATGAGCTCAGCCCGGCTGAGGATCGCACGGCGCAGCGCTTGGCACAGCTGCGGCAGGAGAATATCGTGCGCGATGCCGAGCGCCTGCGCGAGCACCTCGGCGAGGACTCCTGGGATCTCTACGGCCAATCCTTCGGCGGCTTCATCATTACCGCCTATGTTTCGATGTTCCCCGATTCCATCGGCCGTGCCTTTCTCACCGGCGGCCTGCCCACCCTGACCAAGGGCGCGGATGCTCTCTACCGCACGACCTTTGCCAAGCTCAAGGTCCGCCACGAGCGCTTTTATGCCCAGTTCCCGTGGGCTCAAGCACGCATCGAGGAGCTCATCCACCACCTGGACAACTCGGAAGAGCTGCTGCCGACAGGGGAGCGCCTGTCCTCGCGCCGCTTCCGCACTATCGGCATCGAACTGGGCCGCGGTACCGGATTCGATTCTCTGGGCTACCTGCTGGAGGAGCCTTTCCGCACCGTGAACGGCGAGAAGCGCTTGCGTTCGGACTTCCTCAACAACGTCGGTAGCCGCGTGAGCTTCCAGGCTGGGCCTCTCTACGCGGCCATCCATGAGTCCATTTACGGTGGCGTGGGCGGCCAGGCCGTCACAGGCTGGGCGGCGCACCGTGTGCGCGAGGAATTCCCCGAGTTCGCCGAGGAAGGCACCTATCTGACCGGCGAGCACATTTTCCCTTGGCAGTTCGACGAGGACCCGGCGCTGCGCCCCTTCAAGCAGGCCGCCGAGGAGCTCGCCGTCCACGAGTGGGCAAGTTCGCCGTACGATGCTGCCGCGCTTGCCGACGCCCCCGTTATCGCCTCCGCCGCCATCTACCTTGACGATATCTTCGTGCCCTTCGAAAATTCCCTGGCCACGGGGGAGACCTACCGCGATTTGCGCCCGGTGGTGACCAACCGCTTCCAGCACAACGGTATTAGCGAAGACGGCGCGGGGATTTTGGGCGAGCTCTTCCGGGCGGCTGACGAGCGTTAACGTGCGTCGAGTGCGTTCGGGGAGCAATCTCCCCCAAGATGTGGTGGTGGTCACCGTGTGGCAAACTGGTTAGGAAAATCCAACCGAAGCAGAAAGGATAAGCCTATGGGCGGACTCATCGTCATCGGCGTGATTCTTCTAATTATTATTGCCACCGCCTTCGACGGTTTCTACATCGTCCGGACGAAGGAGGCCGCCATCATTGAGCGGATGGGTAAGTTCGTGAACGTTGCTCACGCGGGCTTGCACTTCAAGGTGCCCTACGTTGACCGCGTGCGCGCCAAGATCAGCCTGCAGATCCGTCAGCTCGATGTCATGGTGGAAACCAAGACCAAGGACAACGTCTTCGTTCAGATCCCAGTCGCCGTGCAGTACGAGGTAGTGCAGGGAGCAGAGCGTCAGGCCTTCTACACCCTGTCTAACCACGAGCAGCAGATCGTGGCTTATGTTCAGGACAATGTCCGTTCTTCGGTTGCCAACATGGACTTGGATGATTCCTTCTCCTCCAAGGACACCATCGCCCGCAACGTGGCGATGTCCCTGCGCGATAACATGGCCGCCTACGGCTGGAACTTTGTCAATACCCTGGTCACCGATATCCGCCCGGATGCCCGCGTGCGCGAGTCCATGAACTCCATTAACGCCGCACAGCGTGAGCGCGAGGCAGCCGTTGCCCAGGCAGAGGCCGAGAAGATCCGCGTGGTCAAGGAGGCCGAAGGTGCGGCCGAGGCCAAGAAGCTGCAGGGCCGCGGTGTGGCTGACCAGCGTAAGGAGATCGTCGAAGGTATTGCTCAGCAGTATGAGCTGCTGCGTGCTGCCGGCGTGCAAGAGAACCCCGAGACCCTCATGCTGGTCTCCCAGTACCTCGACGCCATGGTAGACGTGGCCGACCGCGCCCACACCAATGTGCTCTACATGCCGTCTAACCCGGGTGGCATGCAGGATCTCTTCGGCGGTATGCGCGACGCACTGCTGTCCACCAACGCTATTAATGAAGCGCCGAAGCCGTCGGTTTCCCTGTCCGACAACAAGCACAGCCGCGAGGATTCCGGTGCTGCACGTCGCCGCCGCGAGGAGCAGGAGCGCCGTGAGCGCGACGAGCGCGCCCGCCGCGAAGCTGAGATGATGGAGCAGGCGCAGCGCGCACAGCAACAAGCACAGCAGCAGGTGCAGAACGCGCCGCAGCAGGGCCAGGGCTTTAGCCAGATTCCGAGCTTCCCTTCCCCGCCGCAGGGCAATAACCAGCCGCAGAGCGCGCGCGACTATTTTGACCAGCTGCGCAACCAGCTCAACAAGGGCAATAACTAAGCACAGCGCTTAAGACTAAGCTCAGCACATAAAAAGAGGGCCTTCCCGCTTGGGGAAGGCCCTCTTTCGCTGCCTTGGGTGGTGCTAGGCGGCCGTTACTTACTTGGTGTAGCCGATGTTCTCCACCTCGATGACGGCGAAGGAGTTGGCGCCGAAGTTTGCGATATCGGGGTGGGTCGCAACCATGGTCGGGCCGTTGAAGATAGGAATGATGCCGTACTGGGCAAGGGCCTCTTTCTCCAGCTCATTGGATTTTTTGATCTGCTCATCTGGGTCAGCGATCTGGGATAGCTCGTCGATCTTCTTGTCCAGTTCTGGTGTGCCCGTGCCGGAGCGGTTGAGCTGGGAGCCGGTGCGATAGGTCTGGCCGAAGTAAGCGACACCGAAGGGATCGCCGGAGGAGAAACCCATAGGCAGAATATCGAAGTCGTACTTGGAGGTGATCTCGGAGAAGTCAGAGACTGGGCGTTCCTCCACCTTCAGGTCCACGCCGATATCCTTCATCATCTTTTGGGTGGCGGTGGCCATGGCCTTGCTGATGGAAGAATCTCCCAGCAGCGTGTAGCGCATGGACAGCTTCTTGCCGTCCTTCTCGCGGATGCCGTCGCCGCCTTCCTTCCAGCCGGCCTCATTGAGGAGCGACTTGGCCTTCTCTGGAGCGAAAGAAATGACTGCGCCGACGTTGTCCTCGTAGCCCTTCTGGGTTTGGTAGAGGTTGAAGGAACCTGGCAGGTCCTCGGTGTAGCCGTTGAGTCCGTTGAAGCGGATGCCGGAGAGCGTGGCGCGGTCGATGCCAGTCATGATGGCTTCGCGCACCTTGATATCAGAGAGGATCTCGTTCTTGGAGTTGAGCGTGTACAGGTTCTTGCCTGGGGTCATGGCGGTGCGAATTTCAACGTCTGGCATGTCCTTTACGGCCGCCAGGCGTTCCTTGTTGGCCACGCCGGTGGCGTCAATTTCGCCGGCCTTGAACGCGTTGATTGAGGCCTGGTCCTCCATCTGGCGGTAGGTCACCTTGTCTAGGAATGGCTTATCACCCCACCACTTCTCGTTCGGAACGAAGGTAGCGCTGCCGTTCTTGAAGTCGACGCTTTCGACCTTGTACGGGCCCGCACCCCACTCCGGGTGGACCTTGCCCAGGTAGGCCTCGTTGAACTTCTCCGCGGAGTCAACCTGTGGCGGGAGCAGGACGTTGAACAGACCCTGCCACCACGGATAGGCCTGTTTAAAGGTGATGACGGCCTGCTTGTCGTTCTCACCCGGCTTGACGGACTCGATGAGCTCGTAGCCGTCGGTGGCGCTAACGTTGACGTCCTTGTTCTCACCGTTGTTGAACTTCCACGTGTTCTCGAAGGCCTTCCAGTCAATCGGGGTGCCGTCGTTGTACTGCGCCTTCTCGTGGATGGTGAAGGTGACGACGGTCTTACCGTCCTTTTCTTCGTCTTTGACGTCGGTGATGTAGTCATTGTTGACGTGGAACTCACCCGCGCCATCGAAGAGGCCAATTTGCGGGTTGTAGTACTTCCACAGGCTCAGGGTGTATGAGGTGGCGTCGGCCTGGAAGGTGTTCTGCTGCTGGGAGATCTCGTCGATAGCCAAGCGCAGCTCGCCACCCTCCTTGAGCTCGGAGCGGTCCTTGGGGTTGTAGGAGCCGTCCAGCTTGACGTCGAGCTTCTCGCCGGAGGCGGAATTGCCTGATCCATCGGAGCCGGAGCCGCCATCGGAGGCGCAGCCGGTGAGGATGAGGGCAGAGGCGGTGACCACTGCGAGGGCGGTCCTGCGGAGCTTCATATTCATATGTGTGTCCTTTCGAGAGGAAACATGGAGACAAAGGTGAGTATTTAGTTATAAGTCTTGCTAAGCCGGGGTTTCGGCGGGCTGGTAAATCTCGCGCACCCGGTCACGCTCCACGGCTGGATCCGGCACCGGGATGGCGGAGAGCAGCGCGCGGGTATAGGCGTGTTGCGGGTTGTCAAAGACCTCGTCCGTGGGGCCGTATTCCACGAAGTCGCCCTTGTACATCACGGCGACCTTGTCGGAAAGGTGGCGCACCACGGAGAGGTCGTGGGCCACGAAGACCAGGGAGATGCCCAGGCGGTTCTTCAGGTCGTGCAGCAGGTTGATGATGCCGGCCTGGATGGAGACGTCGAGGGCGGAGACAGGCTCGTCGAGCACCACGATGGAGGGGTTGGTGGCCAGAGCACGGGCCAGGCCGATGCGCTGGCGCTGTCCGCCGGAGAAGTGTCCGGGGAAGCGATCCACCTGGTGGGATTCCAGGCCGACGAGCTGCATCAGCTCAGCCACGCGCTGGCCGACGTCCCCCTCGTACCCCAGCGATTCCAGCGGCTCGGCGATGATCTCACGAATGGTCATGCGCGGGTTGAGCGAACTCATCGGGTCCTGGAAGACGATTTGGATGTCCTTGCGCAGCTTCCGGCGCGCGGACGCGCTCAAACCGGAGGTGTTGGTGCCGTTGACCACGATGGTGGAACCCTCTGGCGGGTTGAGGTCCATGATTTCCAGCAGGGTGGTGGTCTTGCCGGAGCCGGACTCGCCCACGATGGCGAAGCACTCGCCTTGGTGCACATCGAAGCTGACGTTCTTGACCGCGTGTACTGTGCCGACGCGGCGCTTGAGAATCGCTCCCTTGATAAGAGGGAAGTCCTTGACCAGGTTCTTGACCTCCAAGGTGACCGGCCGCTGCTCGTAGGGAGTATCGCCCAAGGTATCGGCGGAAATCTTCGGCAACGGGTACATGCGCTCGCCGCCGATGGTGCCGTCCTTGATCTCGTCGGAACGCAGGCAGGAGGCGAAGTGTCCGGGGACGTCGTCAAGCGCGCGCAGCTCCGGTTCCAAGGTTCGGCACTCATCCTTCACCACTGGGCAGCGGTCCGCGAAGGGGCATTCGGTGGCGACATCGATAAGCTGCGGCGGGGTACCCACGATGGGGGTCAGTGGTTCGTCGGTGGCCTTGTCCACGCGCGGCGTCGACCCGAGAAGGCCCACGGTATAGGGCATCTTGGGGTTGTTGAAGATGGTGTCGACATCACCCAGCTCCACCGGTCGGCCGGCGTACATGACCAGGACGTCGTCGGCCGTGCCGGCCACCACGCCCATGTCGTGGGTAATCATGATGACCGCGGCGCCAGTTTCGCGCTGTGCCACCTTGAGGACCTCCAGGATCTGGGCCTGGATGGTGACGTCGAGCGCGGTGGTGGGCTCGTCGGCGATGATGACGCGCGGGTTGTTGGCCATGGCGATGGCGATGACCACGCGCTGGCGCATACCGCCGGAGAATTCGTGCGGGAATGACTTCACGCGCTTCTCCGCCTCCGGGATGCCGACGAGCTCGAGCAGGCGAATGGCTTCCTTTTCCGCTTCCTTCTTGGAGACATCGCGGTGGGTTTGGATGGCCTCGATGAGCTGGTCACCGATGGAGAACACCGGGGTCAGGGAGGAGAGAGGATCCTGGAAGATCATGGCGATATCCTTGCCGCGGATCTTCGACATCTCCTTGTCGGACTTGCCAATGAGCTCGGTGCCGGCATAGACCACGGAGCCTTCCACCTTGGCGTAGTCGGGCAACAGGCCCATGACGGCCAAAGAGGTCACGGACTTACCGGAGCCGGACTCGCCCACAATCGCCAGGGTGCGGCCCGGCATGAGGTCGAAGTCGACGCCGCGCACTGCGTGGACGGAGCCGGCCTCCGAGGGGAAGGTGACGGTGAGGTTGCGCACGGACAGCACCGGATCGGTGGATGCAGCGGGGTCGGTGGCGCGGCTGGCCGGGTCGGCGTTGGCGGTGTGTGCAGTATTCTGCGGGGTCATGCTCGGCCTCCGGAGTTCGAGTTGGGGTCAATGGCATCGCGCAGGCCGTCGGCGATGAACGCCATGGAGACGGTCAGCAGCGTGAGGATGCCTGCGGGGAAGTAGAAGAGCCAGGGCGAGGCCTCGACGGCGTTGGCGCCGCCGGCCAGGAGGGTGCCCAGGGAGACGTCGGGAAGCTTCACACCCAAGCCCAGGAAGGACAGCGCGGTCTCCGACATGATGGTGGACACCACGCCCAGGGCCGCCTGGATGATGAGCAGCGAGCCGATATTGGGAACTACGTGGCGGAAGATGGTGCGCAGGCGCGAGACACCCATGTAGTCTGCGGCACGGACATAGTCGTTCTCGCGCACGCTGAGCGCCATGGCCCAGATGACGCGCGCCGGGTACATCCAGCCGAAGGCGATGAGCACCACGATGAGCAGCTTCCAGTCGCCGCCGGAATCAGAAACCACCAAGGCGATGAGCAGGAAGGTCGGGATAGCCAGCAGGAAGTGAATGACTGCCAGGATGACCTTTTCCACCGCACCGCCGTACATGGCCGCGGCCGCGCCGATGAAGGCGGAGATCAGGGTAGAAGCCAGCGAGACGATGAGCGCAATGATCAGCGAGCGGCCCAAGCCGTGGACGGTCTGCGCAAAGAGATCGTTTCCAGAGTCCGTGGTTCCGAACCAGTGCTCCGGGGAAGGCCCGGTGGAGAGGTTGAAGAAGTCCGGCTCGTCGAAGGACCACGGGGTGAGGTAGCTGCCGAAAATGGAGAGCAGGGTAAGCAGTAGGAAGATAACGAGGCCGACGGCAGCTGCCTTGTTGCGGAAGAAGCGGCGAACGTACAGCTTGAGCTTGGAGGTGCCGCGGAAATCGCCGCTGGAGAATTGCTTGCGCTGCGCGTCATCGACGTCGACGCCGGAGCCGAGCGCGGACTGTGCGCTGGGTTCGGTCTGCGGTGAAAAGTCCGCAGTGGCGGCATGCGGGCGCACGCCGAGGTTATCAGCTGCCGTATCGATAGCGAGGTCGTTGCGGCGGTGGCGCTCGGTGTGGCGCGCTTCGGAGCGTGGCGACGTAGATTTCTTTTCTGGAGACATTTAGCTCACCCTTACTCGCGGATCGAGGGCGACGACGACGAGGTCAGCCAGGATTGCGGAGAAGGCAATCATGACGGCACCGAAGGCGGCGACGGCGGTGGTGCCGTTGACGTCGTTGCGGCTGATGGTTTCGATGAAGTACTGGCCCATTCCCTTCCACGCGAAGATGGTTTCCGTCATGATGGCGCCGGTAAAAATACCGGGAACGGAGAAGGCCACGGAGGTTGCGACCGGAATGATGGAGGTGCGCAGGGCGTGCTTGCGGATGGCCTGGGAGCGCGTCAGGCCCTTGGCCCGGGCGGTGCGCACGTAGTCGGCGTTCAAGTTATCCAGCAGCAAGGTGCGCTGCATCATGTGGTAGCCGGCGTAGCTGATGATGATGAGCGAGATGGACGGCAAGATGAGGTGTTGCGCCATATCCAGCAGCTTGGGGAAGAAGCCTTCGACGCCGAGGCTGGAAGCGCCCGTCACGTAGACCACGCGGTGGCCGGTCACGCGGTTGATCCACAGACCACCGGCGACGACCAAGATGGAGGCCACGACGACGTGCGTGTTCATCGTGATGATGGAGACGCCCTGCCAGAAGCGGTCGGCCGCCTTGTACTGTCGGGAGGCGGTGTAGACGCCGAGGGCGACGCCGATGACGACGGAGAGAATCGTGGCCACGAGCAGCAGCTGCGCCGAGACGAGCGCGCGGTGCCCGATTTGTGCGCTGACCGGGTCACCGAGAGGGGAGGTACCCCAGTCCCAGTGGAAGATGATGTTGGACAGCCATCCCCACCAACGCTCAAGGAGCGGGGTCTCCGGGTTGAGGCCGAGTGGCGTGAGGATGCGACCGATTTCTTCCGGCCCGAGCGGTGGGTTGCGGCCGACATAATTTGATCGGGGATCAAGGAAGGTTGCGGCCAGGAGGTACGCGATATTAGTCGCGAGGAAGATGACTACCAGCCAGCTGGCGGTCTTCTTGATGATGTACTTGAACATCACTATTCCTTCGCAGGGGTCGTCTCGGCAGGATTGGGAGTGATGGCGGCCAGCGAGAGCTTACGGCGTCCATGTGACCTAGACCTCAGGCTAGGTGCTGTGTCACATATTAAAAGAAATGTGAGGCAGGAGGGAAAGATTTATCGTTTTAGATTCTTGAGGGGGTGTCCCTTATGTGAGCTCAGTTTGCATTAATTACATATTAATAGGCCTATAGAAATCTCCGGGTGGGAGGAATGTTGGCGCAGTGCGCACCAAGGTTCCCGCCGCCGAAAACCCTGCATAACCGTTTAGGGGTGAGTGAATATTATGCGCATAATTTCGGGGGTAGCGGGAGGGGTATCAGGGCATCTAAAAGGGGTAAAGATACTCAGCAAGCATTCAGTAGCTGACGGAGTGCATCCTTCTCCGCTGCCGTGACCCAGATTTCATAGGCCGCCTTCACCTCTACGATGCGGCGCGCATATTCGCAGCGAAATCCTTTGTTGGGCGGCAACCACGTGGCGGCATCGCCAGCGCCTTTTTGCTGGTTGAGGGGACCATCAACGGCGAGGAGGTTGCGGGGATCATTAGCAAAGTCGCGGCGTTTTTCTGGTGACCATTGCTGGGCGCCTTTCTGCCAGGCGTCGGCAAGCGGCACAACGTGATCGATCTGTACCGCACGTGATGTCTGCGCCCCGCGCTGGAACTCAATGTCCTGGCCCGAATAGGGATCGTGCAAGGTGCCGGAAAGCGCCACGCAGTCGTGGGTGCCTTCCTTGAGAACGAGGCTCTCCGGATCCAAATCCCTGCGGAGGATGTCATTGCGGGTATCGCAGCCGTTGTGGCCGAACTCCACCGTGACGTCATCGGACCACGCCTGGCCAAACTCTTCACGCTCATAGCCGGTCATGGGCGCACGTCCCTTGACCTCCAGGGATTCTAAGGCGGCGAGCGCCTCGGCAATGTTTGGCGCAATGTCTGGTGTGTGCGTGGTTACGTCGGAGGGTTCTTCTGTTGGGCTCTCCTGCGCGGTGGGTGGTGTTGGTGCCGCGCTTGGCGACGCCACTGGAGGCGCGGCCGGGGCGGGAAGGAGCAGGCCGACCGCCACGAGCACAGCCACCACGGCGTTGAGTAGCGCGGCGATGAAGAACGGGGTACGAGAGGCCATGACGCATTGATCCTAGTGGGTAGAATCGGCACACGGTATGAGTATCGATATGTTCTTTGACGAGTACCTCGCTGAACGCGGTCTGACGCGCTCGGCCGAGGTTGTCCCAGACCACGCCTGCCAGGTCTTTTGTGATGCGCCTGAGCCGAAGACCCAGTCTTCCCTCGAAGAGGCGGTTCAACTCGTCGCCCACACCTTGGGGGAGTAGTGCAGGTGTCTGATTTTCACGTCTCTGCGCCTTTGTCGCCTTTGTCCGCGCGCTTGGGCTCCGAGCCCTTTGCGCTGTCTTTCTCCGGTCAGGGCTATGCCTGGCTGCCGACGTTGCGCAATGCCCTTGCTACCGGTGCGCGGCCACACATAGCGGAGTACCTCGGCGCGGCCGAGGAACTCCTTGCCCCGCTGGAGGAGGAGCTTCTGGCTGCTGCTCCGCACGGGTTTGCGCCTTTGGCCTGGGCAGACGAGGAGCCGGCGTGGGCGCACGCGCTTGCCGACGCCTCGCTTTCCACCCCCGGCATCCTCACCGCGCAGTTGGCTGTCCTCGAATCACTGCGTGCGCAGGGAATAGAACTCGAGGATGCCGTCATCAGCATTGGCCACTCCCAGGGCGTGCTTGCCGCGGCGGTCGTTGAGGGACGCATGAGCCCAGCCGAGGCTCTGGCGCTGGCACGCCTTATCGGTGCAGCTCTGGAGACAACCGCACGCAGTGCTGGGCTGGTCCGCACCGAGCAGGGCGCGCCCATGGCGGCGGTGACCGGCGCGACGAAGCAGCAACTGCTCGACACCGGCGCCCACATCGGACTCGATAACGGGCGGGGGCGCTTCGTCATCGTCGGAACACCGGCTGAGCTTTCCCGGGTGAAGGCCGCGCTGCAGGAGAGCTCGGCCCTTAAAGAAGAGCGGGAAGGGAAGCCCGCCGCAGTTACCGTTTCCGACCTTGACGTTTCAGCTGCTTTCCACCATCCCACCATGCAGTGTGCGGTGGAACAGGTGGAAATCTGGGCGGACCGGATCGGACTGGATCCTGAGCCCACCGCGCAGCTCGCGCGGGCGGTATTGACCGATTACGTGGATTGGCCCGAGCGCGTTGACACAGCGCTTCAGGCCGGGGCGCGTTGGATTCTGGAAATCGGGCCTGTCCGCGGGGTGGAGCCGCTGACTCGGGATATCGTCGCCGGGCACGGAGTGGGCACGCTGGCCGTCGCTGCACCGGAAGGGTTGGCCCAGCTGGTGGAGCCGGGCCGCGCACCGGCCCTGCCCCGCGCGTGGTCCAAGTGGGCACCGCGAGTGGCAGACGGGCGTCTGATGACTGCCTTTACGCAGGCCACCGGTTACTCGCCGATCATGCTCCCCGGGATGACCCCCACCACGGTGGATCCGGCCATCGTCGCCGCAGCCGCCAATGCCGGGCACTGGGCGGAGCTGGCCGGCGGGGGCCAGCACACCGACGCCATCTTGCAGGAGAGCCTGCGCGTACTGCGCAGACTGCTGCAGTCCGGGGTCAATGCCCAGTTCAACGCGCTGTACCTCGCGGCTTCCCAGTGGCGCCGCCAGGTTGAGGGGCCGAATTCGATTCTGCGAGCGCGTGCAGGAGGAGCACCCATCAATGGCGTGGTGATTTCCGCCGGCATTCCTCCTGTGGAGGAGGCCGTGGAGCTGGGGGAGAAGCTCCACGGGGCAAACATCCCTTGGGTCGCCTTCAAGCCAGGAACTTCGGCGCAGGTAGAGGAGGTGCTCCGTATCGCCGATGCTCTCCCCGAGACCACCGTCATCATGCAGCTGGAAGGTAGCGCGGCCGGTGGCCACCACTCCCTAGAGGGCCTCGATGATGTTCTGGCTGCCACCTACGCGCGGATCCGTGAGCGTGACAATGTCCTCCTCGCCGTTGGCGGGGGAATCGGCACCCCGGCGCGTGGCGCGGAGTACCTGCTGGGTACGTGGGCGCAACGCTTCGGTCTGCCCGCGGCGCCAGTCGACGCCATCATGGTGGGCACCGCTGCCATGGCGGCGAAGGAATCCACCGCATCCGAGTCGGTGAAGCAGGCGCTTGTGGCAGCGCGCAGCAGTGACGTTGTGTCGGGCCGCTCGGACCTGGGCGCGGACATCCATGAGCTGGATAACTCTTTCGCTCGCGCCGGGCGCCTTCTGGATGAGGTGGCCGGTGACGCCGCGGCCGTGGAGACCCGCCGCGCGGAAATCATTCAAGCCATCGGGCGCACGTGCAAGCCCTACTTCGGCGAACTCGATGAGATGTCCTATTCCGAGTGGCTGCAGCGCTACCTTGAGCTGTCCTACCTGGACGGCTGGGTTGATGAATCCTGGTTGAGTCGGTTTACCCGCATGGTGGCTCGCGCCGAAGCCCGCCTTCACCTGACCGATCACGGCGAGATCGAGCTGCGCGTTGAGGTTGACCGCGAGAACCCGGCTGAGGCAGTTGCCCAGCTAACCGAACTCTACGGTGACGCGGCGCTGCACCCGACCGACGCCGCGTGGTTCATTCAGCTCGTGGATGGCCCTGGCAAACCCGCGAACTTTGTGCCGGTCATTGACTCCGAAGTACGCCGCCGCTGGCGCCGCGATACCTTGTGGCAGGCCCACGATGAGTATTATTCCGCCGATGAAGTCTGCATCATCCCCGGCACGGCAGCAGTTGAGGGAATCGCGCAGGCCAACGAGCCGGTGGCGCAGATTCTCGGCCGCTTCGAGCAGGCGGTGCTTGCGCTTCTCGACTCCTCCGACGCAGAGCTCGACGAGGGCCTTGCGGGCGAGCTCAACATGAGCGACGAAGAGCTCATCCGACGCGCCCCGAGCCTGAATTGGGCCGGGCGCGAGCAGCCCAACCCCCTGCGCCTTGGGCTTGATGGCGCCGAGCTGGAAGCTGCGGGCGAGGAGGCCATGTGGTTGACCGTTCCTTTCCACTCCGATGCGTCGATGCGTGTTCGCATCACCCCGCCGAGCATTCCGGGTGCCTCACCACTCGTTAAGGTCGAGGATGCCGAGACCGCCATGCGGGAGCTGCTGCGCCAGGCCGTCGGCGGTGACCTACCAAACGCAGGCTCTGGTACTGCGGCGACGGTCAGCGCTCGCCTCAGCGCCACCGACATCGCCCACTACAGCGCGGTGACGAGCGGGGAGACGAGCGCTACTGTCTCGCCCGATGTCCTCGTCGGCCCCGCCTGGCCGGCCACCTTCGCCGTGCTGGCCGGTGCCCATACGGCGTCAGGGGAGCCGGTAGTGGAGGGCTTTCTCGACCTGGTACACCTCGAGCACGCGCTGAGCCTCAAGCCAGAGACCTGGGAGCTGCTTCGCGCCAGCGCCGCGCCGGGCTCCGAGCCTTTGGGCCTGCGCTACACCGCTGAGTTGGAGGAGGTACGCGATACGCCGTTGGGGCGCGTAGTCGACGTTTCTGTCGGCGTGACTGCAGCCGTGCGCGGAGAAGAACATGAATTCGCGCAGATGCACGAGCGCTTCCTTATCACCGGGCGCCGCGGTGACGCCGCGCTCGAGACCGTGGGCGCCGCAACTTATGGTGCACAAGAAAGCGGGGCGGAGACAGTAGAGTCATCGGTCCGTGAGACACCGCGCTCCTTCCGTCACCGCACCAGCGTGGTGGCACCGGAGTCCTTGCTGCCCTTCGCCGTGGTCACGGGGGATAGGAACCCCATCCACTTGTCATCGAACGCGGCGGCATTGGCGGGACATCGTGAAGGCCCCATCGTCCACGGCATGTGGACCTCGGCGCTCGCGCAGGCGGCCGCGGGCTTCGACGGCGCCCGCGTCCTCGACTGGTCCGCTACCTGGCTTGCACCAGTGCTGCCGGGCAGTGAGGTGGAGTTTGTGGTGGAACGGGTGGGCGTCGACAAGCGCGGCGGCTACGGCGAGGTCCGCAGCGTGACTGCCACCAGTCAGGGCGTGCCGGTGCTGCAGGCCCAGGCAACGATGAGCAGCCCCACCACCTTCTATGCATTCCCCGGCCAAGGAATCCAATCCCCGGGGATGGGGATGAAAGACTATGCAGAATCCGCAGCGGCACGCGCGGTGTGGGAGCGCGCGGATAAGTACACGCGGCAGAGCTTGAGTTTCTCCATCTTGGAAATCGTCCGTCACAACCCGGACACGGTGGTCGTGGATGGTGAGACCTTCACGCACCCGGACGGTGTGCTTTACCTGACGCAATTTACGCAGGTGGCCATGGCGACGCTCGGCTGCGCGCAGATTGCGGCGCTGAAGGAATCCGGAGTCTTCGACAGCGGTGCCTTCTTCGCTGGACACTCGGTCGGTGAATACAACGCCTTGGCCGCTTATGCCGAGGTCCTGTCGCTGGAGGCGGTCCTGGACATTGTTTATGTTCGCGGGCTGACCATGCACCGTCTGGTCGAGCGCGATTCCGCTGGGCAGTCTCTCTACGGTTTGGCGGCGCTGCGCCCGAACAAGATGGGGATGAGCGCGACCGAAGCCTTTGACCATGTCGCTCGTGTGGCCGCGGAGACGGGCGAGTTCCTCGAGGTGGTCAACCACAATATTGCTGGGCGCCAATATGCAGTGGCCGGCACGAAGGCGGGCCTGGATGCACTGGCCCGCGACGCCGAGCGTCGCGCCCTTGGGCAACGCGCCGTTATCCCCATCCCGGGGATTGACGTGCCTTTCCACTCCTCCCGCCTCGTGGGCGGTGTGGCGGATTTCCGCGCGCACCTCGATGCACTCATCCCTGCAGAAATCAACCTCGACGTGCTGGTGGGGCGCTATATTCCAAACCTCGTGGCGCGGCCCTTTGCGCTGAGCCGTGAGTTCGTGGAGTCCATCGCAGAAGTGGTGGACTCGGAGCCTATCGAGGAGATCCTGGCGGATTTCGATGGTGCCGTGACGAGCCCGGCGCGCTTGGGCCGCACCCTGCTCATCGAGCTTTTGGCCTGGCAGTTTGCCTCCCCGGTGCGCTGGATTGAGACCCAGGACCTGCTCCTTGGTGGGCTCGGCGTGGAGCGTTTCATCGAGGTTGGCGTTGGCACCGCGCCCACGCTGACCAACATGCTGGGCCAAACCCTGCGGCTGCCCCAGTATGCGGGCAGCACAGGCATCGAGGTGCTCAACTATGAGCGCGACCGTGGGCGGGTCTTTGCCGAAGACGCCGAGACGGCACCCGAGTCAGCAGCGCAGGATTCTGCGGACGCCGTCGAAGCGCAGAAGGGTGAGCCTGAGTCGAGGCAGCCATCCGAGAGCGCACACCAGCAAGAAACGGTGCACGCCCCGCGCGAGGAGGCCCCAGCCGCCGTCGAGGATCGCCCGCTCAGCGTGCACCAGGCTCTTGAGATGCTTATTGCGTTGTGGACGAAGGTCCGCCCCGATCAGATGGCGGCGACTGATTCCATCGAAACCCTCGTGGAAGGCGTATCCTCCCGCCGCAACCAGTTGCTTGTTGACCTCGGCGTGGAGTTCGGCATCAGCGCCATCGAGAATGCCGCGGACGAACCTATTCCCCAGCTGGCGGAGAGCGTGGCGCAGCGCGCGCCGGGCTATGCAACGTTTGGGGAGGTCCTCGCGGAGCACGTCGCGCAGGCGCTCACCCGGCTGACCGGGCCCGCGGGCAAGAAGCCGAGCTACGTGGCCGAGCGCGTGAGCACTACCTGGGGATTGGGCCCGGGCTGGGCCGATCGCGCTATTGCACAGCTGGTCCTGGGCACGCGCGAGGGCTCGTCACTGCGCGGCGGGGAGCTGGCCAGCTTGCCCATGACCGGTGCGGCATCGGTTGCTGAGCTCGATGCGCTGATCGACGCCTCCGTGCGCGCCGCCGGCGAGCGCGAAGGAGTCTCGCTGCAGAAGGCCGTTGCTCTAACGCCACACGAGACCGTGGACCCGGAGGCGGTGCGCACTTATACCGAGCGCCTTGAAGCGGCGCTGGAGGACTCCGCCCGCGCCGCACTCGCCGCCTTGGGGCGCGAGGAGACCGCGACTGAGCAGGGGGACAGCGCTTCGCACACGGAGCTGGAGCAGCTCGTTGCAGCGGAGCTCGGCCCGGACTGGCAGCGCCAGGTCGCCCCCGCTTTCGATGCGCGCAAGGCAGTGCTTCTCGACGACCTCTGGGCCACCGCCCGCGAGGACATCGCCCGCGCGGCCGCCGCCGGGGAAGCAGAGCCCGAGCTGGACGTGCTGGGCGCCGGCGAGGAGGTGGCGCTCCTGGCTGAGCACTTCGGCTATGAGGACCTAGCCCGCGATGCCCGCACCCCGGCGAATGGATTGCTCTTCGCCGGGCAGGTGGCCGTGGTGACGGGTGGCTCGCCGGGTTCGATTGCCGCAGAGCTCATCGGTGAGCTGCTCGCGGAAGGCGCGACCGTGATTGCGACGACTTCCCAACTAAGCCACGAGCGCCTCGAGTTCTATAAGGAGCTCTATCGCAGCCGTGCCGTCGGCGCGGCAGCACTATGGGTTGTTCCGGCGAACCTTAATTCCTTCGCGGACGTGGACGCGCTTGCGGAATGGATTGCGGCGGAGCGCACCGCCACCGTCGGTGGAAAGTCTGTGCAGCTCAAGCCTGCTTACGTGCCGGATCTGCTCTTCCCCTTCGCCGCGCCGCGTGTCGCCGGCACTCTTGCGGATGCCGGGGCAGGGGCGGAGTCCCAGATGCGTCTGCTGCTGTGGTCGGTGGAGAAGCTCATCGCGTCGCTGTCCGCCGTGGGTGCGGATACACATGTTGGCCACCGGCTACACGTGGTGCTTCCGGGCTCACCCAACCGCGGGCGCTTTGGCGGCGATGGCGCCTACGGCGAGGCCAAGGCGGCCCTCGACGCCCTGGTTAACCGCTGGTCTTCCGAGCAATCCAGTTGGGGTGCGCGCACCTCGTTGGTGCACGCCCAGATCGGGTGGGTGCGCGGCACCGGCCTGATGGGCGGCAACGATCCGCTGGTTACACAGGTGGAGGCCCGCGGCGTGCGAACCTTCTCGGCGAAGGAAATGGCGGTGCAGCTTATCGACGCCACCGCCTCCCCTCGCATCCGCGCCGAAGCAGCACAGGCGCCGCTGAGCGTGGACCTCACCGGCGGGCTGGCCGAGGCTGAGCTGGACCTTGCTGCACTTGCCAGCGCGGCGCAGTCCGAGAACAGCGACGCATCGCGCGTAGCCGGTAGTTTGTGCGAAGGGAAGGCGCCGCGAACGGTAAAAGCCCTGCCGAACGTGCTCAGGCCTGCCGAGTGCACCAGCCCAGACTTCAATGGCGTGACGCAGTCCCTCGAGGACATGGTGGTCATCGTCGGGGCCGGCGAGCTCGGCCCGCTGGGTTCATCGCGTACTCGCTTTGAGGCGGAGGTCGGCGGGGACCTGTCTGCTGCTGGAGTGCTGGAGCTGGCGTGGAGCCGCGGGCTCATCAGCTGGGATGAGCGCACAGCCGGATGGCTGACGGCCGAAGGAGAGGAGGTAGCCGAGGAAGACGTCTACGCGCGCTTCCACGACGAGGTTCTCGCCGGGATTGGTGTGCGCCGCTTCCACGATGACTTCGGCCCGCACCTGCCCATGGTGGATAACCTCGCGCCCGAGCTGACCACCATCTACTTGGAGAAGCCGCTGAGCTTCACCGTGCAGGACGAAGAGACAGCACGCAGCTTCGTCGACAGCTGCGAAGGCGCTACGCTGCGCCGCGTCACTGATGCGACCGGTGAGGATGAATGGCAGGTCGCCCGACCCGCGGGCTCCGCGGTGCGGGTTCCGCGGCGCGTGGCCATGACCCGCTTTGTGGGTGGCCAGATTCCGGAGGGCTTCGACCCGCAGGTCTACGGCATCCCCGCGGACATGGTGGATAACCTCGACCGCCTCGCCCTGTGGAACCTGGTGTGCACCGTGGATGCCTTCCTCTCCGCAGGCTTTAGCCCAGCCGAGCTCTTGGCCCACGTCCACCCGGCGCGCGTGAGCTCCACCCAGGGAACCGGCATGGCAGGCCAGGAGGCGCTGCGCTCGCTGTACGTCGATAAGCTCTTGGCCCAGCCGCGGCCCAATGACGTCCTCCAGGAAGCGCTGCCCAACGTCATTGCTGCGCACGTGATGCAGTCCTATGTCGGCGGCTATGGCCAGATGGTGCACCCCGTGGCCGCCTGTGCCACGGCGGCGGTGTCGGTGGAGGAGGGCGTCGACAAGCTGCGCCTGCACAAAGCCGACTTCGTCGTGGCCGGCGGCATCGATGCCCTGTCGATTGAGGGAATCACCGGGTTCGGTGACATGGCGGCCACGGCCGATAGCGCGGAGATGGCGGCGAAGGGGATTGAGCATCGCTTCTTCTCCCGCGCTAACGACCGCCGCCGCGGCGGCTTCGTGGAATCCGAAGGCGGCGGAACCATCCTGCTCGCCCGTGGATCCTTCGCGGCCGAGATGGGGTTGCCGGTGCTTGGCGTGGTGGGCTTTGCCGAGTCCTTCGCCGACGGCGCGCACACCTCCATCCCCGCGCCGGGCATGGGCGCGCTCTCGGCGGCGCGGGGTGGGCAGGACTCCCGCCTGGCCCGCTCGCTGAAGGCCCTCGGCGTGGGCGCGGACGATATTGCGGTGGTGTCGAAGCACGATACCTCCACCAACGCCAACGACCCCAACGAATCGGACCTGCACGAGCGCATCGCAGCAGCCCTCGGCCGCAGCCCCGGCAACCCGCTGTATGTGGTTTCGCAGAAGAGCCTGACCGGGCACGCCAAGGGCGGTGCCGCCGCCTTCCAACTCGTCGGCCTGACTCAGGCGTTGCGTAGTGGAGTCCTCCCGCCGAACCGTTCGCTTGATTGCGTCGACCCCGTGCTGCGCCGCCACCCGCACCTGGTGTGGCTGTGCCAACCGTTGGACCTGCGCCGCACCCCGCCGAAAGCCGGCTTGGTGACCTCCCTGGGCTTCGGACATGTCTCCGCCCTCATCGCGCTCGTGCACCCCGGTGCGTTTCATGCCGCGCTGGTGCGCGAGCGGGGTGAGGCCGAGGCCGAAGCATGGCGCTCAGCCGCCGCCGAGCGGGAGCGGTGTGGCTTGCGGTGCCTGGAAAAGGCCATGCGCGGCGGGCCCGCCTTGTATGAGCGGCCGGTGAACCGCAACCTGGGGGCGGGCACAGCCGCCGAGGTAGCTGAACGCGAGGCCGCAGTGCTGCTAAGCGAGTCCGCGCGCCTGCGCGGAGGCACCTTGGATCCGGAGGGAGGAAGCACGGCTCAACGGGGGTAGCAAACCGTGGAGTATCCCCAGCTTGTACCCTCTGGAACGATAAAGAAGCAGGTCAGACGGGTTGGAGAAGTCCTGATATCTGGGGCACCATGCAAGGGTGAAAAATGCTAAGAAACCACTGCTAGGTATCATCTCGGTCGCTGCCGTCGCCGTGCTTACAGCATGTTCGGCCACCGGTGGCGCGCCCCGCCCCGACGCTGACGGCGAGCTAGCCGGTGGCGTCGACACCGAGCGCCTTGTCGTCGCCATGATCTCCCACGGCGCGCCGGGGGATACCTACTGGGACCTCGTGCGCAAGGGCGCGGAGGACGCCGCCCGCAAGGACAATATCGAGCTGCGCTATTCCTCCGACCCGGAAGCACCCAACCAGGCAAACCTGGTGCAGTCCGCCATCGACTCCGGCGTGGATGGCATCGCCGTGACCATGCCCAACTCTGGTGCGATTGGGCCTGTGGCCAAGAAGGCTTCCGATGCCGGCATCCCCACCGTGGGGCTTAACGCCGGCATGGATGATTACCAGAAGTACGGCATGAGCGCCTTCTTCGGCCAAGAGGAAAAAGTGGCCGGCACCAAGGCCGGCGAGCGCCTCAAGGATGAGGGCGCCAAGCACGTCTTGTGCGTTATCCACGAGCAAGGCAACTCCTCGCAGGAGTCGCGCTGCGCCGGCGTGAAGAAAGGGCTGGACAACGGCAAGGTTGAGCTCCTGTACGTCAACGGCAAGGATCTGACCGCCGCGCAGTCCACCATTAACGCGAAGCTGAGCCAGGATCCTTCCATCGACTGGGTCATGGCGCTGCAGGCCTCCGTGGCTATGCGCTCCGCCGACGCGGTTGCCGATGCCTCCTCCAAGGCCAAGGTCTCCACTTTCGACACCAACGCCGAGCTTGTCGGCGCCATCGCGGATCAGCGTATCCAGTGGGCCGTCGACCAGCAGCCCTATATGCAGGGCTACCTCGCCGTCGATTCGCTGTGGCTGGCACACCGCAACGGCTCCACCATGGGCGGCGGCCGCCCGGTCTATACCGGCCCCTCCTTCGTGGATTCCACCAACGTGGACATCATCTCCGAATCCGCTAAGGAAGGTCTGCGATGAGCGAAACCACGACTGCATCAGACGAGGTGCAATCACACCCCGCCGATACCCGCCTGACCCGCCGCAGCGGTTTCGCGCGCCTCATCCGCCGCCCGGAGCTGGCCAGCCTGCTCGGCGCGGTGGTCATCTTCGTCCTCTTCATGATCGTGGCGCCCGCCTTCCGCTCGGTGGAGGCCTTCTCTACGGTGCTTTATGCCAGCTCCACGCTGGGCATCGTGGCGTTGGCGGTGGGCCTGCTCATGATTGGTAATGAGTTTGATCTGTCCTCCGGTGTGGCGGTGACGTCCGCGGCGCTCGTGGCCACCATGCTCAACTACAACTTCCACCTCAACTCGTGGGTGGGTGTGGGCCTATCCCTGCTGACCGCCCTGGCCATCGGCGCGCTCAACGGCTTCCTTGTGGTGCGCACCAAGATCGACTCCTTCCTTATTACGCTGGCGGCTTTCCTCATGCTGCAGGGCCTCAACCTGGCGATTACCAAGCTGGTGACCGGCCAGGTAGCTACTCCGACTATCTCGGACATGGAAGGTTTTGGTTCTGCTCGCGTCATTTTTGCCGGCACCATCCACATCGGCAGCCTGAGCATCCGCGCCACCGTCATTTGGTGGATCCTCTTCGTCGCCATCGCCTCGTGGGTACTGTACAAGACTCGCTGGGGTAACTGGATCTTCGCCGTTGGTGGCGACGATGAAGCCGCCCGCGCCGTCGGCGTCCCCGTGCGCCGGGTCAAGGTGGCGCTGTTCATGCTCGTCGGCTTCGCGGCGTGGTTCGTGGGCATGCACACCCTCTTTGCCTTCGACTCCATCCAGGCCGGCCAGGGCATCGGTAACGAGTTCCTCTACATCATCGCCGCGGTCATTGGCGGCTGTTCCATGACCGGCGGGCGCGGCACCGCGGTGGGCACAGCCATCGGCGCGCTCATCTTCGGCATGACCAACCAGGGCATCGTGTACGCCGGCTGGAACCCCGACTGGTTCAAGTTCTTCCTCGGCGCCATGCTGCTCTTCGCCGTGCTCACGAACACCTCGGTGGCCAACTTCACGAGGAAGCGATAACCATGATTGAGCTGCACGATATTTCCCAAACCTTCGGCAACTTCCACGCCCTGCGCGGTATCAACCTCAGCGTCAAGGAAGGCGCAGTGACCTGCGTGCTGGGTGATAACGGCGCGGGCAAGTCCACGCTGATCAAGATTCTGGCCGGACTTAACCAGCCCACCGGTGGCACCATCACCGTCGATGGGGAAGAGGTGAGCTTCGCCAGCCCCCGCGATTCTCTCGACGCCGGTATCGCCACCGTGTACCAGGATTTGGCGCTGGTTCCCTCGCTGTCGGTGTGGCGCAATTTCTTCTTGGGCCAGGAACTCACCGGGGCGCTGGGGAGCTTGCGTGAGGAAGAGATGAAGCGCATTACGCACGAGCAGCTGTCCGAGATGGGCATTGAGCTTGGCGACGTCTCCGTGGAACTCTCCGCGCTCTCCGGCGGTCAGCGCCAGGTGGTGGCGATTGCCCGCGCCATCTACTTCGGCGCGCGCTACATCATCCTGGACGAGCCCACCGCAGCACTCGGCGTGAAGCAGTCGGGCATGGTGCTGCGCTTTATCGACGCCGCCCGCGAACGCGGCATGGGCGTGGTCTTCATTACGCACAACCCGCAGCATGCCTACCTCGTGGGCGATCACTTCATCGTGCTCACGGTGGGGCAGATGTCGCTGGACGCTTCTAAGAAGGAGGTCACGTTGCCGGAGCTGACCCAGTGGATGGCGGGCGGCGACGAGCTGGAGGAGCTCAAACAGGAGCTGGCACGCTAAGCTTGCCCGCATGACAAAAAGTGGCGTGAGCGTGGGCACCGACCTGGTGCACATCCCGTCCTTTGCCCAGCAGCTGGAGCTTCCCGGCACGCGCTTCGCGCAGGTTTTCAGCGCTTCCGAACTGCGCGTGACGCAGGCCCGGGGGCTGAGCGGTGCTGCCCGCGCGCAGCACCTGGCGGGGCGCTGGGCGGCGAAGGAGGCCTTCATCAAGGCGTGGTCGCAAGCGCTCTACGCGCACCCGCCGGTCATCGCAGAGGAAGCCGTGGACTGGGCGGAGATTGAGGTCCGCCCGGATGCGTGGGGGCGAGTAGCACTCGAGTTGCGTGGTGAGATTGCCCGCCTCACGCGGGAGTCCTTGGGGGAGTTTTCCACGGCGCTGTCGATTAGCCACGATGGTGATTACGCCACCGCCATTGTGTACCTTTCGCGCTAAACACGCCTGGGTGCACCTGGCTTCGCTGGGTGTGGCTAGGCGCTCGTGGCAATGGCGAAGAGGTAGGCGATGAGCATGCGCTTAATCTCTTCCACCACGCCATCAAAGCTTTCCTCGGAGCGCATGGTGCTGTAGTTGAGCAGGGAGACCACGGTGTGGACGAGGAAGGCGGCGATCTCCACGCGGGCGTCGGCGTCCATGCCCTGGGCAAGAGGCTCGATGATTTCCGCGATGGGCTTGAGCAGGCTGAGCTCCGTGTCGGCGGCCGTGGCGCGGGTCGCGGGTGTGGACTGCACGGCATGCCACACCGCTCGGCGCGAGGGGTCGTTGCGCCAAACACGAGCCATGCGGTCGATGAATTCTTCGAGGAAGTCCGGCCATTGCAGGGCTGGAACGCGCTGGGAAAAGCGCTCAACCTCAGCCAACATCTCCGCGGTGTCTTGGCGGTCGAGCTCGCAGATCAGCACGTACTTGTTGGCGAAGTACTGGTAGAGCGTGCCAATCGGCACTTCCGCGCGGCGCGAGACTTCGTCGAAAGTAAAGGACTCGAAGCCATAGTCCACGAGCGTCTCCCGCGCGCAGGACAAGATCCGGTCATACTTGGCCCGGCTGCGCGCCTGCGCTGGGCGACGCCTTGGGACCAGAATCTCCGGTGACTTCGAGCTGGATTCCACGGTTTAGTTGAGCCCCTTAAGCACGCGGGCGACGTGGCCGGTGGCCTTGACGTTGTACATGGCTTGGCCGATCGTGCCGTCCTCTTCTACAAGGAAGGTAGAGCGGATAACGCCTTGGACGATCTTGCCGTAGTTCTTCTTCTCGCCGAAAGCGGCATAAGCCGTCATGACTTCCTTGTCGGGGTCAGACAGCAACGGGAAGTTGAGCTCATGGTCCTCGCGGAACTTTGCTAGTGCCTCGGGCTTGTCAGGGGAGATTCCCACCACGGCGATGTTCATGTCATTGAGCTGCTCCAGACTGTCGCGGAAGTCGCAGGCTTCCTTCGTGCAGCCAGGGGTGTTGGCGCGCGGGTAGAAGTAAACCACGACGCGCTGGCCAGCATAGTCACTCAGACTTACGGTGTTGCCGGCATCATCGCTCAAGGAAAAAGCGGGAGCCTTGTCTCCTACGGACAGTCGTTGTGCTTCAGTCATGCTGTCTACCTTACCGTGCCCTACGGGGAGGCTATCTGGCGTATCTACGCCACCGAGGGTGAAACAAACGTTGGCCAACTCTGCAGGGGAGCTGGCGGTCAATGTAGAATGTCGACGTTAGAACCACAACGGTTAGAAAGACACTAACCGCAGCAACACCGAACGAAGCCAAATTCAGGAGATTCACGTGGCACGCAACATTGATGATATCCAGCGCGACATCGAGCGCACCCGCCGTCAGCTGGCTAGCACCTTGGATGAGCTGGCTGATCGCAGCAAGCCGCAGAACTTCGTCGAGGACGCTAAGGGCGCGGCAACCCAGAAGCTGCAGGAGCGCAATGTGCAGATGGCGCTCGCCGGCGTTGGTGCAGCCGTCGTAGGCCTTATCGCTTTCTCCGTTTTCCGCTCCAAGCGCCGCAAGTCCGATATCAAGGAACTGCAGCGCCTGCTCGCTGAGCGTCGCTAGAGCCGGTTAGCGCCGTTGGGCGCGACTGCATACCTAGAGGCCCTGCCTTGGGAAATACCCCGGGGTGGGGCATTTTTGTGCTCCGTATGCGTTACTGGAAGCATTGCCTACCCTATGCAGGCTTTGGGTAGCCTTACCTGTCTGTGTAGTATGAACCTCCGAACAGACCATAAGACCAAAGTTTGAAGGAGAAATCGTGCTTCATGTATCGACGCCTGCAGGCCAGGCATCCCGTCCGCGCGCCGGGCGAGTAGTAGGGGCGTGCGCCATGGTGGCGGCGCTGGCCAGCGCGCTGGCGGGCTGTGCCTCCGACAATGCCGATGCCGGCAGCGAGCAGGCCACGGGAGCGCAGGGGACTGCCGCTGTGAGTTTCACAGACCTTGCCGGCCGCCAGGTGGAGCTGGACCACGCGCCGGAACGCGTCATCCTGGGAGAAGGCCGCAGCGTCTTTGCCACCGGCATCCTCAACAAGGAAGACCCGCTGGACAAGGTCGTGGCCATCGGATCGGACCTGAAGCAGAATGTGCCCGACTACTACCGCGAGTTGGAAAAGACCACGCCCAAAGTCAACGAGCTGCCGGAAATCGGCGGCTTCACCAAGGGCGATGTCACTGTGGAGGAGCTCATCAGCCTCGACCCGGACCTCATCGTGCTCTCCAAGGATCAGTACGAGGCCTCCCAGACCGCTGGGCTCACCGACAAGCTGGATCAGGCCGGCCTGACCTATGCCGTCACGGACTTCCGCGCCAAGCCCTTGGAGAACACCATTCCCACCATGGAAATCTTCGCCGATATCTTCGGCCACGAGGACCGCGCGGAGGAGTTCATCGCGGACTGGCAAAAGAACGTGGATCTGGTAACCGAGCGCGCCACGAAAGCGCAGGACAAGCCCTCCACCTTCGTGTGGCGCGCAGCGGGTGTCTCCGATTGCTGCGGCTCGTGGAATGACTCCAACATTTCTGAGCTGGTCAACGTCGCCGGTGGAAAGAACGTGGCAGACGGCATCATCGAGGGTGAGTCCGGCGCGCTGACCCCGGAGAAGGTCATCGACGCCAATCCCGACATGATCATCGCCACCGGCGGCGACTGGTCCGCCAAGGTCGATAACGCAAAGGGCCACACCGGCTTCGCTGCCGCCGGCTATGGCATCAGCGAAAAGGACGCCCATGACAGCGCCGCTTCGCTGGCCGGCGTTCAACCTGGTTTTGAGGACCTCTCCGCCGTCAAGGAGCACAACCTCCACGGCCTGTGGCACCAGTTCTACAACTCGCCCTTCAACTACCTGGCGCTCCTTCAGATCGCCGTGTGGCTCCACCCAGAGGACTACGCAGACGTCGACGTTCAGCAAGAATGGGCCGAAGCCCAAGAGAAATACTCGCCCGTCCCCGGCGACGGAACCTTCTTCAGTACCAACTAGTCATGAGCATTCTCACCTCAACCGCGCGCTCGGCAAGCCCTGAACGGACCACGCGCGCAGAAACCGCGGTGCTTCCCGTGGAGGCCCTCGCACGCGAGCACTCCCGCGTGACCCGCCGCCGCATCGCCATCGTCGCTGGGCTTATCGTCGTAGCGCTCGCCGCATTCGTTCTTAGCGTGATCGTTGGCGCCATCGACCTCACCCCGGGGCAGGTGCTGCGGGGGATGGTGGATCCGGGAGGCGTCGACAAGCAAACGCGTACAGTCCTGTGGAGCCTGCGCCTGCCTATGGCCGTCATGGCGCTGCTTATCGGCGCCAGCCTGTCACTGGCTGGCGCGCAGATGCAGACCATCCTGGATAATCCGCTGGCGGAGCCCTTTACCCTCGGCATCTCCGCGGCGGCTGCCTTCGGCGGAGCCAGCGCCATCGTGTTGCGTTGGCAGCTTCTGGCCCAACCGCAGTTCAACCTCGCACTCATCGCGTGGCTGTCGGCGGCGCTGGCCACGGCCATCATCGTCGTTGCCGCCGTTATTCGCGGTGCGAAGTCCGAGACGATGGTGCTGCTCGGCATCGGCCTCGTCTTCTTTTTCCAGGCCATGCTGGCGCTCATTCAATACCGCTCTTCCAGCGAGGCTCTCCAACAGATCGTTTTCTGGTCCATGGGTTCGCTCACCCGCGCTAGCTGGCAGGCCAACGCCGTGCTGGCCGGCGTGCTTGCGGTGGCGTTGCCCATCCTGGGAGCGCTGTCGTGGCGGCTAACGGCGCTGCGGCTTGGTGACGCCCGCGCCACCGCCCTCGGTATCAACACCTCCCGCCTACGCGTGATTGTTCTCGTCGTGGTCTCGCTCGTCGCGGCCACCACCGTGGCTTTCGCCGGCATCATCGGTTTTATCGGCCTGGTGGGCCCGCACATCGCGCGCATGTTGGTGGGTGAGGACCAGCGCTATTTCGTACCGGCCTCCATGGCCGCGGGCGCGGCGGTGATGTGCGCCGCCCACGCGCTCAGCCTCCTGATTAAGCCCGGGCTGGCCATCCCCATCGGCATCGTCACCTCTCTATTAGGCGTGCCATTCTTCATCGCCATCGTCATGACCCGGAGGAGGGCATTGTGGACGTAGAACTCACCATCTCCGATCTGACCGCCGGTTATGGTTCGCGCACGGTGGTAGACGGGCTGAGCCTTCCCACCCTGCGCGGCGGGCAGGTCGTGGGGCTGCTGGGGCCGAATGCGTCCGGCAAGACCACCACCATCAAGACGCTCGCTGGCGTGCATCGCGCGCGGGGCGGCACGGTGGACTTTCGCGTCGACGGCCAGAGCCCGCGCGGGCAGCGGCGCCGCCAGCTCATTGGCTATGTGCCGCAGGGCCTGCCGCACACCGCGGCGCTGCGCGCGTTTGAGGCGGTGCTGATTGCGGCGCGGCGCGAAGCGTGCGAGGACCCAATCACCCGCACCGCCGCGGTCCTGCACTCCATGGGGCTCGACGACATTGCGCAGCGCTACCTCAACGAGCTCTCCGGCGGCCAACGCCAGCTCGTCGCCGTGGCGCAGATGCTGGTGGGGACCCCTGGGCTCATGCTTCTCGACGAACCCACCTCCGCCCTCGACCTCAACCGGCAGCTCTTCGTCTTGGGCCGCGTGCGGGCAAAAGCTCGGGAGGAAGGAAGCCTCGCGTTGGTGGCGATTCATGACATCAACCTGGCGGCTCGGATGTGCGACCAGCTCGTCGTGCTCCACGGTGGCAAGGCCCGCGCCCATGGCGCGCCGGGGGAGGTGCTCACGGAGGAACTCTTGCGCGAGGTCTACGGCGTAGAGACGGATGTGCTGGACCACCGCGGGCAACCCGTCGTGGCGCTGCGGGAGGTTAGTTAGACTCGGGCCGTGTGAGCCGAAATTCGCCCGAGAACCTCCTGTTATACCTCACCCCGGAGGATGAAAACACCATCCGGGACGTCTATGCTGCCCTGGCTCAGCGTGGCTTTCCGGTGCAGCACCAGCGCCCGCACATTACGGTGACGTTCGCGCCGGCGCTCGAGACCGCAGTCGTCGACGAGGCCCGCAACCTGCTCCCGCCGCTTCTGCCCGCGGCCTTTCGCCGCGTGGGCACGGTGGTCTTTGGGACGAAGAGTAAACAGACCGTGGCGTGGCTTTTAGAAACCACGGATGAGCTGGAATCCGCCGCGCGCCGCCTCAGTGCCTCGAACCCGGAGGGGAGGGGCCCGCGGTGGACCCCGCACCTGACGATGGGGCTGCGGCTGCCGCGAGCGATGGTGCCGGAGTATATGCGGGCGCTCGATGAAATCTCGACCTTTGAGCACAAGGAATTCACGGCGGCGCAGGCCGCGTGGTGGCGCCCCAAAACGCAGCAGCTCGAGGTCTTGGGCTAGGATCGGAAAAGCCCCTCACCACGGGGGTGAGGGGCTTAAACTGTGCGCCATCAGGGACTTGAACCCCGAACCCACTGATTAAGAGTCAGTTGCTCTGCCAATTGAGCTAATGGCGCTTGGTGTCTCTGACCGGCTCTGATTTCCTCAGTGCCTGCCGTGCAACGAGATGTAACTTTAACACCCTCTTCGTAAAAAGGTAAAATCGCCAGGTAAATGGGTGTTTTCCGCGATTAATGCCATGGCTAAATGCTTCTCTCAAAGAGTCGCGGGTGTGGAAGTCTGACGGGTGGGTAACGAAACGGTTAAGAGCGGTGGCGCTAACTGGTTCGTAGGGTGCGTGTGCGGTTAGTCTATGTGCACTCTTATTATTGTCTGTGTCTTTCTATGAGCTAGGGGTTTGTGTGCATTCTCTATTCCCTTCCGCACGTCCCGCAATGCTTCTCTCGAGTATCGTTGCGACCGCTTCACTCTTAACCGCCTGCACCATTGGTGGTGCCGCGGATTCCGGTCCGGCCACTGCCCAATCGGAGGCTGACGTCAAAGCGAGCGCTTCGGCGGAAGCATCGGCGTCGGCAGCCGCCAAGGCGAAGCAGCTGAAGTTTTCCGTCAAGGATGGTGCGAGCGACGTAGATCCCTCCAAGCCGGTTGAGGTTACGTCCCCGGCCGGGCTTAAGTCGGTGACAATGACCAACGAAGCCGGCATCGAAGTGGACGATGAGCTGTCATCTGATTCGAAGACGTGGAAGAGCGCCGAAGTGCTGGGGTATAACCGCACCTACACCATCGACGCCACGGACAAGGACGGCACCCATAAAACCATCACCTTCACCACCCCGCAGGCAGCAGGCGTGTCCGAAGTGGCCTTGAGTCCGATACCGGATTCTGAGGTGGGGGTTGGCCAGGTCATCGGCGTGCGATTCGGAAACTACGTCACCGACCGCAAGGCGGCCGAAGAGGCAATCACAGTCAAGACCGAGCCTGCCGTTGAAGGTGCTTTCTACTGGGTCAACAACCAGGAAGTGCGGTGGCGCCCGGAAAACTACTGGGAACCCGGCACGAAAGTGACCGTCGATGTCGACCTGTACGGCCGCAACCTCGGCGGCGGCATCTACGGCGGCGAGGATGCTTCCACTAACTTCACCATTGGTGACCGCGTCATCGCGCTGATCGACAACAACACGAAGATGATGTCGGTGTTCAAAAACGGTGAAGTGCTGCGCCGTTTGCCTGTCTCGATGGGTAGGGATGGCCAGTGGGATACCCCGAACGGAACCTATGTCATCGGTGACGAGTACCCGTCCCTCGTTATGGACTCCACTACCTTCGGCCTGGCTCTCGACGCCGGCGGCTACAGGACTGACGTTCAGTGGGCAACCCAGATGTCCTACTCCGGAATCTATGTCCACGCAGCGCCTTGGGCTGTCGGTGCGATGGGTAGCTACAACCAGTCTCACGGCTGCATCAACGTGACTACTGAGGCTGCTCAGTGGTTCCAAAACACGGTCAAGCGCGGCGATATTGTGAGGGTCTCCAATACCGGCGGTGGCGTGCTGAGCGCGCTCGACGGCCTGGGGGACTGGAACATGGATTGGGCCACCTGGTCTGCGGGCAACGCTACCGCTAATCAGTAGCTCTCCTGGGGCGGCGGCGCTTATCGACGTCGCCGACCAGGGTGCCCCCGAAAGCTAAATCAGCTAATTCTTTGCCGGTGGTTCAAACGGCTGTAACGGGCAGCGTTGCGGCGCATGCGCACGGAGTGCAAAGTGTGTGAAGTGTGACGCTTTAACTTCTGTAAAGTGGTTTGCATCACGTCTTTGTTTTGGTGAATCTTGTGGAGAACTAGTTTTCACTGCAAAGATGGAGGCAGAAGTGGATCTCTACGAGTACCAAGCTCGAGACCTCTTTGAAGCTCATGGCGTTCCCACCCTCAAAGGCATCGTTGCGACCTCAGCTGTGCAGGCTGAAGAAGCAGCCGCGAAGTTGGGGACACCGGTGGTCGTGGTCAAAGCACAAATTAAAACTGGCGGACGCGGCAAGGCCGGGGGAGTCAAGCTCGCGCATAGCCCCGCGGAAGCTGCGGAAAAGGCCAACGAGATTTTGGGTCTGAAGATCAAAGGCCACACCGTGCGCAAGGTCATGGTGGCCGAAGGCGCGGACATTGCGGCGGAGTATTACTTCTCGATCCTCCTCGACCGCACCAAGCGGCGCTACCTAGCCATGCTCTCCAAGGAGGGCGGCGTAGAGATTGAAAAGCTCGCCGAAGAGCGCCCGGATGCCCTGATTAAGCGCAGCTTCTCCCCACTCGACGGTATGACGGACACGCTGGCGCGGGACATGGCGTATGAGGCCGGGTTTGATGAGGAGGACGTCGCCAAGCTCGTGCCCGTGTTCAAGAAGCTCTACACGGTCTATACCGAGGAAGATGCCACGCTGGTGGAAGTTAATCCTCTGGTCAAGACATCGAGCGGTGAGATCATTGCGCTCGATGGGAAAATTACGCTGGATGATAACGCGCAGTTCCGTCACTCAGAGCACCGCGACCTCCAAGACCATGGCGCGACCGATCCACTGGAGCTCAAGGCGCAAAAGATGGGGCTGAACTACGTGAAGCTCGATGGTTCCGTGGGGATTATCGGCAATGGTGCTGGCCTTGTGATGTCCACGCTCGACGTTGTGGCCTATGCCGGCGAGGATCTTTCTTCGCAACCGAAGCCCGCGAACTTCCTAGACATCGGTGGTGGCGCTAACGCTGAAGTGATGGCCAACGGGCTCGAAGTGATTCTTAGTGATCCGCAGGTGAAAGCGGTCTTTGTCAACGTCTTTGGCGGTATTACCGCCTGTGATGAAGTGGCCAAGGGCATCGTGCAGGCCTACAAGATCTTGGACTCGGAGGGGATTGAGCCCAAGCCTCTCGTGGTGCGCCTCGACGGCAACAACGCGGAACTTGGACGCACGATTCTTAACGACGCACACCTGCTCAAACTGGAGCAGGTAGAAACCATGGATGCTGCCGCCCGCAGGGCTGCGGAGCTGGCGAACTAGGAGTAGACATGTCGATTTTTCTCAACAAAGACTCGCGGATCATCGTGCAGGGCATGACGGGATCCGAAGGCATGAAGCACACGCGCCGCATGCTGGAATCCGGCTCCAACATTGTGGGTGGGGTCAACCCGCGCAAGGCAGGTGAGCGCGTCGATATTAACGGGCGCGAGATTCCCGTCTTCGGCAGCGTGCGTGAGGCCATGCAGGCGACAGAGGCCAACGTCACCGTGATTTTTGTGCCGGCAAAATTCACTAAGGACGCCGCGGAAGAAGCCATCCGTGCCGGTATTGAACTCGTGGTCATCATCACGGAGGGAATTCCGGTGAAGGACACCGCTGAGCTCTATGCGCTGGGGCGAGAGTCCAAAACACGCATCATTGGGCCGAACTGTCCGGGGCTCTACACACCGGGTGAATCCAATGCGGGCATTATTCCGGCAGAGACTGCGCCGAACCCAGGAAAGATTGGTTTGGTGTCGAAGTCGGGCACCTTGACGTATCAGATGATGTACGAGCTATCCGATATTGGCTTTAGTACGTGCGTAGGAATTGGCGGTGATCCGATTATCGGGACCACGCACATTTCAGCGATTGAGGCCTTCCAGAATGATCCCGATACCGAGGCGATCATCATGATCGGTGAAATCGGCGGTGATGCAGAGGAGCATGCCGCTGCCTATATCAAGGACCACGTCACAAAGCCGGTCATTGCGTATATCGCAGGCTTTACCGCGCCGGAGGGCAAGACGATGGGGCATGCTGGCGCCATCGTGTCTGGTGGTTCTGGTACGGCAGAAGGCAAGAAGGCGGCGCTGGAAGCGGCCGGTGTGAAGGTGGGCAAGACCCCCTCGCAGGCAGCGGAGCTGGTGCGGGCAGCCTTGGCTTAAAGATACGGTGCATGAGCCCACATGCGGTGTATGAGTCCTGAGACTCATACATCGGTAGGGGTTAGCGGGGGAGCCCGCGACGTCGAGACACTGTCTTGTCGAAGGGGATCCAAAACCGCAGGGCGGCGTCCTGGTTCTTTGAGATGCCGATGCGCGGCCCGCGGACCCACTCAGGTTCCTTATCGCGTTGTTTAAGGCGAATGGGCGTGCCGTTGTCCTCGAGGCGGAAACCTAAGGCCTTGCCTAAATTTCCCGGTCCGCGGGCGAGGTTATGAAATTCCGTGTCGCCCCGGCGTTGGTAGGCAAGGTCTACTCCGTCGATGACTTCCCCGCCGCGGAGCAAGCAACCCTGACCGGTTCCTTCGGGCGCGCAGACGATGTTGCCGTTCCGGTGGATGCCGTAGGACATGTAGACGTAGAGGCGGCCGGGTGGGCCGAACATGGCGGCGTTGCGCGGGGTGCGGCCGTTGAAGGTGTGAGAGGCCTCATCGTCTGCGCCGAGGTAAGCCTCGACCTCCGTGATGCGCACCGAAACGCCGTTGTGCGTGAGCACCGTGCCCAGAAGCTGGGGAGCAACGACGTCGGCGGTGTCGGTGAAATCGATCATTGCCGCAGTCTAACGTGAAAACAAACGTTAGGCCTTAGCTCGTTCTTCCTCGGCCTCAATCTCTGCGTTGAAATTACGCTTGGAGGATTGCCACTGGTCCTCAGTCATTCCGATACGCCAGTAGCCAGAGATAGAAACGTCTTCCTTGGGAATCCCTGATTCAACGAAAAGGAAGCGACGAAGCTCTTTGATCATTTCGGCGACTCCGTGGATGAACCATCCGGTTTTCTTCTCCTGGGGGATACCAGCCGCGCGGACCACACGGGATAGCTCAGTACCGTGGGTAGCGCCATTGCGGACTACCCAGGTGATTTCCACGCCATCGCGGGTGGGCAGTTCAAACGTGCGGTCTTCGGCTTCGATCTCGATATATGCAGTCGCAGTCGCGCCGTCGGGAAGCCGCTTCAAGCCAGCGCTGATGGCCGGTGCTGCAGACTCGTCGCCGGCGAACACAAAGTGCTCATAGTCTTCGGTTGGTCCCCACGCGCCACCAGGGCCGAGGAAACCGAGCTTCTCTCCAACCTCGGCTCTGCGTGCCCAGGGGCCAGCCAGGCCGGAATCACCGTGGGACACAAAATCGATGTCAAAATCCCCGGTTTCTGAGTTCACGTTGATCAGGGTGTAGGTGCGGAGAATCGGCTGCTTATCGCGCGGTTGCTCTGCGCGAATCTGCTGAATATCAAAAGGCCAAGAGTAATCGGCGCCCTCTGGCACGAACAACAGCTTGATGTAGTGATCTGTAAACTCCAGCTCTTTGCCTATGAATGCTGGAGAGTTCATGTGTAACCGAACCAGGTCTGGAGATACTTGGCGGCGGCCAGTTACGGTCGCTTCATGTGCCTTGCGGGGTTTGCGCTTCGGCGCTGCCTCTTTGCCCTGGTCAGCCATTGTTATCACTATCCTTGCTATCTCTTCATGAGCTTAGATCTTCTGTGAGGACAGAAGCCCACATGCCCTAAGTTTGGGTAAGGCTAACATGCTTAAGGTTGGTGGGCATAAAAAATTACCCCGCGTCCTGCCGGAACAGGACGCGGGGCACATTCGGGGTGGCTGACGGGGCTCGAACCCGCGACACCCAGGATCACAACCTGGTGCTCTACCAGCTGAACTACAGCCACCATCGTTGCCTGAAAGCAACGAGATACAGGTTAACTCACCTCGTTGAATTTACAAAAACGCCTGGTAGTCATCGGTAGTGGTAGCCTTAAGATCCTCCGCTTCCGCGGTGGAGGGGCCGTCGTCCGTGCGGAAAACGCTGCGGCGGTAGAAGTCGAGCTCTCGAATGGACTCAATAATGTCTTGCAGGGCTCGGTGTGCCATGCCCTTTTGTGGCTGGTTGTAGTATGCCCGCGGGTGCCAGCGGCGTGCTAGTTCCTTAATCGTGGAAACGTCAATCATTCGGTAGTGCAGCGCGGCGTCCAGGCGCGGCATGTATTCGCGAATGAAGGTGCGGTCCGTGGCGATGGAATTGCCTGCAAGGGGAGCAGGGTGGTTGGTGTCGCAGTGCTTCTCGACGAGCTTCAGTACCGCCTCCTCTGCCTCTTCGATTGTGATCGTGGATTCCCGGATTTCCTTGTCGAGACCGGACTTCGCATGCATCTCGGTGACGAAGTCATCCATCTCCGCCAGTTCTTCCTCTGTAGCGTGCACGACGAGGTCGAGGCCCTCGTCGAGGATGTTTAATTCGGCGTCCGTGATGACGGCGGCGACTTCCACGATTACGTGGCGCTGCGGTTCAAGTCCGGTCATCTCCAAGTCGATCCAGACGAGGCGGTCATTTTTGGCGGGGATATCACTCATGGCTTCCACCATAGTTTCTCTTCGGTCATGGTTTGGGAGGTGCCCTAGTCGGCTGAGATGGGGGTAGATGGGGGTGAGGAGAGGTCTCGTTGTGGGAGGTGCCTTTTTATTCGAGGTGTGCTGGGGTTTTCTGGTTGACATTGAGGGGCAGTGTCGAGGGCTTCTTGAACTTTTTCATGATTTCTCTCACCAAACCCTTGGGAGATGGGACATTATTAGGTCAGCCTTTAAAGTGATGGCACTCACATATATCGAAGGACGGAAACCTACCGATGTCAGCCTTTCTTGACACTCTCAACTCATTAATTTGGTCACCAGCATTAGTCTTCCTGTGCCTCGGCGCGGGAATTTATTTCACCCTGGCCACCAAGTTCTTACAGGTGCGCTGCATTCCGGACATGATTAAGCAGCTGAAGGACGGCGAAAGCTCCGATTCAGGTGTCTCGTCCTTCCAATCACTGATGATTTCCCTGGCGGGCCGCGTTGGCGTGGGAAACATTTCGGGCGTTGCAACCGCCATCGCTTTCGGCGGCCCAGGTGCCGTGTTCTGGATGTGGGCGGTGGCTCTGCTGGGTTCCGCAACCTCTTTCGTGGAATGTACCTTGGCGCAGGTTTATAAGGAGAAGGACCAAGACACCGACGAATACCGCGGTGGTCCGGCTTATTACATCGAGAAGGCCTATAAGCACACCAAGGCCGGTCCTTTCATGGTGGTCTATGGAATCGTCTTCGCTATTGCGATGATCCTTGCCACCAGCTACTTCCTGCCCGGCATTCAGGCTAACGGCGTGGCTGCGGCCGTACAGAACGCTTGGGGTGTTGAGGTCGGTTGGTCTGCCGTGATTCTGGGCGGAATTCTCGCCATCATCATTATTGGTGGCGTGAAGCGCATCGCTAACTTCGCCTCCCTCGTGGTCCCGTTCATGGCCGGCGCCTATATCCTTTTTGCCATCATCATCCTGATCATGAACTTCAACCAGATCCCCGAGGTCTTCGGCATGATCTTTAAGTCCGCTTTCGGCGCGGAGCAGGCTTTCTCCGGCCTATTGGGCTCGGCCATCATGTGGGGCGTGAAGCGCGGTATCTACTCCAACGAGGCAGGCCAAGGTACCGGCCCACAATCTGCCGCAGCTGCGGAGGTATCCCACCCAGCCAAGCAGGGCTTCGTGCAGGCCTTCGCGGTCTACATTGACACCCTCTTCGTGTGCTCTGCTACCGCATTCATCATCATCTCTACCGACATGTACAAGGTCTTCGAAGGCGAGTCGGAGGATGGCCCAGTGCGCTACGCCGGTGCAATCCCGGATGGGGTCGAGGTCGGTCCGGGCTTTGTCCAGCACGGTCTGGACACCCTGTTGGCAGGTTTCGGCCCGAGCTTCATTGCCATCGCTATTGCCTTCTTCGCCTTTACCACCGTTCTGGCGTACTACTACATGGCGGAGGTCAACCTGACCTATTTCAACCGCTGGATTAGCAACAAGACCGCCCGCCGCGCGTTGGTGTGGCTCCTGCGCATTCTCCTCGTGGTGTCCGTGGTTGTTGGCGCAACGACGACTCCGGGTGCTGCCTGGGCGCTGGGCGATATCGGCGTTGGCGCGACCGCGTGGCTCAACATCATCGCCATCCTCTTCCTCCAGGTCCCGGCCCTCAAGTGCCTCAAGGATTACAGCGCACAGAAGGCAGCTGGCAAGGACCCGCAATTTGACCCAGAAGCGTTGGGCATCAAGAACGCCGAGTTCTGGGTAGAGCGCAAGCTCGCCCGGGAGGAGGCCGCTCAGAAGGCTATCGCGGAGCAATCGCCGCTCCAAGGCAAGTAAAGCAATGCCCGCTCTCCACGGGGGAGAGCGGGCATTTTTATGTCCTAGGCCATCTTGGAATAGAAGCTGCCGATAAGCGGTGCAGCAATTGGGGTGGGCACAATCTTGCCCAACGCGTTCATTGCTTTTGATAGCGGCCCAGGAACCACGCGGCGCTGGTTGCGGGCCATGGCCTCCAGGGTCTCTTCGGAGCAGGACTCATAGGTGGTCCACAAGAAATCCGGGACTACCTTGTCCACGATGGATTGCTCTTCTTCGGGGATGACGGCATCGCGCACCGGGCCGGGGGCAAGCAGCGTGCAGGTTACGCCGGAGCCCTTGAGCTCGTAGTGCAGGGCCTCCGTGAACGCGTTAACACCTGCCTTGGTGAACACGTAGGTGGCGTTGTTCGGGATGGAGACGTTGCCCGCGGCCGATCCCACGTTGCAGATAGCGCCGCTGCGTCGCGGCAGCATCTGCTCAAGGGCGGCGCGCGTCAGGCGGTGAACGGCCTTTGCATTGAGGTCGAACTGCCGGGTTTCATAATCCCAGTCCTGCTCCATGAACTTGCCAAAGCTGGCGATGCCCGCCGAGTTGACGATGATGGAGATTTCCTTGCCCGCCATGAACTCGATGACGCGGTTCACGTCTGCGGCCTCGGAGAGGTCCGCTGCCAGCGCGATGGCGTCCACCTCGTGGCGCGAGCGCAGGTCCGCGGCGATGGATTCAAGGACGTCTTCGCGGCGGGCAACGAGAATGACGTTGTAGCCACGGGCGGCTAGGTCCTTGGCCATCGCAGCGCCAATGCCCTGGCTAGCGCCGGTCAGCAGCGCATACGAGGAGCGGGTAGGGGCGGGCAGCCCGGGGGAGTGAGCCATGAAACGGCGTCCTTTCTCTCAGGGTGGGAAGTTTCCACCCAGCGTAGAGCAATCAGGGTCTAAATCAGGGTAAACACCGATGAACCCTTCGGCCCAACTCTGGATAATGGACAGTGAAAGGAGACATCATGAACAACCAACGTTTGACCCGTTCCACAACTGACACGATGCTCGGAGGCGTGTGCGGCGGCATCGCACAGACCTACAACCTCGACCCGACCTTGGTGCGAATCCTCTTCGTTGTTGCCACGCTGCTGGGCTTCTCAGGAATTCTGCTCTACCTCATCCTCTGGGTCGTCATTCCAGTGGAGTAATCGGTAGTTTAGTTTCTACAAATTACTGCAGCGGGCCCATCGCCATGAAGCGCTTCCACGTTTCCCACTCATCACGCAGACGCGGCAGGGCGCTGGGTGGGGTTGCGGTGCCGTCGACAAGCGTGGCGTCCTGCATGCGTACGCCGTAGTCGAAGAAGAGAGCCCCGTGCCCGGAAGCGCCATAGCGGAGGACCGGCACCAAATTGAGCCCGTCGAATGACAAGGGCGCGTTGGGGCGCACATCAAGCCCCGCGATCGCCGCGAGGGTAGGAGCTAGGTCGAGCGGGGAGACAAGCTCAGTGCACTCCCCGGACTCTGCAACCCCGGGCCACAGGAGAGACATCGCGGCCTTATCCTCCTGCAGGGAACACACCGCTACGACGCCATCGAGATCATCCAACACGTGGGGGTCTGGTTGCTCAAGAAGCCGAAAGACCCGTGACGATGCGGGGCGGGTATCCTCCCGAACCTCGAAGCCAGCTGCCGCAAAAATGTCCGTGATGCGCGTTGTGGCTCCGCGCTGCGGGTACTGCCCGGTGAGCACTCCGCGGCGTGACTCCGCATAGCTTGGTGACGTCCCCCAGGCATTGCTGAAGCGCATTCCGCGCAGCGCGGATTGTGGAGCGTGGTCAAAAGTCGCGAGGGTGATGTCCATAAAAGTGTGTCCAAATTGTGCCCAAAGGCCACTTTCCGAGGCTTAATAAAACCCCAAAAAGTGGCCCTGACCTGCGTGCCCCCAGCAGGATTCGAACCCGCGACACATGGGGTAGAAACCCACTGCTCTAATCCACTGAGCTATGGAGGCGTACCGCGCCATCATAACGCACTGGGGCGTGTAGTCCGATTATCGGGCTACCGCTGGCGTTGGCTCGGCGTAGGCGTTGAGGAGGACGTCGTTAAGCGTGCGCGCCGCGGGGCTCAGCGCACGGTCCGCGCGGTGGATGACGAGCGCCTGCACGGTCGGGAGGGCTTCCGCGATTCGCCGGAAGTGGACTCCCTGCTGGCCCAAAGCCTGCGCGGTGTGCGGCAGGAGGCTGATGCCGTAGTCGCCCGCCACGAGTGGCAACCCCGTTTGCAACGTGGGAACTTCTTGGACTGTAACGGGCTTGCTTAATGCTGCCTTAGCCCACACCTGATCCATTGCTTCCGGCAAACCGCTGAGTTCCGGCCAGCGCGGCGGCAAGAGCCAGGTCTCAGCGCTCAGGTCGGTCAACCGCACGGGGTCGGGCAAGCCTTTAAGCCTCTCGGGGAGCGCGACGTGCACCTCCATTTCTGCGGCGCAGTCAATGGTGAGCTGCGCGCCGTAGTCTTGGTGGAAGCGCTGTGGGTTAGTGGTGAGGAGGATTCCCAACTCCGCTGAGCCATCCAGGACCTCTCTCAACGTGGCGGTTGGTTCTAAGTCCTTTAAGGAAACACTTACCTCCGGTGCGCGCTGGCGCATGCGGCACAGAATCTCTGGCATATAAAGCCAGTTGAACTCGGGGGCGGAGCATAACGTCACAGAGCCCGCGCTGCCGGATGCAATTTCGGCAAGGCGCGTGGTGGCGGTGGTAAGAAGGGAATCTATCGAGGTAGCGACGCCATAGAGGTAATCTCCGGCCTCTGTGGTTCGGACTCCACCGCGCCCGCGGGAGAGCAGCTTCACGTTGAGATCCTTTTCAAGTTTGCGCACGGTCAGGCTTAAAGAAGGTTGCGTGAGCTGCAGTGCTTCCGCAGCTTGCGTGAATGAACCGTGGTCCACAACGGACCGAAAATGGTGAAGCTGGCGAGAGTCCATAAGAGCAGACTACCCGAAAGCTTAGAAAAAACTACTTTTTAGGTAAGAGAACCTCCGTGACGGTAGACTGCCCACCATGCACACTGAGAAAGAAACTCCCAGCTCACAGCGCTTTCGGGGGGCGGCGCGCTCGACGTCGGGAGCGCAGCCTTCCCGCTTGTTGAATCTTTCTTTCGTCGTCTTCGCGGGCCTCGTGGGCGGAATCATTTCTCTGTTCTTTCTTGCGGACTCGCTCGCCGCCCTAGGCATCCCCGACCCAGGGCGTATGACAACGTTCGGCCTGCCCTTCTTCCGCGCTATCGCGTGGATGCTCATGGCGCTTTCTATCGGCTCCTTTATGTCGAGCGCCTTCTTTATCTACCCGGCGGTACCGGATAAGGACAACGAGCGTCTCATCAAGGCCACGCTCACCGTCGATGGGCACATCGCAGCGCGGACCGGCGCATGGGCGGCGGTGGGCGCCGCGGTGGTGTCTTTATTAGAGGTCCCTCTCGTCATGTCGGATCTCACCGGCACCCCGTTGGCCAAGGTTCTCAACCCAGAGCTGATGGGCATGGCAGTGGGGCAGATCGCGGCGTCGCAAGTCTGGCTGCTCACCGCAGCTATCGCAGTGGTTGTTGCCGTATCTGGTTTTGTCGCACGCACGTGGGCGGGCCAGGTCGGAACGTTTTTCTTGTCATTGTTGCTGACGGTGCCTCTCGGGATGGAGGGCCACTCGGCTTCCGGCGGCGATCATGACTACGGTACGAACTCGCTGCTGCTGCACCTGTTCTTCATCATGCTCTGGGTCGGTGGACTCATGGGGCTCATCGCCCATGGCCGCCGCCTTGGCCCAGATATGGGTGTGGCGGTGCGTCGCTATTCCACGGTCGCTTTGTTCTCCATCGTGGGGCTGGCAGCTACAGGCGTAGTTAATGCGCTGATTCGCGTTGAGTTCGGGGATCTGTTCACTACTCGATACGGCCTGTTGGTGCTGAGCAAAGCGGTGCTCACCGTGGTGTTGGCGGCCATCGGCTTCGTGCACCGACGGGTCACCATCCCTCACTTGAAGAGTTCGCCGCGCCTGTTTATCAGGGTGGCTGTGGTTGAGGTTCTCATCATGGCGGCGACCGTTGGCGTGGCCATCTCGATGGGCCGTACGCCGCCCCCGCCGCCGCGGGACCCGAATCTCAATGCCATGCAGATCCTGCTGGGCTATGAGCTTTTCGACGCCCCCACCGCCACCAACGTGTGGACCATGTTCCGCTTTGATCTCATGTTTGGCTCGCTGGGGATCGTGCTGGCCGGCTTCTACCTGTACGCGCTGTGGCGCCTCAAGCGCCGCGGGCTGACGTGGTCGGCAGGACGCACTGCGTGGTTCCTCGTGGGAGCGCTGGGCATGACGCTGATCATGAGCAACGGTATCGGCTTGTATATGCCGGCGCTGTACTCCATGCACATGTTGGTGCACATGATTTTGTCCATGGCCGTCCCACTGTGCCTTGTGCTCGGCGCTCCGGTGACCTTAGTGATGGAAGCTTTTGAGCCTGGGGAGCCGGGCAAGCCCACGCTTCACGACGCTGCCGTCGCCCTCACCAAAGCCCGTACCTTGCGCATTCTTACGCATCCAGCGGTCAACGTTGTGCAGTTCCTGGCTTTCCTCTACGTGCTCTACCTTTTCCCGAACTTTTATGAGCTCGCCATTTCGGAACACGCTGGGCACGTGATTATGAACTGGGTCTTCTTGATCTCTGGCTACATCTACTACTGGGAAGTTATTGGCCCGGACCCGTTGCCGTGGCGCGCGCCGACGGGCATTCGCCTGCTCATCCTCTTCGTGTCGATGCCCCTGCACCTTTTTGCCGGCGTCTACCTCATGCAGATGCAAGTCATTCTGGGCTTGGACTTCTATGAGTCCTTGAGCTTGCCGTGGCACCCGGACTTTGTCACGGACCAACGAACCGGCGGTGGTATTTCCTGGGGCTTCGGCCAATTCCCGCTGGTGATTGTGTTTGGTTCGCTATTCCTTGACTGGCTGCGGGAGGATCGTGCCACCGCTCGGCGCCATGATGCTAAGGCGGATATTGACGGCGATGCTGATTTGGAAAGCTATAACGCCATGCTCAAGCAGATGAGCGAAGGGGATGATTCCACCTTCCGCCAGCACTAGCGGGAGTGCCCACCCTGGGTGCGTGAAAAGGAGTCCTTACCGGGCGAAACGGATTTTTTGTTGATACCTTCAACAAGTTATCCACAGGTTGGCAGTGAGGCCATTGCGGGCGCGCTGATCGGTGGCGATGATGCGAGGTACGGGAGGCGCATCGCTTCCTCGCATTGAAAAGAGCACCAGCCACAAATAGCAAAGGAATCACGCAATGTCTCAATACCCAATTTCACTCACGGGGCGCCTGACTCACGACCCCCACCTGACCAAAATCAGCGAAACCATGTACAAGGCCCGCCTCCGCTTTGCTTCCTCGCGCAGCGTTCCGGAAAAGGATGACGAGGGCAAGACTGTCTGGCGGGAGCTGGACCTTAACTATATCGACGGTGAGGTGTGGGGCCAGTGCGCCATCAACGTCAAGAAGTCCCTGTTTAAGGGCATGCCGGTCTTTGTTATGGGCTCCATTGTCACGGACCGGTGGGAGGATAAGAACGGGGCAAAGCGCTCTAGGACCTATATCAAGATCGCCCACGTGGGCCTTGACCTCAACCGCTTCTGTATTACCTCCACCAAGATTGGTACCTCCTATGGTGAGGAGGGCAGCGAAGCCCTCTGGCTGGGGGAGAATCCGCCAGTACCGGATGTGGATTACACGGCACCGCCGAGTACTGCGGAGGGTGAGGCATTGCCGGCTGCTCTGCAGTCGGGAGATACCCCGCAGGATACTGCGGCGGATCGTCAGCAAGCGCAGAGCGCGGCCGAAGCTCACCGCGAACCGGCACCAGAAGAAGCTATGGCCTAAGGACGGGGGACTACCACCGCCCATGTGATGTACTCTTTGTACTGTTATTGACCAATCCTGACAGAAGTAAAGGGTGAAACATGGGCGAATTCATCTACACGATGAAAAACGTGCGTAAGGCCATCGGTGACAAGGTTATTTTGGACAATGTCACTATGGCTTTCTACCCGGGCGCCAAGATTGGCGTCGTGGGCCCCAACGGTGCAGGTAAGTCCTCGATCCTGAAAATTATGGCCGGCCTCGATCAGCCTTCCAACGGCGAGGCTTTCATTGACCCGGGCAAGACGGTTGGCATCCTCCTCCAGGAGCCGCCGCTCAACGAGGAGAAGACGGTCCGCGAGAACGTCGAAGAAGGCCTCGGGGAGATTTTCCAGAAGAAGCAGCGCTTCGAGGAGATCGCGGAAGAGATGGCCACCAATTACTCCGACGAGCTCATGGAAGAAATGGGCAAGCTGCAGGAGGAGCTCGACCACGCGGATGCGTGGGAGGTTGACTCCAAGATTGAGCAGGCCATGGAGGCACTGCGCTGCCCGCCGTCTGATGACCCAGTGACTAACCTGTCCGGTGGTGAGCGCCGCCGCGTCGCGCTGGCCAAGCTGCTGCTGAGTGAGCCGGACCTCCTGCTGCTCGACGAGCCCACTAACCACCTCGACGCCGAGTCCGTCCAGTGGCTGGAGAAGCATCTCGAGTCCTACCCGGGCGCCGTCCTGGCCGTCACCCACGACCGCTACTTCCTCGACCACGTTGCGGGCTGGATCTGTGAGGTTGATCGCGGCAAGCTCTACCCCTACGAGGGCAACTACTCCACTTACCTGGAGAAGAAGGCTGAGCGCCTCGAAGTTGCTGGTGCTAAGGACAAGAAGCTGCAGAAGCGCCTCAAGGAAGAACTCGCGTGGGTTCGTTCCGGTGCGAAGGCGCGCCAGGCCAAGAACAAGGCCCGTCTCCAGCGCTACGAGGAGATGGCTGCAGAAGCCGAGCAGTACAAGAAGCTCGACTTCGAGGAGATTCAGATTCCGACCCCGCCGCGCCTGGGCAACAAGGTTGTGGAGGTCAAGGACCTGACCAAGGGCTTCGATGGTCGCGTCCTTATTAAGGACCTGTCCTTCACCCTGCCGCGCAACGGCATCGTCGGTGTTATCGGCCCGAACGGTGTGGGTAAGTCCACCCTGTTCAAGACCATCGTGGGCCTGGAGGAGCCGGATTCCGGTTCTGTCACCGTCGGCGAGACCGTCAAGCTTTCCTACGTTGACCAGGGACGCGAAAACATTGATCCAGAGGCCACCGTGTGGGAGGTCGTCTCCGATGGGCTGGACTACATCCACGTTGGCCAGAACGAGATGCCGTCCCGCGCCTACCTCTCCGCATTCGGTTTTAAGGGCCCGGACCAGCAGAAGCCGTCTAAGGTTCTTTCCGGTGGTGAGCGCAACCGCCTGAACCTGGCCCTGACCCTCAAAGAGGGCGGCAACTTGATCCTCCTCGATGAGCCGACCAACGACTTGGACGTGGAAACCCTGGGCTCCCTGGAAAACGCGCTGGAAAAGTTCCCCGGCTGTGCCGTGGTTATCTCCCACGATCGCTGGTTCCTCGACCGCACCTGTACTCACATCCTGGCCTGGGAAGGCAACGTCGCGGAAGGCCAGTGGTTCTGGTTCGAGGGTAACTTCGGCGATTACGAGAAGAACAAGGTCGAGCGCCTCGGCGAGGACGCTGCCCGTCCGTCTCGCGTTACCCACCGCAAGCTCAGCCGCTAGGGCCGCTCAGCCCTAACGCTCAAAGGAAATCTTCGGAAGGATTCTGGAATGTCCGCTCAGAATGTTGTGTCGGAGGAGACTAAGGACAACGTCCACGAGCTCACCGTGGGAGTGCGTTGGTCGGACTTCGACATGTACGGCCACATGATGAACGCCAACTTTATCGAGCTGGCGCAGGAGGCGCGCTTGGCCTTTGCCATGCACCACTTCTATTCACGTGGCCTAAACATGGTGGCTTTTGTTCGCCACATCGACGCGGACTATGTTCGCCCCATCAAGTGGGATGGACGGCATGGCACGGTGACGGTGGAGACCACGGTGGTGCGCCTTGGAACCACGTCGTTTACCACTCGCCAGAAGATCAAGGACGCGCAGGGCCAGGTTGCCTGCGTTATTGACTGCGTACAGGTCACAATTGATCCAGATACGCAGATGCCGCGGGAGGTTTCTGAGCAGGAGCGCACCATCATCCTGGACAATGCTGTCGTCGAGTTGGACGAGCAGTAGGCGGCCAGCGCAATTATGGAGAGTGAATCCCTGGCATTGCACAACGGCGGGGTGGGGCTGCACGCCCTCCTCGCTCGTGCGACGGGGCTGGATGCCTCAGCGACGGTGCGCTTGCGTCAGTACGACGCCACCCACGTTGAGGTTTTTGTCACGACCCCCTTCGACGTCGTCGTAGCGCGGCGCTGCGAGGGCGTCGTTGGCCGCGATGGGGCAGTGGTGTCGGCGCAGGCGCTTCTCGACGCCCTCCGCACCACCCCCGAACACCTCCTTGAGGAGGACGGGGCGGAGGTGCTTGACCTAGGCCCCGCGCGCGATCCCTCATGGCCGGGGGCCTTGCCGCCGGCAACGGGGTTTCGAGAGATTGATTCATTGCCTGTCGACGTCGTCCGTGAATTAGCGGATAAAGGCCGGCAGCTAGCTCGGCAATTCTCTGGTCCGATGGGACCTCCGAAAAGCCTGTTGAATCAAACCGTGCTCACCGTGGAGAGCGCGGAGACCCAAGTAGAGATTCCTATGCGGATGATCTTCGCCTGCACGAGTTTGGGCCTCATCCCGGGCTTTGCTGCGTCACTCAATATCCCCCGCCACCTGCGCGTGGCGGGCAAGGGGCGGTGGGTGCGCCTCGACGCGCCCTATGGCAGTGTTTATCACTCCACGCGGCTGTCTTTGTTCTAAGACGTCTCCAGCCTCGCCGCCGCAGAGTCCGCGGCGGGGCACAGCACCGCGGGAAAACTGTGTGGTTTCTACGCCCGCAACGCAGCGTGATTTGCGTTACTATTAAGGGGTCGAATTCAGTTTCTTCAATAAAAGGAGATAGCTCGCACGATGCGTATTGCGGCACCCAAAGAAATCATGAACAACGAGAACCGCGTCGCTCTTACCCCGAGCGCTGCGCACGCACTCATCAAAGACGGCCATGAGGTTCTAGTGGAAACTGGGGCCGGAGAAGGCGCTTCTTTCCCGGACTCCGAGTACCAAGCCGTGGGTGCGACTATCGTCGCCACCGCTAAGGAGGCCTGGGCGGCGGACATGGTGGTCAAAGTCAAAGAACCGCTCGAGGCCGAGTATGGCTACCTGCGCGAGGATCTGCTGCTCTTCACTTACCTCCACCTGGCGGCGGACCGTCCGCTGACGGACGCCCTGGTTGAGGCCGGAACCACCGCCGTGGCCTATGAGACGGTTACCGATGCCCGCGGCACTCTGCCGCTTTTGACACCGATGTCCCAGGTGGCCGGGCGCCTCGCCGTCATTGAGGGAACGCACCATCTGTTGTCCACGCAGGGTGGGCGTGGCTTGCTGGTCTCCGGCGTGCCGGGCACCCAACCGGCACGAGTGGTGGTCATCGGCGGCGGCCAGGTTGGCGCGTCCGCGGTGGCTATGGCGCATGGCCTGCGCGCGGAAGTCACGGTGCTCGACCTTGACCCGCACGTCCTGCAGCGCTTCGATGAGCAGTACCAGGGCGGCGTGCGCACCCTGGTGTCGGACCCTGCCACGCTGGAAGCGGAGCTTCTCGCCGCCGACCTCGTCATCGGCGCCGTCCTCGTACCCGGTGCTGCCGCCCCGAAGTTGGTTCGGGAGGATGTGGTTAAGCGCATGAAGAAGGGCGCCGTGCTTGTCGACGTTGCCATTGACCAAGGCGGCTGCTTCGAGAACTCCCACAAGACCTCGCACGATGAGCCAACCTTCAAGGTGCACGACACCCTCTTCTACTGTGTTGCCAACATGCCGGGCGCGGTGGCGAACACCTCCGCGCGCGCACTCGGCTCGGCGACCTTGCCGTACATGCGCGCCCTGGCTGCCGGCGGCTTCGACGGTGCAGTCGAGCGCTTCCCGGGCTTGGCCAATGGTCTGATGACCCGCGGGGGAGAGCTGGTGTCCAAGCCCGTGAAGGAGGCCTTCGGGCTTTAAAGGTTGAGCGCCATTGGCAGCAACGTGAAGGCCACAGCGTAAACCAACACGAAGCCGATGGCATTGAACCAAATTCCGGTGATGACCATCTGGCGGATGTTGACTGCTCCGGTTCCGAATGCAATGGCGTTCGGGGCAGAGGCGACAGGCAGCATAAATGCGCACTGGCAGGCCTGAGTGACAACGATGGCCATGAGAAGCGGGTCGTAACCCAAGGCCTGGGAAAGCCCGACGACAATAGGCACGAACGTTGCAATCGTCGCCATAGAACTCGTGATCTCTGTCGTCAGAATAACGATGAGGACGATTAGCGCAAGCGCTACCCAGAAAGGGAGGGCGGTTAGACCGGAGAAGGCCTCACCGATCCATTTATCGAGTCCGCTGCTGGTGATCTGTCCGGACAGCGCCAGGCCGCCGCCGAAGAGAAGAAGCGTGCCCCACGGGACATCGCGCGCGGTTTCCCAATCCATGAGCATGACCCCGTCTTGCGGTCGGCCGGGCAGGATGAAGAGGGACATGCCGGCAATCATTGCGATGACGGCGTCGGTAGCCCAGGTGTCTTTGAAGATGAGCGATACGAACATCCACGCGAGCGCGGTAATGCCAAAGACAATGGCGACAAGGCACTCTCCGAAGCTCATCTTCCCCAGGGCGGCGAGCTCTTTCTGGAACAGCTCCCGGCCACCCGGGATGTTCTCGATTTCGGGTTTCCACACCACTTTCGTGATGATGAACCAGCCCACAAGCGTAAAACCAAGCGCTAGGGGTGTTCCGAAAACCATCCATTGCGGGAACGTGATGGTTGTTCCGATGGCGTCGTTGAGGTAGCCGACCACAAAGGCATTTCCGGGAGAGGCAATTATCGTTCCGAAAGCGGAGATGGTTGCTGCAAAGGCGATGCCAAGAAGGAGACCGGCGCTGAAATTCGAGACGTTCGTCGTGCCGCTTCGCTCTTTAATTAATGTTACGAGGGACGCGCCCAGCGGAATCATCATGAGCGCCGTTGCGGTGTTGGACACCCACATACCTAAAGCTGCGGTGGCGAGCATCATACCGAGGATGAGGCGATCTGGTTTTGTTCCCACAAGGAGAACAATGAAGAGCGCTATTCGCCGGTGTAGATTCCAGCGTTGGATGCCGAGGGCGAGGAGGAACCCGCCAAGGAACAAGAAGATGATTTGCGCAGAATAAGATGCGGCAACATCTTTCATGTCGGCTGTGCCTAGGGCGGGGAAGGCGACCAGTGGGACCATCGCGGTGACGGCGAGGGGGAGGGCTTCGGTTATCCACCATGTGCCCATGAGGACGACGATCGCAGCGGTGACGCGGGCATCGAAACCGGCAGATTGCGGCATCGCGAAGTAGGACAAGGCTGCCAGCACAATTCCTAGGAAGACGCCGGTGTAGCGAATATTGCGTGTCCTTCGTGGCAGCGAAGGGGCGGATAGTCCTGGGGAGAGTGAGAGATTGGTCATCGTAGAACTTTGTGTCGGAGCTAATTTCTATTAGGCGAACAGTATCAGAGCTCGCCCGGAGGCCCCAGAGCTATATTCAATTTTGCTATAGCCCTACTTAGGGTGTGCGGTTGATGAGCATCGCCGCTACTCGCTCCATGTGGTCCCAAATCACCGCACGGTAGGCCGGCGGGATGGTCTCCTCGTCGATCTGCGCTAAGGAGTTGCCCATGAGCTCGAGCCAGCGATCATGGGCAGCTATGTCGATGGGGTAGGGCGCGTGGCGCATGCGCAGGCGCGGGTGACCGCGATTCTCTGAGAAGAGCTGGGGTCCGCCCCAGTACTGCACGAGGAACCAGGTCAGGCGTTTTTCCGCGCCTTCCCAATCCTGCTGCGGGTACATCGGTCCGATGAGATCATCCTCGCGCACCTGGGCGTAGAAACCACCGACGAGTTTCTCAAAGGTCTCCATTCCGCCGACGGCTTCGTACACGCTCGTTGGTTGCACGCCTAATCTTCCTTTCGCGTCAGGCTGGGTTCTTCCAAATCAAAGATAGCCATCCCCCGCGGGTAGGGCGTGGTAATTCCTTCCGTATGCATGGCGGTGAGGATTTTCGCCTGCATCGCGCGCTGCACATCCCATTGTTTGCCCGGTAGCGTCTTGACGGAAACGCGGTAGGACATGTGGTCAACTTCCAAACCGGACATGCCATTGACCGTAGGTTTGGCCAGGATGAAGCCCTTGATTTCGGGGTCGCGGGCGGCGTCCTCTGCTGCGGAGGTGATGACATCGACTGCGCGGGTGGGGTCGTTGCTCAGTGCGATGGGGACCTGGACGCGGGCGACGGAGTAGCGGTCGGAATGGTTGGCCACCTGCAAGATTTCGCCGTTACGGACGTACCATAGCGCGCCATCGATATCGCGGACCGTGGTAATACGTAGGGAAATTGACTCCACGTCGCCGAAGACCCCGTTTCCGAGGTCGATGGTGTCACCGATGCCGTACTGGTCCTCCATGAGCATGAAGATGCCGGACAGGAAGTCCTTGACCAGCGCCTGGGCGCCGAAACCAAGGGCGACACCAACCACGCCGGCTGAGGCCACGAGCGGGGCGACGTTGACTCCGAGCTTGTCCAAGATGGCGAGCGCTGCCCAGACCCAGACGAATATGGCAACCGCGGAGCGTCCGACGCCGGCGAGGGTCTGGATGCGGGAGGTGCGCCGAGCCTCCTGTGTTTGCTCGAGGACCTTGTCGGTTGTTTTGTGCGCTTTGCGCGGGGAGAGCGGCGAGCTGAGCTTGCCCTTCTTGATGCTGTTATCAGCCAGCTTGGTGATGAGCCGGCGCAGCAGCCAGCTGCCGATGATGGCGACGATGAGGATGAGCGCGATGCCGATGGGTTTGTCGATGAGCCAGGACTGCATGTTTTCTGTTTGCCACCAGCGGGTGACCGCGTCGACAGCCCCGTCGGTTGGCTCGGAGGAAGCGCTTAGGTATGCGGTTGGTCTGGTCACGTGTGTCCTTTCTGCTATCGCTCACGACTGACACCTACCGATGGTAGGGAAGAGAGCTGAATATAAAAAGCTTGTCTTTCCCGCGACTGAACAGCTTGGTCTAGACTTGTGCCTCATGACTGACAACCGCCCCCTTGGCTTTTCCTCCCGTTCCATCCATGCCGGTTACCAGCCGGATCCCTACATGGGATCCATCAACGTACCGATCTATGCCTCCACCACGTACCAGCAGGATGGTCTCGCGCAGCTGCGCGGCGGCTATGAGTACGGGCGCGTGGCCAATCCCACCGTTCATTCTCTGGAGAAGACCCTCGCGGCGCTGGAGAATGCCGAGTATGCCCGCTGTTTCGCCACGGGCATGGCGGCCGTCGATACCCTCATTCGGATTCTTGTTCGTCCAGGTGACCACGTCATCCTCGGCAACGATGCCTACGGCGGCATGTATCGCCTCCTGCATCATGACTACGGCGAGTGGGGTATCGAGCTGTCCATCGTCAATACCGCCGATTCCGCGGCGGTGGAGGCGGCGTTGAAAGAGAACACCAAGCTCATTTGGTTGGAGACCCCAACCAACCCAGCGACGACGATCACGGATATCGCCGCAGTCTCTGAGGTTGTTAAGGCGACTGGCGACGCCCAAGTCGTCGTCGACAACACCTTTGCCACGCCCTACCTGCAGAATCCTTTGGAGCTGGGTGCGGATCACGTCCTGCACTCCACCACGAAGTACCTGGGCGGCCACTCGGATGTGCTGGGTGGCGCGGTCGTGACCAACTCCGCGGAGATGGATGAGCGCCTGCTGTATTTCCAGGGCAACGTCGGGGCGGTGTCCTCGCCTTTTGACGCCTACCTCACCGCCCGCGGCATCAAAACCCTTGAAGTCCGCATGGACCGCCACTGTTCCAATGCGCAGGCCGTGGCCGAGTTCTTGGAATCCCGCCCGGAGGTCAAGCAGGTTCTCTACCCGGGCCTGCCCTCGCATCCGGGCCACGAGCTGGCCAAGAAGCAGATGCGTGGCTTCGGCGGGATGATGTCCGTGCGCTTCCACAGCGAGGAGCACGCCCGCCAGATTTGTCTCAACACCAAGCTCATCTCGCTGGCTGAGTCCCTCGGCGGTGTCGAGTCTCTCATTGAGCACCCACAGAACATGACGCACATTTCCGCCGAAGGCTCCGAACTCGTTCCACCGGCAGACCTCGTGCGCATCTCGGTGGGCATCGAGTCCATCGATGACTTGCTCGCGGACCTGGAGCAGGCCCTCGACGCCCTTCACTAAAACCGCCGAAGCGCCAAGGTTTTGAGCCTCGGCGCTTTCGCTGTGTGTGATTAGAGGGAATTGAGCAGGGAGCCGGCCGTGCGGTCGGTTTCCTGCAGCATGAGTGGGTCCGTGCCGGGCATGGGGGAGATGGTGGTGTCCGGCCACTGCGAATAGGTGGGGATGCCCACGATGTGCAGGCGCGGGTCCTCGGTGCCACCGGGGTTGACCACGCGGCGGTTCCACGTCGTCTCCGGCGAGCCGGTGGCCTGACCATGGTCGACGAACGCGCGAACACGCCCGTTGAGGGATATCGCAAGTGGGTCGCCGGCGCGGCGGACGTCGGGGGAGTGCATCCAGGCGTCGATAAGCCAGGTGGAGGAAGCCTCACCGTGCGCGGTGTGCAGCGTGAACTTCTCGCCGATCTCTAGCTGGGGGCGTTCGCCGAGGAAGGTGACGAGGCCGGCGTCGACAAGCGCGAGCAGCTGGCGCGTGCGGAAGAGCGGCGGGCCGGAGCCCACCATCTGTCCGAAGGCCATGAACTCCTTGTACGTGCTGGTGCGGGACTCCCATGTCATCCGGCCTTCTGAACCCGCAATCGAGGAGGGCTTGCGCGCGGCCGAGATGGCCCAGAGCGCGGACTTCAGCGGGGAATCGGCGGCGGCGACGGCCTCGATGATGTCGCGCGCTAAGCCTTCGGCGATGTACTCGGTGATCTCACCGCCGGTGAAACCGTCGAGCGGGTTCGCCCAATGCGCAAGATCCAAAGGCTGCGCGGAGGAGCCCTCGAGGGCTGCGGTGAGCTGGTCTGCCATGCCTGCTAGGTCGTTGGCATCCACCACAGTGGTATCGATGGTGGCGATGATATCCGCGAGGGGGCGCTGCAGTGTATTGGGCGCGACCCGCGCCTGGTTCTCGTAGTACTCGGCGTAGGCATCGCGCAGAATGTGCGGCAGCAACTGCGTGCCGAAGTCCAGCTCCATCTCCGGGTCCAGTGCGGCCACCGCGGCGCGGAAACGGGTCAGCGCGGCCTTCGGCGGCAGCGCGTGATATTCCGACTTTGGGATATAAGGGTAGCCGCGGCCGGAGGAGACGATGAAGTGCGGCTCCTCGCCGCTGGGCTCGTAGCGCAGCCCGGAGCGCGTGGAGGGATCCTCCACAAATTCACCACCGCGGTCGATGGTGAGCAGCGCCATGATGTCGAAGAAGCCCATGCCCAGGCCGCGGATCAGGACCTTCTCGCCCGCGGGGACCTCAGACACTGGCTGCTCGACGGGGTTATCTGGCCGCACCCAATGCAGATCCGAGTGCGCAGCCTCCGCCAGTGCGCGTTCGGATTCGCTGAGCGCCGGTACCTGCCAGCCGTAGGCCAGGACGGTGGCGTCGGCGGTGACGGTGGAGCCGTCGGAAAGTGTAATGGCGTCCTGCTCACCGCGCTCCTCCACGGACAGCGCGCGGGCGCGGTGCTGGACGACGTCCACGGTCTCCGGCAGCTGAGTCAGCGCAACCTCGAAGCCCCACTCCAGGTAGGCGCCGTAAAGCGCGCGGGAAGGGTTGGACTCCGGGCGGGTTCGCGCGAGTTCCTCGGCAAAGGAAGCAGCTAGCTCCTCGCGCGGCGGGTGGGAATCATAAAGCTCCAGCTTGGCAGGCGCGATGCCGGGGCGCTCGCCGCGCAGGAGCTGGATCCACTCGTAGAGGATGGGGCCCTCGAGGACCGGCGCGGTGGTGGTGGAGCTGGGCTCGGTGAACAGAGTGACCGCGCCGGCCAGCGTGTTCATGCACAACGTGCGGGTCTGCTCGGTGTCCCAAATGCGGCCGGAACCTAGCGGGGCATCGTCGATGATGTGGAGGCGCAGGGGTGACTTAAGGGGGGTCGCGCGCAGGTGGGCCGCGAGGCGCTCGACCAGCGAGATGCCGCGCGGGCCGGCCCCGACGATGGCGATGGAGGGCATAAAAATCAACCTCAAACTTTTAGACTGTTCTGTCTAGTGGAATAATACCGGTCAGTATGCGTTGTGTTAAATCCGTAGACACAATTCAAACCGACTATCTACTCTCTGAAAGCAATACCGTGAAAACCCTACGCGCACTCGCCGCCACCCTGGCAGCAGCCCTCGCCTTAGCCGGCTGCTCCGCCGCGGAACGGCCGGACGGGGAGGACAACGTCCTCACCTACCTAGAGCCGCAGTTCTTCCGCACGCTCTACCCGCCGGCCGCCGGCTTTTATCCCAACGGCGGCGTGGTCAACCAGCTGACCGATCGCCTCCTGTACCAAGACCCCGAGACCCTCGAGCTCTCGCCGTGGATTGCCACGGAGATGCCCAAGGTCAACGCCGATGCCACGGAGTACACGTTCAACATTCGCACCGACGTCACCTACTCCGATGGCTCCCCGCTGACCGCCGAAAACGTCGTGGCCAATTTCGACCTCTTCGGCCGCGGCGATAAGTCCCGCACGCTGACCAGCTCAGAGCAGATCGCCAACTATGACCACGGCGAGGTCGTGGACGAGGACACCGTGAAGTTCTACTTCACCCAGCCTTCCCCGGGCTTCCTCCAAGCCACCTCTGCTTATAACGCCGGCCTGCTCTCCGATTCCACGCTGGCCTTGGACAACGAGGGCTTCGGCCCCGGCAACGCGGTCAACGTCATTGGCTCGGGCCCCTTCGTGGTGGAATCGGAAGAAATCGGCACCGACCTTAAGCTCAAGACCCGCGAGGACTACGACTGGGCCCCGCCAGCGGTTAAGCACCAAGGGCGCGCGGAGATCGACGGCGTCCACTACATCCTCGCCGCCGAAGAATCCGTGCGCACCGGCGCCATCCTCTCCGGCCAGGCCGATATCGCCCGCCAGATCTCCGCACCGCAGGAGTCGCTGCTCAAGGACCGGGGTGTTGGCATCATCTCGCGTGGCACGAACTCCATGAACAACCAGTTCGCCTTCCGCTTCGACCACCCGTTGCTGCAGGACAAGCGCGTGCGCGAGGCCATCATCCACGGCGTGGACCGCGAGGAAATCCTCCGCGTGCTCTTCTCCGAGTCCTACCCGCTGGCCACCTCCACGGTGGCCAAGACCGGCCTGGCCTATAAGGACCAGTCCGCCGCCTACGGCTTCGATCCCGAGGAATCCAAGCGGCTTCTCGACGAGGCCGGTTGGGAACCCGGGCCGGACGGCATCCGCGTCAAAGACGGCCAGCGCCTTGTCCTGCGCACCAACACCGCCTTGCCGCAGCCGCGTTCTAAGGAAGTCATGACCATGGTGCAGGACCAGCTGGGTGAGCTGGGCATCGGCATCCAAGTCAACGCCGGCGACCAGGCCACGCAGAACGCCGATGCCAAGGACGTTGACAAGGTGCAGATCTACCACTCGATGGTGGGCCGCGCCGACTATGACGTCATCACCTCGCTCTACGGCATCAACAACCGCGACGCCTTCCTCAACCAGGACGCGGAGGGCACCCCAATCGACGCGCACCTGCAGGAGCTTCTCGACGCCGTCCTCGACACCCCCGACAAGGAAGGCCGCATCGAGGCCACGGAAGAAGTCCAGGACTACATCACCGAGCAGGCCTATGCGCTGCCGCTCTTTGAGGAACCTGTGGTCTACGCCGTCCGTCCAGGCATTTCGGGCTTTAGCCCGGAATCGGTGGCGCGCCCGTGGTTCTACGAGGTGTCCATCGACGCCGCGGCATCGGATGAGGAGGAGAAATAAATGACAACCCGCCAACTCTTCAGCCGCATTGGGCAGGCCCTCCTCGTGCTGCTCATTACCTACACCGTGGCCTTTGTGCTCCTGTCGGCGCTGCCATCGGATGCCGTCCAGTCGCGCTTCGGCGACCCTGCCCTGGGCCTGTCCCAGGCGGAGATTGACGCTATCAGGGAGGAGATGGGCGTCGACAAGCCGCTCGTGGTGCAGTACTTCACCTCCCTGGGTGGCTTCCTCACCGGGCACTTCGGCAACTCCACGCAGTCGGGCGCTCCGGTAGCCACGCTGCTTGCCGACGCCCTTCCCCACACCCTCATCCTTGCCGCCAGTGCCATCGTTCTCGCACTCATCGTGGCCGTGCTCGTGGCCTTTGTGGCCACGCTGCCGGGGCTTGGCGCCATCGGTTCTTTCTTCCGGGGACTGCCTTCCTTCATGGTCTCGCTGCCCGGCTTCTGGATTGCCATCCTGCTCATCCAGTTCTTTTCCTTCCAGCTGGGCTGGGTGCGCGTCATTGAACCCGGCAGCGTGGAGGGCCTAATCCTGCCTACCGTGACGCTCTCGGTTCCTATGGCCGCACCGCTCATTCAGGTATTGATCCGCTCCATCGATGAGACGCAGTCGCGGCCTTTTGTTCAGGCGGTGCGCGCACGCGGTGCCTCGGAGTCGTGGATCTTCTGGCGCACCGTTCTGCGCAATTCGCTGCTGCCCACCTTGACCATGGCGGGCCTGCTCTTCGGCGAGCTCGTCGGCGGCGCGGTGGTGACCGAGACCGTCTTTGGCCGCACCGGCTTGGGCTACATGGTGGCGCAGGCCGTGGCGAACCGCGATACCCCGGTGCTACTGGCCGTGGTTCTCATCGCGGCCACTTCCTACATCATCATCAACCTCGTGGTGGATCTGCTCTACCCGGTGCTGGATCCGCGCCTGCGCGCCAGCACCCCTGAGCGAGCTGCCCGCCGCAGCACAGATTCCGCCACCACCTCGGCCGCTATTTCGGAAAGGACGGTGCGCTCATGAGCGTGACGCACACCAAACCGCTGCGTTTTACACGGGCGCCGCGCCGCCACACCTCCAACCCGTGGCTCGCGCCGGGTTCCATCATCGCCATCGTGGTCCTCGTGATCGCTTTCCTGGCCGCGCTCTTCCCAAGTTTGTTCACCTCGGCCGACCCTTATGCGGGCACCGATGTGGCCCTGTTGCCGCCGGGGGAGTCCGGCCACCTCATGGGCACGGATGCGGTGGGGCGCGACCTCTATGCGCGCATCGTTTACGGTGCCCGCCAGTCGCTGCTCGGCGCGCTGATCGCCGTGGCCGTCGGCCTAGTCGTCGGCACGCTCATCGGTTTGCTCGCCGGCGCCCTGCGGGGTGCGGTGGACACCGTCCTTATGCGCGTGGTCGACGTGCTGCTGTCTATCCCCGGCATCCTGTTGTCGCTGTCCATCATCATCGTGCTGGGCTTTGGCTCCGTGCAGGCGGCGGTGGCCGTCGGTGCGACGTCCGTGGCGACCTTCGCGCGCCTGGCCCGCTCCCAGGTGATCACCGTGGCCAGCTCGGACTACATCGAGGCCGCATACGGCGCCGGTGCCACCCACGCCACGGTGCTCTTGCGCCACATCCTTCCCAACTCACTCACGCCCGTCATCGCCCTGGCCACCCTGCAGTTCGGCACCGCGATCCTGCAGTTGTCCATCCTCGGCTTCCTGGGCTACGGCGCCCCGCCGCCGACCCCGGAGTGGGGGCTTATCATCGCCGAAGGCCGCGACTTCATGGCCACCGCCTGGTGGCTCATCATCCTGCCCGGCATCGCGCTGGTCGCCGTGGTGATGTCCGCCAACCGCCTGTCCCAAAACTTCCCCGTGGAGGCCTAACATGTCTGTTTCAAAGAATGCAGCGCAGCCCCTGCTGCGCGTGCGGGACCTTAACGTGTCCTATTCCACCGCAGGTGGTGACGTTTCCGCCGTGCAGGGCGTCAACCTCGAGGTTCGCCCGGGGCAGATGACCGCCATCGTGGGCGAGTCCGGCTCCGGCAAGACCACCTCCGCTATGGCCGCCATCGGCTTGCTGCCCTCCAACGCCACGATCGATGCCGGCACCATCACCTTCGACGGCCGCGATATCACCTCGCTGCGTCGCCGTCAGTGGCGTGAGTTGCGCGGGCGACGCATCGGGCTGATCCCGCAGGACCCGAACAACTCCCTCAACCCCGTCCAGACCATCGGCGCCTCGGTGGAGGAGGGCATGCGCATCCACAAGGTGGGCACCGCCGCTGAGCGCAAGGCAAAGGCGTTGGAGTTGCTGGAGCGCGTCGGCATCGATGACCCTGCGCGCCGCTATCACCAGTATCCGCACGAGCTGTCCGGTGGCATGAAACAGCGCGTGCTCATCGCCGCCGCCGTGGCGCTGGAGCCCGACCTCATCATCGCCGACGAGCCGACCTCCGCCCTCGACGTCACCGTGCAGAAGATCATCCTCGATCTCCTCGATGACATGCGCGCGGAGCTCGGCATGGGCATCCTCTTCATTACCCACGACCTCGCCGTGGCCGGTGACCGCGCCGACCGCGTCGTGGTTATGGAGTCCGGTCAGCTGCGCGAGGAGGGCCTGGCCGCCACGGTGCTGACGAACCCGCGCCACGACTACACCAAACGCCTGCTTGCCGACGCCCCCTCTCTCACCGTCGCCGACGCCGGCCGAGCAGCTACTTCGCGCAACGCCGCCTCCAAGACCGACACAACCACTGATGGTGCCGCGGGCGAGCCCTTGGTGCGGGTGGAAGGCCTGACCCAGCGCTTCGGTGATTTCACCGCCGTCGATGACATATCCTTCACCGTGGCCAAGGGATCCACCCATGCCATCGTGGGCGAATCCGGTTCCGGCAAGACCACGACGGGGCGCAGCATCGCCATGTTCAATACCCCGACTGCGGGCAGCATCACCGTCGGCAGGCGCGACATCGTAGGCCTTCGCGGCAAGGCCTTGCGCGAAGAGCGAAACAACATCCAGCTGGTCTACCAGAACCCTTATGGCTCGCTGGACCCCAAGCAGTCCATCGGCCAGACGGTGGCGGAGCCGCTGCGGAACTTGAAGGCGGTGCGTGCCAGCGCGGCCAAGGAAAAGGCCAAGGAGTTCTTGGACCTGGTAGCTCTCAACCCGGACTTTTACGACCGCCGTCCGCGCGAGCTCTCCGGCGGCCAGCGCCAGCGCGTGGCCATCGCGCGCGCCATGATCGTGGAACCGGAGCTGGTCATCCTCGACGAGGCCGTCTCCGCTCTCGACGTCACCGTGCAGGCCCAGATCCTGCGCCTACTGGCCCGGCTGCAGGAGGAACTCGGCCTGACCTACATTTTCATCTCGCACGACCTCGCAGTGGTCAACCAGATTTCCGATACCGTTTCGGTGCTCTCAAAGGGCCAGCAGGTGGAATGCGGGCCCACCGCCGAGGTCTTTAGTAACCCACAATCACCGTTTACCCGGAAGCTCATCGAGGCCATCCCCGGCTCGCGCTACCGCGCCGGCGACCTCAACCTGGGCCTGTAGCCTGGGCGAAAACGAAAGGATTAATTCATGGCAGACATCATTAACCTGTTGGCGGGTGTTGAGGGGGACGTCGCCAAGCTGCGCGAGCGCCGGCCCGAAGCCAAGGAGAACGCACAGGCCTCCTTCGCCGCGCTCCTCGAACCTTCAGAGCCCGGTACGTTCAGCTATGCGGAGCGCTACGCCATCGCGACCTTTGTTGCTGGCATCTACCAGGCGACGTCTGCCGTCGCCTTTTACTCTGATCTGTTGGCGGAGGAATCAGAGGAGCTCGCCGCGGAGATAGCCCGCGCGGTCGAGCGCGGTATCACCATCGGCCCGTACTCCGGCGGCGGCTTCACGCTCTTCGACGGCTCTCCGCGGCTCGCCGCCGCCCTCGACTTCGCGCACCTTCTGGTCTTCCACCCCAAGGACGCCTCCCCGGCAGCGATCGGTCACCTGCAGGCGGCCGGCTGGTCCGACGATGACATCGTGACGCTGGCGCAGCTGGTCAGCTTCCTGTCTTTTCAACTGCGCGTGGCGCACGGCCTCTCCGTGCTTGCCGGTACTGCCCAGCCCGCGCCCGTGACTGAGGCGCCGTGTCCCACCCAGACCCCGGATTGGGTGCCGGGGGAGGGGACGCTGGTGCCGGACGTCGCCAAGCCGCAGGGCTTTGTAGCGCACTCGCTGGGCTGGAAGCCGTGGGTGCCGCCGCAGCCGAAGGAGGAGTTCACAGACGCGCAGCGCGATGCGCTCATTAAGCCCGAGCGCATCGATATGGAGTACTTCCGCCTTCTCGCCCGTGACCCGGCAGCGCTCAAGGCGCGCACGCTCACGGACCTGGACATCTTCTACAACACCGACGGCGGACTCGGCCGCGCCGAGCGAGAGTTGGCCGCCACGGTGGTCTCGCGCCTGAATGGCTGCGAGTACTGCGCGTCGGTGCACCAGCAGCGCGCAAAGGAAGAGGGCGGTGACGCCGCGGCGATTGACCGCCTGCTCGAGGAAGGCGTTTCCGCTGACCTGGGCTCGGCGCAGTGGTCCGCCATTCGCGATGCCGCCCTGGCCCTGACCGAGTCACCCTTTGCCTTCGACGCCTCCCACGTTGAACGCCTCGAGTCCGTGGGATTCGATACCCTAGCCATCATCGATGTCATCAACTCCACCGCGTTCTTCAACTGGGCTAACCGCCTGATGCTGACGCTGGGGGAGCCGGATGTGCCGAAGCGTTTCCGCTAACGAGAAGGAGGAACAACCATGGTGAAAACTGCCGTTGTAACTGGTGCGACGGGTGGAATGGGCGCGGAGATCATCAAGGACCTTGCCCGGGACCACCGCGTGTATGCCTTGGGGCGGCGCGCCGGGGAGCTGCCGGAGGCGGAGAACATCGTGCCGGTGGCAATCGATTTGCTGTCGCTTCTCGACGGCTCACCGCTTCCCGCCGAACTGGCTTCGCTGGAGCGCGTCGATGTGCTTGTACACGCGGCGGCTCGGGCGGATAAGCGCTCGGTGGAAAGCGCTCGGCCGGAGGATTGGCGCGCGCAGATGGACCTCAACGTTCACGTGCCAGCCGAGCTGACCCGCCTGCTTCTGCCCGCGCTGCGCGCGGAGGAGGGGCTTGCGGTGTTCATTAACTCCGGTGCCGGCATTCACTCCTATGGTGACAACGTCATTTACGCCGCCACGAAGCATGCTTTGTACGCGCTTGCCGACGGCCTCCGCCTCGGCGAACTCGGCATCCGCGTGTCCACCGTCGCGCCGGGCCCGACGGATACCCCGATGCTGCAGGGCCTGCAGGATTACAACCCAGAGCATGTCATCGCTCCTGTGGAGGTGGCGAAGGCCATCCGCGCCACCGTTGATGCTGGCCCGACGACGCAGCTTACGGAGATTCGCGTACGCCCGCGCATTGAGTTGAATCAGCGCAAGTAGGAGCCGCATTTTCTCTCAAGATGCGAAAAACGCAGCGCACGGTACAGTGATGAGGCGTGTCCACCTCTCAACGTCGCCGCCCCGCCTATTTGGTGATCGCGGATTCGCTGCGGAGCAAGATTGAATCCGGCGAACTGAAGCCGGGTGACCGCTTTCCCACGGAGCGGGAATTAGTCCAGGAATACAAGGTGGCGCGCATGACGGTGCGTCACGCGCTGGACATCGTCCAGATCGAAGGTCTCATTGACCGCAAGCGCGGGCGCACCGGTGGCACCTTCGTGCGTGCCACCCCGCCGACGCTGAGCCTGACGAGCGGACGCAGCGCGCTTGACCAGCTGCGTGAGCATGGCCTCGATGTTGAGGTGCGGGTGTTGTCGCTGACGCTGATTGAGGTGCCTGGGCATCTCGCTTCCTCCTTCGGGATTGAGGAAGGCGATTCCGTGTGGGAATGCCGCGCGGTGCAGTTGACCGAGGGCTCGCCCATCATGGCCTCCACCCTTTTTATCCCGCAGGCCTTGGCCTCGGACCTCACGGAAGAGGACGTTCAAAAGCCGCTGACCGAGCTGTTGACGGAGCTTGACCTAGTGCCCGTGTTTAAGCGGGACTCCCTCGTGGCCGCCACCGCGCGCACGGAGGAACAGAAAGCCCTTGGAGTGGGTCGGAACCAACCGGTCTTGCGCATTACGCGAACCGTCAAGGCAGAGGGCGGCGTCGTGGCTGCCCAGTTGGAAGAGACCCTGCGCCCCGATGCGGTCACGGTGGAAGTTGTCATCGGCGAGGACCCCATGCCGACCCTCGACTAGAAATCTCAGCCAGGACAGCGCCATGAGTTCGGCCTCGCTGGGAATGCGAGTTCGCTCTCCAGGAAACCCGCCAACCATCATTGGGTTGGCGGGTTTCGTTCTTTAAGGGCTTAACCCTCAGCGGGAAGCGCGTGAATCGTGCTCAAGGATCGCCGATATGCCCGCGTGCCTTGATGTGGTCCGCGGGTGGCAGTGTTGTCACTGGTGGTTAGCTGTTTCCTTTCTGCCGTTGCTGCGTGTGGTGGCTGTGGGTGTTAACTACTGTCGGGTGGTTCCTCTGGTGGCTGTCCTGCTTGTTCGGCGTTGAGTCTGGCTAGTGCTTCTTGGTATTCGGGCATTGCGGTGATTGGTGTGCCCCAGGGTGGGATGAAGGCCACCCCGGTGTTGAGCCGGTACATGTAGCCGCGCCCGGTAGGCCTTTGTGGGTCATCGTCGTTAATCCCGTTGTGGTAGGCGCACAGGAAGGTCAGGTTCTTGATGTTGGTGTAGCCTCCCGCCTGCCAGGGGATGAGGTGATGGACTTGGCAGTAGTCTGCCGGCTTGTTACAGCCTGGTCTTGAACAGGTGTGGAATTCAGCATGCAGGGTAAGCCGCTGTTTGAAGTTTGCTCCACGCTCTAGTCGCCAGGTGTCGATGGGTCCTTCAATGGGGTGCACGATGGTGGCATAGCCTATTTCGGCAAACTTGTGGGTGAGGAATTCTGCCCCGGTCATGCGCCCACCGTTAGTCAGGTTGAGCTCTATTTCGTCGCAGTCGCCGTTGATGATTTGGTCGAGCTCGTTGAGGGTGACGATGACTTGGGTGCGCACCGCGGGTTTGGAACCGCCTGTTTCTTTGTTGAAGAAGATGTCGTTGGCGGCTTGAAGCAGGTCGGTGTTGGTTGATTCGAGGACGCCGCGCATGTTGGCAATCGTGGTGGCATCGTCGGTTATGGAGAGTGTGTTGGGGCCTTGTTCCCGGTAGGTGATACGTACGCCTGGTTTGGCTATGCGTTTGGAGCGTAGTTCTTTCAGTCGTGTGGCGGCGACGGTGGGGATGCGGTGTGCGGGTGTTCCTGCGAGTTTGACTCGCAGGTTCCAGGCGTCGAGGGTTTTCTTGACTTTTGCGGTGTAGGACTCGATGAGTGTGAGGGTGCCGAGGCTGTGGCGTTGGGTGAGGGCTGCTTGGCGGGCTTTGCGTTGTTTGCCGCTAAATCGGGTGGGCCCGAAATAAACCTGGTTAAGGCGTGCTAGTTCGGCAGCATCGGAAGCAGAAGCGCCGAGCGCGCGAAGCTCATCGGGTGAGCCAGGAATGTTTTCCACCAGCGCAATCCCCGAGTTGCGTAGGCGGATGTAGGTTTCGATATCCCCCATGGGCACAGAGACTAAAACAGCACCGTGGGCCCCGCAACCGGAGCGAAGAAACACCCAGCTCAGGTGGTGTGGGAAAGGCCAACCCGAAAATGGAGGAATGAGCACCATGGGTGGGGAAGGTGGCTGTGGGCGTGGAGTTGGGATGAGAAAAGCCCCTCAACAGGAGGGGCTAGACGCGGTGTTAACCGCGGTCGACGGCGCGGTTGCGCAGGGCGCGGGCGAGGCGGTCACGCTGCTCGGTCACCGTGCGGCGCAGGCCACCGGCTAGGTCGCGAGAGAGGAATTCGTCGGCGCGGTCGAGGGTTTCCTGGCTGACATCCCAGCGCGGGAACAACCCGGTCACCGTGGTCAGAGCAATCTCGTTGGACTGCGCGGACCAAATCTTTTCCGCCACGTCGAAGAACTCAGCACTTGGCAGGAGCTCGTCGGCGCCTACGAACGTCAGGCCCGCGAGCTTCGACTCCAAGTCGCGGTTGCCCAGTTCACCCGCGACAATCTCGTCCCACACCGCGCGCTTGTTGTCCTCGGTATTAACCGCGGCCAACGCCTTAAGCGAGGCCTGGTAGCCTGTCGCGGTGTTATCGCGCTTGAGTTCCTCAGCCACCGCCGTCATGGCGGCGCCGGCGGCCTCGGGGCCGGTGACGTCGGCAAGCGAGCCATCGGCGATGAGCGCGGTGAGCGCCTTCCAACGCAGGCCCGCATCCGAGGAGGTCTTGAGGAGCTCCTGGAAGAAGGTGCGGGAGGCGTCGTGAAGCTTGATGCCGGCCAGCGCCTGGGTGAAGACGATGGAGCGCGCGGTGTCATCGGAGCGGGCGCCTTCAAGGAGGGCGTCGGCAAGCTGCGTATCCTCCTTTGCCCACTCCGGGTCGGCGTAGGTGGACTGGGCCGTTGTAGCCTGGGAGAGGATGCGCTCCAGCACGGCGAGCTCGGTCTCCGCCGCCGCACCGCGGGCGACAAGCGCCACGAAATCGCGGGCGCGCATCGAGCCCGCGCGGGTCATCTCCCACGCGGTGGACCAGCACAAAGTGCGGGCCATCGGGTCTTCGAACTTGTCGACATTCTCTACCAGGAACTCAAGGGAACCCGCGTCCAGCTCGATGAGGCAGTAGGTCAGGTCATCGTCGTTAGGCAGCACGAAGTCGATTTCCGTCTGCTTCCGGCCGATAAGTTCCGGAATCTCGGTGGAGGCGCCATCGATATCCATCTCGATGCGCTCGGTGCGCACTACCTTCTCACCTTGCAGGGCGTAGACGCCGACGGCGACGCGGTGCGTACGCAAAGTATCGCCGCGCTGGGTGAGGAAGGCCTGGGTGATGGTGCCGGACTCGTCCGTCTCCAGCGCCACACCCAGCGTGTTGACTCCTGAAGTCTTCAACCACTGCTGCGCCCAGAAGGATAGGTCGCGCCCTGAGGCCTCCTCCAAGTGGCGCAGCAGATCCCCGAAGGTGGCGTTCGACCACTGGTGCTCCTGGAAGTGGCGGCGTACCCCGGCGAAGAAGTTCTCGCGGCCCACGTAGGCCTGCAGCTGCTTCAGCACCGACGCCCCCTTGGCGTAGGTGATGCCGTCGAAGTTCTGCTCCACGGTCTCAATATCAGAAGCATCCGTGGAAATCGGGTGCGTCGTGGGCAGCTGATCCTGCTGGTAGGCCCAGGCCTTCTCCACGTTGGCAAAGGTCACCCACGCGGTGTCGTACTGGGTCTCCTCCGCCTGGGAAATCGCCGCCGACCAGGTGGCGAAGGACTCGTTGAGCCACAGGTCATCCCACCACTGCATGGTCACCAAGTCACCGAACCACATGTGTGCCAGCTCGTGCAGGACGGTGTCCGCTCGGCGCTCATACTTGTAGTGCGAGGCTTGCGACGTAAAGACGTACTCATCGCGAATGGTCACGCATCCGGCGTTCTCCATTGCACCGGCGTTGAACTCCGGCACGAAAATCTGGTCGTACTTGCCAAAGGGGTAGGCAAAGCCGAAGTTGCGGTGGTAGAAATCGAAGCCCTGCTTGGTCTCCGTGAACAGGCGCTCGGCGTCGAGCGATTCCAGCAGGGAGGGGCGGCAGTAAATCCCCAGCGGGACCTCAACGGACTTAGCCGGTGAGCCCTCTGGGTGCTCCGCCAAGGTGCCTGTCCACGTATCCGTCACGCCCACATACGGGCCCGCGCACAAGGCAACCAGGTAGGTCGACAGCGGGTAATCCACCGCCGCGCGCACGGTATTGCCCGAACGCGTGATGGGGGAGTTCGTAATCACGGTCCAGTGCTCCGGAACCTCAAAAGCCAGCGAGTACGTCGCCTTCAGATCCGGCTGGTCAAAGCAGGCGAAGACGCGCTTGGCGTCGGCAGTCTCGAACTGTGTGTAGAGGTAGGCCTCGCCGTCGACCGGGTCGACGAAGCGGTGCAGGCCCTCGCCCGTGCGTGAATAGCGGATTTTCGCCACGACCTTCAGCTCATACTCCGCCACCTGCAGACCCGACAGCGGGATACCGTACGTCGGGTCATAAGCACTGGTGGGCAGGGGAGCGCCGTTGAGGCGGACCTCGAGAAGCTCGTCACCGCGCAAGTCAATAAATGTGGAGCCAGCTTCCTTCACCCGGAATGTCACCACGGTCGTGGAAGTAAAGAACTCCTCCCCGGTGAGGTCGAGGGCGACGTCGTAGTGGCTTACCTCCAGCATGCCGGAGCGCTGCTGGGCTTCCTCGCGGGTGAGGTTAATCGAGGTCATGTAGGTTACTCCTCTTCGTCGGTGATTAAGTCTCTGCACCAGCGTAGTCACACGCCTAGGGTGGGGTGCCACAGACTACACAAGCAAAGGAGATTTGCTATGGCTCAACAAGTCACGTTCTGGTTCGACTGCTCCTGCCCCTTCGCGTGGTTGACCTCGCGCTGGATTAAGGAAGTGGAGAAGGTCCGCGATATCGAGGTGACCTTCCAGCCGATGTCCCTGTCCGTGCTCAACAAGGGCCGCGATTTGGACCCGGAGTACATGAAGATGATGGAGGCCAACTGGGGTCCTGCCCGCGTAGCAGCCAAGATTGCCGTGGAGGCCCCGGACAAGGTCGACGCCTTCTACACCGCCATGGGCACCCGCATCCACACGGAGGGGCAGGGCGGCAAGAAGGGTTACGGAGCCTACGACGACATCATCAAGCAGGCGCTTGGCGACGCCTCCCTCCCCGCCACCTTCGCCTCCGTGGCCAACACCGAAGAGATGGATGACAAGCTCACCGAGTTCCACAACCGCGGCATTTCTGAGGTCGGCGATGAGGTCGGCACCCCGGTGGTGAAGTTCGGCGATACCGCCTTCTTCGGCCCTGTCATTACCCGCGTTCCCACCGGCGAGGAAGCTGGCGAGCTTTTCGATGCCTCCGTGCGCCTCGCCCAGTTCCCGTACTTCTTCGAGCTCAAGCGCTCCCGCACCGAAGAACCCCAGGTTTAACGCGTGCGGTTGCGCATTGCCGCCACGATGACGCAGACCAGGACGATAGGGGTGAGCACGAAAGCGGGAAGTCCCGCGATGTTAATGATGGGCAGATAGCTCTGCGCCTGGTATTCCTCCCACTCGGCGGCTAGCCACGTGGCCCACGAAGCGCCCGCAAGTATCGCTAGGACGCCGGCGGTGATTCCGCCGGCGGTGCGTGGCTTATGCAGGAGCCACCACAGACCCACGCCGAGGTGGGCCAGCGTCATCACTGCTGCCAAGAGAAGTGGCAGGATGAAGACGTTGTCGGTGAAGAAACCGGCGGCGAATAAACCTGCGCCGACAAGGATTGCGCCGACGTAAAGAAAGCAGACGCGTGTGGTCATGGGCATAGCGGGGTCCTTCCTAGGGGAGTAGACGTGCCCCACCATATCAATTTTGAGTTATTGCTAAAACGGGTCGGCGGGCGTGCCCGCTGACCGCTAAGATGTGGGCCATGCGCGTTTATTTAGGAGCAGACCACGCAGGGTTCGAGACGAAGAACGTCATCGCCGAACACCTGAAGAAACAGGGCCACGACGTCATTGACTGCGGTGCCCATGAGTACGACGCCGAGGATGATTACCCGGCTTTTTGCATTGAGGCCGCGCTGCGGACCGTCAACGATCCGGGCTCGCTCGGCATCGTGCTGGGTGGTTCCGGCAACGGCGAGCAGATCGCCGCTAACAAGGTGAAGGGCGCGCGCTGCGCCCTGGCGTGGTCGCCGGAGACCGCACGCCTGGCCCGCGAGCACAACAATGCCCAGCTCATCGGCATCGGTGGCCGCATGCACTCTGAGGAGGAGGCACTCGCCATCGTGGACGCTTTCCTTGATCAGGAATGGTCCCGTGCTGAGCGCCACCAGCGCCGCATCGACATTCTTGCCGAGTACGAGCGCACCAACATTCCGCCGGAGCTTCCGGAGGCTTAGTTCATGTCCTTGGGGTGAGTGCCGCCGCGGCCCTCTTCCCCAAGGTCGAGAACGGTGATGGCGGCCATCTCGGAATCATCAAGCTCAAAGCCGAATACATCGAAGTTCTGCGCGATGCGCTCCGGGTTTTCGGACTTCGGGAACACGATGACGCCATTTTGTAGGTGCCAGCGGATGATCACCTGAGCGGGGGAGACGCCGTATTTCTCGGCGGGCTCGGTGATTTCCGGCTGCTCGAAGAGATCCGTCTTGCCCTGGCCTAGTGGGCCCCAGGCTTCGATATGCACCTGGTGGGCGCGGAAGGCATCGAGCTCGCGCCAGCGCTGCAGGTAGGGGTGCAGCTCTACCTGGTTGACCACGGGGGTTTCATCAGTCTGGGTTTCCAGCTGGTCCAAGTGCTCAAGTTCGAAGTTGGAGACACCGATGGACTTTGCCTTGCCGGCCTTCTTCAGCTCGATGAGCTGCTTCCATGCCTCGACGTAGTGGCCGTTGTCCGGACAGGGCCAGTGGATGAGGTAGAGGTCAACGTAGTCGAGCCCCAGTTTCTCCAAAGATTCATCGAGGGCTGCGGCTGCGTCAGTTTGGCGGTCATTCCACAGCTTCGTGGTGATGAACAGCTCCTCGCGCGGGATGCCAGACTTGGCGATCGCGCGGCCCACGCCTTCCTCGTTGCCGTAGATGGCAGCGGTATCGATGTGGCGGTAGCCCACCTTGAGGGCCTCGAGGACCAGCTCTTCGGTCTTGTCGGGGTCAACCTTGAAGACGCCGAAGCCGAGCTGCGGGATGGAGTTTCCATCGTGCAATTTGATATTAGGTACAGTCATGCGGCCCACTCTACGCAGAGCTTGTTCATCCGTGCAGAAAACGATTAAAACCGCACCAACGACCTAAATTAGGTGGTTAGCGCGGCTTTTCCTTGGAGGGAATGACGGGAATCGAACCCGCGTCTTCAGCTTGGAAGTCTGAGTGTCGGGTTTTTCCTGTACCAGTACAGGGCGTGTTTCTGGTTTAGCTCCAGCTACGTCGATCTACCGCACTCGTACTAGCGTGTACTAGCCTGTATCGGAGAGTAGCTACAAAATTAGCTACCAAACCTAGCTACCAACCGACTCAGGATGTTCGAATGCGACCAGTACGAGACCTCACCATGGGCTCCATATACCAGACCAAGGACGGGCGGTATCGAGCCGCTATCACCGTTGGCTATGACGGCAAAGGACGACAGGTGCGCCGCACCGTCTCCGCCAAGACGAAACCGGAATGCGTCAGGCGTAGGAACGAGCTATTCATCAAGCTCAAAAAAGGACGCTCCACGCCCGAAGAAATCACCGTCGAAACCCACGTCGCCCGGTGGCTCGAAACTACAGCAGCCGAAACCTTCTCCCCGAACAACTTGCGTAATCACAGGTCCTACGCGAGCAAGTACATCATCCCAACGCTCGGCCAATACAAGCTGAGTGACGTTGGGGCTGACGAGGTGCGCGAGCTCGATAAGGCGGTGCGAGATGCTCATGTATCTAGCCGGACGGTGCAGATGGTGAGGTCGTCACTGTCTGTCTGTATGGAGGACGCGGTGAAGCGCGGACTCATCGAGCGGAACCCGTGTGCTCAGGTGCCGCGCCCAAGGGCGGTATCGAAGAAGCGGACGTCGCTCACGGCGGATGAAGCGCGGCATCTTATAGTCCACTCAGCTCAGGTGGGGGACCCGTTCGCAACCCTGTGGGCGGCGTTTCTATTCCTTGGTCCCCGTAAAGGCGAGCTGCTAGGGCTGCGACGCTCCAAAGTGGGCTTTTCGCCAGCCGGGTGCACGGCGGAGCTAGATAGGGCACTGGTCGAGGTGTCCTGGGCACATGGCGAGGGGTGCCGTTGTAACGAGGATGTGAGGCCGAGCAAGTGCCCCGAGCGTGGCTTTGCGCTACCCCCTGGGTACGACTACGAGCCCCTGTGGGGGAACCTGATTTTAGCCCCTCCGAAAACCTCATCCTCAGTACGTCTAGTGCACGTACCCGCCCCGCTGGATGCGATGCTCTGGCAGCACGTTCAGGTGACGCCGTCGAACCGGTGGGGGCTCATGTGGGTGTCCGAGCGCGGGTATCCGCTACGCCCGAAAGTTGCGCTTGCCAGGTGGAAGGCCGCCTTAAAGTCGGCGGGACTTCCTATAGTGGACCTCCATACCGCTAGACATACGGCGGCATCTCTACTGGCCGAGTGCGGGGTACCGCCTCAGGTGATTGGGGTCATCCTTGGTCAGTCCACTGTGGATACAACGTTGGGATATGTGCATGTGGGGCGGGCGCAGGCGCAGGCCGCGCTAGCCCAGTACGCGGAGAGGCTAGCCCTGCCGACTTCCTACGGTCAGCCCTCTCAGGTAGGCGACGGCTTCTCGCTGCAGTGGAATGGGTAGGGCCTTGAGTAGCTGCGCCGCTTCGTCTTGTAGGTCTTCCGGGTTCTCCCGTTCCGGGGCGAGACCCGCCGCCTCGAGTACCTGGTTCACGGGGAGGTTGACGGCCTGGGCGGCTTTCGCCAGCGCTTCCGGGGTGGGGGTGATGGGTATCTTCTTGCCGTCTCGGATGTTGATTCCGGTCTCGAGTCGGCGCCACCAGGATTCTGATAGGCGGGATCGTCGGGCGGCTTCGGCCTTGGATAGGCCCTCGCGTTCGCGGGCGTGTTGGAGTAGTTGGCCAGCAGGCCACTGCTGGGGTGTGGTCATGGCTATGAGGTTATCAGCGGTGGCGATCCTAATCTTGCACGGTACGGTCTAGTACATTATAATACTGGGTATGGGTTCAAAAAGGGCCCACCTAGTACCGGACGGTACAGCCCTGCAAGGCAGAAAGGAATCACCATATGGCCTACAAAAACGATGGGCTATACAACCAGAAGGAGGCCTGCCAATACCTGGGAGGCATCTCACGGAACACGCTTTATCTACTTCGGCGAGATGGCCTACTCGCGGAGACCAAACTAGGCTGGCGAGTCTTTTTCAAGAAGGCCGACCTAGACCGCTGCATTGAGATGCAGGAACTACTCAACGCGGCCTAAAACGTAAAAAGACCCCTCGGAGCTGCAACTCCATAAGTGAGGGGCCGCATCGGCAGAAAGGAATCTAAACACGATGCACACACATGATAACACCACGACACCGGCGCTCGAAACCGCAGAGCGCGACCCATACGAGAAGGTCCTACTCCAGGCCGTAGTGCTAAGGAAGCTCAACGGCATCCATAAAGAGTTTAAGGACAGTATCACCCGTGACATGGAGCCCGGTGATAAGCGCACTGTGAAGAACGCCCAGGGCCTTGAGCTGGGCAGCGTGTCGAAGTCGGCGCCCGGAATGAAAGCGGTCTGTACCGACAGTGCTGTGCTTCTCGCTATGGCTGAGGAGCAGGGCCGTGAAATTGTTGACGGCCTGCCCGCTCCATCCGATCCCCGCCATGAGGAAATTATTCGCCTCCTCATGGAGCTCGGGCGCACAGACCTACTTGAGTCCGCTGTCGTGAAGGAGGATGCGGACGAAATCGCCGCGAAAGTTCTCGAAGACTGGCAAATCAGCGGACAACTTCCTACCGGTTGGGAAATCAAGGAAGCCTCATCGCCACGGGTCGCTATCAATTCCAAGCGTTCTAACGCGGCGCGTGCAGCAATTGATCATCTTGTAAAAGAGGCGGGCACTGTCCTCGCACTCGAAGCAGGAGAGAAGTAAATCATGGGTGAGGAAATCTGGAAACCAGTAATCGGATTTGAGGGACTTTATGAAGTCTCTAGCCACGGAAAAATAAAGAGTCTGCGGCGCAAAGTACCGCATAAGTCCAGCGGAACCATCACAGTACGCGAGCGCATTCTGAAGCCTGGCGTGCGTAAGAGTGGGCACCTTTATGTGAATCTGCTAAAAGACTCGCATCCCCGAACTAAGCGCGTTCACGTAATCGTTGCCGAGGCATTTATAGGACCACGTTCTGCAGGCATGGAGGTATGCCACAACGACGGCAACCCAGCGAATAACCGCGTAGAGAACCTACGCTATGACACCCACGCTGAAAACATCCGCGACATTATTCGTCATGGCACGCACTTCCAGAGCAAGAAAACAACGTGCAAAAGAGGGCATCTGCTTACCGCGCCAAACCTGGTTCCGTCAATAGCCAAGAAAGGCTACAGGGACTGCCTGGCGTGCTCTCGTACTCGCGCTTATCTGATTAATCATCCGGGACTTGCAGATACAGCGCAAGAACTTTCAGATAGCTACTTCAACACAATCATGGAAAGGAAATAATCATGGAGTTCACAACCCGCCGACCATCTTGCAAGGCTTCATTCCCGTTGGTGCTTCTCGCCGGTGTCGAGGGCGCCGGTAAGACGTGGGCAGCTGTCGAGTCCACATCAATGAGCGCAGTTGACAAGGCATTTTTTATTGAAGTTGGAGAGTCTCAGGCGGATGCTTATGGCGCAGTCCCTGGTGCTGATTTTCTGATAGTTGAGCACGACGGAACCGTCGGGCAGATTCGTGGGGCCATTCAATGGGCCTCGCAGCAGGCCCCGGCCGAGGGCAAGCACAACCTTCTCATCATCGACTCGATGACCGAAATCTGGCAGCTCCTTCAGGACAACGGCCAGGAGGAGGCGAACCGCCGTGCCCGCAGCAAGGGCCGCAAGGTCCCCGAGGAGGGCGTGCGGCTCAGCATGGACCTGTGGAATCAGATTAAGTCCACATGGAACGGCATCTTGCAGCAGTGCCGCCAGTTCCCCGGCCCGGTACTAATGACCTCCCGGCTCGAACTTGTGACGGCGATGGATGAGAAGGGAAACCCGACGCGGGATAAATTCTGGAAAGTGCAGGCGGAGAAGAATCTGCCGTTCCACTGCCAGGTCGTGGTTCAGGCGAGGGCTCCGCGCCAGTGGACGATGACGAAGATCGCCACCACCGTCCCCGAGCTTCAGCTCCAACCCGGCACCGAGATGACGTTCAATGACTTCTCGGTTGCGAAGCTGCTGGACGGCATGGGAATTGGTGCGGATGCCGCCCCGTCTACGTTCGTTGAGACCCGCCCCGATGGGGAGTTCAGTGAGGAGAAGCAGGCCGCGAAGGCTGCCGAGGAGCGGGCGGAGGAGCGGAAGGCATACGTCTCTAAGCAGACTCAGGGGCTACTCCAGGCGGAGTCCTCCGGGGACGTGGATACCCTTCGTCGGGCGCTGCGCTACTACGAATCAAGGTCAGATCGTGAGCTCGTTGGCATGGCCCGCGACACACTAGACCGCCTAGAGAAAGCTCAGCGCATGGCGAAAGCTCAGGAGACCGTTGGGAACGTACTGAATGGTGAGGTGGTCGAGCCGACCGCCGACGCCGCCTAGCTACATTCCTCACGACCCTAGGCCGGTGGGATTGCAGACCCCTGGCGGGTGCCTGCGCCACCGGCCTAGCTATCTTTTCGTGCCCTGCGGCCCGGGCCATACAAGGGCCGCCCTAAAATAATCCATGTACCCCGCCTGTATACGGCTGCAACCGTGAGCGGTGTGGGGGAGTAGCAGAAAGGAATCTTTGGGATGAAGCGATCCCCAATGAAGCGCCGCCCCCGCCGTGGTGGGGCAATGCCGACTGAGGTGTACGAGGCGGTGATGATGCGCAGCCGGGGCAGGTGCGAGGCCCGACTCCCTGGCGTATGCACCGGCAGGGCGGAGGAGTGGCATCACCGCCAGCGCCGCCAACGCCACAACGACACCGTGAGTAATGGGGCCGCTTTGTGCCACGCCTGCCACCACCACATCACCCATGTGTCGCCTCAGGTGGGGCGTGAGCGTGGTCTGATTGTGCACTCGCATCACCCCAACCCCGGCGAGGTGGCGATGCGGATAGGCCGCGAGTGGGTGCTCCTTACTGAGGGCGGCGGCTACAAGAAAGTGGGCTTATAAGGTGAGCTTGCAAGCAATGAAGTGGGCTATGTCTAAAGCGCCGATTAAGCGGGATGCGGCCCAGTGCCGCAACCGGCTGGTGCTCATAGCTCTGGCGGACCGATATAACGATGATACGGGCGTGTGTTGGCCGTCGATTAAGACCCTCTCAGAGGAGATTGGTGTGTCTGTGCCGACGGTGCATAAGGCTATCCGTTCCCTTGAGGAGGCTGGTCTTATTGCCCGTGGTAACCCGCACTGGGTGTCTCACTTGAGGCCGGATAGGAGGCCGACTGTGTGGACTTTGAACCTTGATTTGGTGAAGCCCGAGGAGGGCGTCCGTGAGACCGATAACGGTGTAGCCGAGGTGCTTGAACGGCATGAAGGCGTGTTTACCCCGCATGATGAACGGGGTAAAGACGTATTAACTCAACGGGGTAAAGACGTGTTTAACGCACGGGGTAAAGACGTGTTAACCGACGGGGTAAAGACGTGTTTACACAAACCCAAAGAGAACCCAAACCCTGAACCCAAACCTGAACTCAAAGAACTTGATCATCCTGCGGATGATCGCTTCGACGAGTTCTGGGACACGGTTCCAAGAAAGGTCGGCAAGGGGGCGGCACGCAAGGCGTGGAAGAAAGCGGTGAAGAAGGCTGACCCTCAGGTCATCATTGAGGGGATGCGCCGGTACCGGGATGACCCGAACCGCGAGGATGAGTTCACCGCGCATCCCTCATCATGGCTGAATGCTGAGAGGTGGGATGATGATCCGCTCCCGGCGAGGGGCGGGAGTCAGCGGGCACCGAGCTTTTTGGACTTCGCCCCGTCCAGCTCTACACCCCGTAATCCGTCCTTTGACGCCCCGTATAGCGGCGAACTGCCCGGCTCTACCCATTCCCCCCTGCCGCCCGGCCTTGAGCCGCCTACGGGGCCGCAGGCACTATTTGAGGAGTACCTAGAATGAGCACACCACAGCAGCGCGAGTTAGCTGCCTACGTCCTCGAGTATGGGAAGCGCCTGGCCCCGGATCGGTTTCCGCAGCCGTCGGCTGAGGTGGTGGACGCGTGGGGCGATGTACTCGCTACGGTGTCTCTACCGCCGCAGGTGTGGCCGGATGCGGTGAGGCTGTGGGCGCTGGAGCTTGCCGGGCCACGTATGGTGACGCCGCGTGACCTTAAGCAGGCGGCGTTCGCGGTGCGTGACCGGTGGGAGTCCGATCCGGTGCGGAAGCGTCAGCTGGATGCTCACCGTGAGCGGTTGCGCGAGGAGCGTGACGCGCAGTTGGCGGCGGGGACTTTCGGTGAGCTTCGGGGCTATAAGCCGTTGGAGGTTGGTCACGCTGGGGAGGTTGATACGGCGGGTATTGTGGAGCGTATAAAGCGCGGGTTACGAGGTGGAACGGGCAGTTCATAGCGCTCAATTTTACTTTGTGTAAACTGTGATCTATACTTAGATACGAAAGCAAGAAAGCCCCTGCAAGGGCAAGCAGAAAGGAATCACAATGAGCGTCACAACGAGCTCCGTATATAGCCATAACGGGCTTGCCTACGAAATGCGAGTCACTGAGACCGGAAAGCGCCCGCAAGATAAAGACGTCGAGATCGAGTACCTCGGGGATGATAAAGCCGCACAGTTCAGCCTATCCGCCTACTGGAACGGCGTTAAGGAAGTTTGGGATGTGAAGGTGGAGTTTCGTCCGCGTATCGCCCATGACTCTCTGAACCTCCGTTCATATGTTGAGGATGTTCAGCTCGGAGTGGAGATGGTTACTGAGTTCCGGGAAATCCTGAACGCTGGGTAAGGCCCGGGGCGTGAGCGTGATGGGGATGACGTTCACGCCACCGACCACCTCCCCTAATTGGAAATAATGCCGCCTGCAAGCGGCCCGCAGAAAGGAATCAGCGCATGTCATCGCGCACCCTAGATTTAATCTTCATTGACCTTGCTTTATTCATCACCATCGTGTGGGCCCCGGTAGTGGCCGGGGTTCAAGCCGGGCGGAGTTTCCACTGGTCTATCGGCACCGCCGTGGCCGTCCTTCTTTCGACTATCGCCGTCGCACTCTGGTACCGCTTTGCCACCTCCCCGGCGTCTCTGCCGGGGCAGGACTGGGGGTGTGAAGAATGAGCCTCCCATACCCGCGCTACGGCGAGCCCCACGACGACTACACCGAAGTTGAAGCCGTCGCCGTCCTCTCCCACCCCGACGGCACCACTACCCGCCACGGCCTCATCATGAACGCCCCCGTCTACGACGAGCGCCCTGACCTCCTTGAGGCGTGGGACAACGAGGACTACGAGCCGGTCAACTTCAAAGAGTTCGCCCAAGCAATGCGCACCGCCGAGGAGCTTGTAGACCTCGATATTTGGGACGGCACCACACCCGAGTTTGACCGAATCTACCGCCCCTCGGCCCTCACCCTGGCTATGCGGAAGGCAGGCTAGGGCAATGCCCGGGATCAGCCTCGGCCCGCGTGACGAGTTCCTGGTCATCGGCGCGGTGCGCTACGCCAGGGGCCGCGCCACCTACACCGTCAAGGAAACCGTGGACTGGGTGATAGCTCACTGGGATGACCTCAGCGACAACACTCGCCGTGTCATCGCCCGCGACGTGCGGGAAGAATGCGCCCACAGGCGCGACACCTACCCCCAGCGCACAACCCTCACCCAAATCGACGACCCCGACTGGAACCGACTACTCAACCACATCAAGGAGAGCAAAAGATGACCAACCCAACCCGAGAAGACATCATCAGGGCGCATGACGCACTAGATGCCGTCTGCGACCTCGTAACCGAGCTACGCGGCTTCTCCGCTAACGTGTACAGGAACCTCATCCTCGCCGCCCTTCCTCCGCGACCACAACCCACCATGGCGGAAATTGAGTGGGACGACGATGAGCACTACCTCGCGGAAGCAGAACATAAGTCCTGCGGGAAGGTGATAATGCTGGGGCCGGACGAGGAAGGACTAATCGAATTTTTCATTCCTGAAGCGTGTGCATCTAGGTATGACGCGGCGTATCCCGGAAGCCTCACCCTTACCGGTCGCCGCTACGAACTCGCGGAGGTACAAGATGACTAACCCAACTCGTGACCAAATCCTGCGGGCGTACACGGCACTTACCGGCATGTGCGAGCTTGTAGAAAGACGCGCCGGATACCGCCCAGACGAATACGAGCGAGCAATCCTCGAAGCCCTCCCACCTAAGCCGTTCCCCACCATGGCGGATATTGAATGGCTTGACAGCGTGCATTACCTCGCAGAAGCGGATACGCCTGAACTGGGAAAAGTCGTGATGCTTCGGAAAATGGACAGCGGCTTCATCGAATTCATCAAGAAGCCCTATACGCCATTAATGAAGGCGGTGGCACGGCCCGAGTATTTCACCCCGACTGGTCGCCGCTACACCCTCACAGAGGTGCACGATGACTGAGCCGCGCTACGTAGAGGTAGGGGACACCATCGGGGCATGGCGTGATTACGAGGTGACCATCCGATTTGAGGAGCACCCCGACCGGATGAAAACCCTAACCATGAGCCGCGCTGAGGCCACCGCACTCCGCGACAAACTCAACCGATACCTAGGAGACCACAAATGAACGACTTGAGTACCCCCAACCTGAAACGCCTACTCGCTGAAGCCGCACCCGGCCCGTGGGAGGCGCGGGGATACTACATGGACGGCGAACCTCGCCCCGACACGTCATGCCAGATATTCAGCGCTGACGAAAAGTATTTAGGCATAGTCCACAGACCACACGCTGCCCTCGCAGCCGCCGCGCCTGAGATAGCCCAAGAAACGCTCCGGCTACGAGAAGAGCTTATCGACTGGGCTAACGACGAAGCGCAAGCACACAACGCCCTAGTGAAGCAAGCACCGGAAGCAGGCGGAGCAGGAATCATCACCACCCACAAGACCATCTACAACCGAATCTTGGAAATCCTAGGAGACCACGATGGATAAAGACAAGCTTCACCGCTCCCTAGCGCACATCGCCGCTGGAGCCGACAAAATGGCCCAAGCCGCGAACATCATCGCCCACGGCATGAAAAACGGCGACAGCCCCGCACGCATCGCAAAGCACCTAGCCGACTACGGGCTTATCGCACCAGACCTGCCGGAGCCTGACTGGGGCACACCTCGCGGAGCAACGTGGTACCTGCCCTACCACATCGGCGATATTCGCCGCATGAGAGAGCACATCGTCGCCTTCGGGCATGACTACAACGAGCAATCATTCCGCCTAGTGCTCACCGAAGAAGAGACGGAAGTCATTGCCCACACACTACTCGCAGCAGCCAACCACAGGGAGGAAGAATGAGCAACATCGACAAGGCCGGGCAGGTCATTTACGACGAGGTCTACCAAACGTGGCAGCGCGGGGAAATCCTCACAGCGGCGGGCGAAGCAGAGCGCCTCGCCAACGCCCTCGCCGAGGCGGGACTCCTCGCACCAGACCTGCCGGAGGCGAACGACCCAAGCATTTTCGTACCAGACGGCAAAGGATGGCTACCCTGCGGCCTCACCGGCCCAAGCGTATGGACAGCACCCGGCGGCAGAATCATGGTGCAGCGCGTCGAACCCGGCGACCTCACCCCAGCGGAAGCCCGCTTCTTCGCCCTCGCCGTACTCGCAGCAGCCCAATACTCAGCCGCTAACCACAAGGAGGAAGAATGACCCCGGAAGAAGCCAACAGGGAACTACTGCGCGAGCTTAGACCCCAGTACGCGAAGGTAGACATGGCGCTGCACTACGCGGGGATTGAAGCTCTCCATGTTCTCGCCCGCATGGACTACCAAGAGGCGGACTATCAACCGCCGCGCTTTTACACCCTGGACGAAACCACTGAGAAAGGCCCAGACCTAGGTGACCACGTGGCCCGCGCCAAGCGCCTAGTCGGCCCATGGGAGGAAGCATGAGACTTCACAAAATAAACATCACACCGCGCAGCATCGCCCTCGACGGTATCCCACTCCTACACAGTGACGAAGACATAACTATCAAGGTGCTTAGACACGGTATTCACCGTGTTCACCTCACCATCTACGCCGACAGTATTCAACTTGACGGCGACAATCACCACACACCAGAAGACACACCCATCTACGACCAAATCAAGGAACAAGCATGAGAACACTGGCAGACATGACCCCACAGGAACGCTCTCATTGCCGAGGAATGTGGTGTGACTTCCCCGACCCCGACGAGCGCACCAACCTCGCAATCTACGTAGGCGACAGCCCCATAAACCGGGGATTCTGTGAGCTAATCCATGAAGGTCAGCTGGGGACTCTCACCATTCCCGAGAACCTCACCCCACGCCCCGACCTGCCCCGCGCCTGGGCACCAGACGGCCAGCCGGTTCCCGGAGAGTGGGAGGACGGTCATGTGGTTGTTTCCTACGATGATCTAGACCCCGGGATTCTCAAGAACGCGGTAAGCATCGAGGGACTGTCAGAGGGTGGCATGAGCTACTACGATGCTCCGCCTAACGGTATTGAGGTGAAGCTAGATAAGTTTGGTGAGGGTGAGGGCAAAGCCCGCCGCTGGGTAGGGGACTGGGAGCCAGCATGAAAGTGATCATTATCGCTGGGGCGTGCGCGGCCACATTTAGCGCCACCACCCTAGGAGCTATTCAAATCGCCAGGCGGGCAAAGTGGCGGCAGAAGCCTGACCTCATCCCCGCTCTCACCTATACCGCATTAGCGGCCATTCTATGGACAGGAGCCTTCACGCTATGACTAAGCCCCTCGCAGACATGACCCCCACAGAGCGTGCCGAATGTGTCGGTATGTGGGGCAACCATACATTTTGGGGCCAAGTGCTCATTTCAATCACTGACGGCGTGCAATTTCGCGGCGTAAATGTGGAGGTCATTCGCTTTATTGACGGGCGACCCGTGCGCGAATGGGCAAGAACGAGTGAAGTCACCCCACGCCCCGATTTGCCTCGCGCCTGGGCACCCGACGGAACACCACCAACAGGCCAGTGGGAGCACGCCGAATACCTCGGAGACCACAAAGGCATGACCGATGTGTACTACTTCGACGGCGACCCCACACACCGCCGCTGGGTAGGGGAATGGGAGGAGGCATGAGCCGTGTAATCCCGGCCTACGTACTACAGGCCAAGCGGTACGCGGCCACCGCACGGGAGCGCTTCGAGGAAGAGAACCAACGTCTTGAAGCCCGTATGTGCGCCACCAAATGCTGTGATTTCATCACCACCGGCGCGCACCCAGAGCACGACACGCACCTGTGCCTCCGCAAGAAGGGGCACCAGGGCTACCACCAAGACAAAACCACCGGCTTTAGCTGGCGATGGGAGGAAGAATGAGACGCTGGAGAGTCACTAAAGCGTACGGCCTATGGTACGCAGCCGAATACGGATGGAAGCGCTATAAAGCCTTCATCGCCTGGGCTGAGGCCATGGAGTACGCAGACCGCGAAACCCAACCAACCCCGAACACAATCACTATCCAAGACCCTAGCGGCGCGGTCTGTGACCTCACCGCCACCGCCCGCCGCGAGTATATCTATCTCAAAGCAGGTGACGACACCTTTAACCTCATGCCGCACGAATGGAAACCGCTAGCTCTCTTCCTATTCGACGTCGCCGACTTAGTAGAGGAAGGATGAGTGTGGCATAGCTGCCCCTAGATACGATAGAGACATGCTGACCGATGATGAACTCGCCGCACTTCAAGAGCGGCACCTACAGAATGCGAAAAAAGCGCACCGGGAGGTCGAGGACTTGAAGGACGCCATGCGCGCCGCTAAGACCGAGAGGTCTAACGCTGTCCGCCGGGCAAGCGCCGCTGGTGTGCCAATGGGGAAGATGGCTGAACTTCTCGGTGTTTCTAAGCCGATGCTGTCCCTTATTGCTAAGGGCGAACGATGAAAGGAAAGGACAAAACAATGCGTAAAATTCTACTCGCGGCCTGCGCCGCCCCGCTACTCCTATCGGGATGCGGCGGTGGGGCCGAGGACACCCCGACGCCCAGCAGTGAGCTGCCCACGACTACCGAGGCAGCCCCGGGCAAGACGGACCCGGAGACATTCGAATCGGCTATCCAGGTGCTCAATTACCTACAGGGCCAGAATGTGACATGCGCGAATACCGACAGCATCGAGCAGGGGTTGACCTGTGAGACGTCTGGCGTCTCGTACATTGTGAACACCGACCCGACCGGCAATCTTGTGGAGGCAATGGTTGGGGCCGCCGAGCAGGTTGATAATACGGCCTTAATCTACGGCGATCACTGGTACATCTCCTGCGCCGGGGTATCAGCGCCGACGGCTTGTGCCTCGGCGGGGGCGTCCCTCACGGGCTACGAAAAAGCAGGATTCTAGAAACTTCTCCTAAAGCGGCGGCTGCAACCGTCGCGGGGCTGACCGCCCCAAAAAATCAGAAAGGATACACCCATGACCATTCAAGACGTCACGATCGTCGGAAATATCAGCACCGACGTAGAGCTCCGATACACCCCTCAGGGCACCCCAGTGGCCCAGTTCAGTGTCGCGGTAAATGAGCGCCGGTTCAACCGTGAGACGAACCAGTGGGAGGACGGGGACGCCACGTTCTACCGCGTGAGCGCGTGGAAGCAGCTAGGGGAGCACGCCGCCGAAACGCTCGCTAAGGGCATGGAGGTTATCGTCAAGGGCAAGTTCACGGCCCGCAACTACACGACGAGGGAGGGCGCGGAGCGTACCTCGCTGGAGGTGACTGTCAACCCGGGCAAGGGGGCACTTGGCCCGTCGTTGATGTGGATGGTGGGCAGCATGTCGAAGGCCCAGCAGGGAGGCGGGCAGCAGGCGCAGCAGCAGGACCCGTGGAATAGCGCCCCGCAGGGCGGCTTCAGCAGTGGGGGTTCAGAGCCGCCGTTCTGATAGGTGGCCTGCGAATACATCCATAGCGGGGGTGCGTGTCGCCCCTATGTTCTAACATTGCCTTCGTTAGCCGCCGAGAGTGAGGAGACGCCATGCCGCCTACCGTTATTGAGTCCGCTAGTGGCACTGTCCGTGTGGAGTCGTTTACTGACACGACGCCAGGTGACGAGTATTCCGCTGTGTCGCTGGAAGTTGCGGGTGTTCAGGTTGATTTGAGTGTCGAGCAGGCGGAGGTGCTGGCGCGAGGTTTGTGGGCTCATCGGGGGTATCTTTCCGCCGCCCCCGTCTAGTCTTATGGTGTCTTATTGCGTCCCGCGAGATGCGGGGGATTGGCACACAAGATCGGACGGTGAACAATAGCCCACGACACAGGAATCCCACCAGCACCACTAGGGAACGTCGTGAAGCCAGCCTGCACCAACACCAAGAACCGAGCATTCATAAACCCAGCCAGAGCACCGCACAACAGTATCGAGGCGGCGCTCAAAATGTGCCACGCCTGCCCACTCCTCAAGCGCTGCGCCTCCGATGCCCTCACCTCAGGCACCAGCCTAAGCGAGGACTTGAGGGCACCCGCCGCCGACGTCATCCAGGCGGGCGTTGTCTGTCACGGTGACCTTGACACTGCCTATAAGCTCGCCGCCATCGCCCAGGTTGAAGTCCCCGCCTACCTCATTGAGACGACGCGCCGCGACAATATCGGCGCCCGCCGCCCCGACAGGTGCCGAAACTGCAGCCGCCCAATGATCAAGTGGAACCGGCATGAGGAGCAGCCGGAAGGCTACCAGATGCACTATGCCCGAGGCTTCTGCACGGCCTGCCGATCCGCCTACGCCCAGTGGAAGAAAGAGAACCCGACTGAGCAGCGTGGGTTGAGGAAGCCGATAGACCGCAAGCGTCACTCCGCCCCGCCCCGCAAGCGAGGGGCCGTAACTATCCAACCGACCTTATTTGAGATTCCAGCATGAAAGAGCCATTCCTCATGTCCTACCCGGACAGCCCGCAGCACCTCGCGACTATCGAGCTCCCGTGGGAGAAGCCGCCCCTTAGTCTGAACGATTCCGCCCCGGCATCGAAGGGCGCCGTGTGGGGCCGGGCCGCAAAGAAGAAGGAGATCCAGCAGGCCGTTCACCTTCTCGCCCGCAACGTGCGGATGCCCGAGGGTATGAGCTATCTGATTGTGCAGCTGCACTACAGGCCTCGCGATAATAGGGGCCGGGATACGGATAATGTGGCGGCGTCTGGGAAGCCGATTTATGACGCGCTCTCTAGGGGGTCGAAGCAGATTCCCGGGCTTGGGTTGGTGCCGGATGATTTGCCGAGGTTTATGGGTAAGCCGGAGCCGGTTATTTGGCCTGCTGTTAAGGGGTTGCGCGGGCGTATGTGGATGGATTTGTGGGTGTGTGAGAGTGCTCCTGAACCTTACGTTAAGGCAGGTTAGAGAACTCAATTTTACTTTTTGTAAACACTGATCTATACTTAGACATGTAAGCAAGAAAGCCCCTGCAAGGGCAAGCAGAAAGGAATCACAATGGACCTCCTTGAAGTCACCCACGAATACATCACAAGTGTCACCGTTACCACCCGAACCTATGACCTCTACCGGGACGTTTTCATCTACGACAACGGCGAACAGAGACCCTGCTACACGCTTCGCAGCCCGAAAGATGAATCCAAGTACTGGGCGGGCCGCAACCTCACGAGCACAGGCAATGCCGCCGCAGGAACCTACGTGTTCTCCACCGTCATGGGAACCCCAATTAAGCGACAGGGAAACATCGTCAAGTTCTTTATCGCAGGCGACATGATCGAACGGGTCCGCTAACTAGCAAAAGGGAGGGGAGCGCATTCCACGAATCACGCTCACACTCCTGCAAGAGTGCCAAGAAAGGAATCGAAAATGCTCAAAGATCTGCTAGCCGCTAAACCGGAATGCGACGCCTACCTAGACCGCATCATCCGCGGAGAGGCCACCCAAGACGACGAGAAAACCGTCATCCAACTGCTTGCCGATAGCCTCGAATCTCCACTCCTTAGGGACACGTACTTCAATCGCGGCGCGAACCCCGAGGAAGAACTCGCCTGGGTTAGGGCATCCGAATTCACCAAGACCCCACACGCCACCGCTAACGCCCTATGCCTAGCGGCGTTCCACACTCAGAACGTGAGCAGTAAGCGGCTCTACATCCGTGCAGCCCTCCGCGAAGATCCGGATCACAGCCTCGCGGAACTCATGGAGAGGGCTATCGGCTACGGCATCATCGACCAAATGAACGAGACGATCGCTGGGGGCGCCGCCAAGTCATACCAGAAGTACATCAACGCCTGCGCCCAGGGCGTGTAATCCTCCCCCTAACCGCGCCTGCAAGCGCGTCACAATCACCGCAGAAAGGAATCACAGAATGTTCAAGCGCAGGGGCCGCCACTGGCCGCATAACGTATCCAGCCCACGTCACGCCCGAGAGCTCATCGCCGAGCACCGCCCCGGGGCGAAGGGCGGTGCGGGGAAGTGACCCACAGAATCACGTACAGGGTGCAGCACTGGAGCCGGGCGTGCGACGTCTGGGCATGGTTAGGCGTTGTGTTCATCGTCCCAGACGAGGCCGTAGAGGAAATGCACCGGATGGGGGCACTGTTCCCTAACGAGTGGTTCAGAGTCGTTGAACATCACGAACAGGAGGTGGTCTACCGTGTTCCGCCAGCCGACGGGTAAGACAACGGTATTCTGCACCGTCGGTGACGACGTCCGGGAGGTTGGTTCCTACCGGTCTAAATGGGCCGCGAACTTCCGTGTTCGCATCCTCTCCGAGGCCGGTATTGAGGCGTGGACGAAACCGGAAATGAGACTCCTATTTGACGAGGTGAGCTACTAATGCGGGTCGACGCCTACCACTGGGCCGAGGACGCCAAGTGTAGATCCCTACCCCCGGACATCTTCGACCTTCAGGGCGATAAAAGGCCCCTTGAGGCTAAACGATCCATGGCGCGCAGACTCTGCGAGGGTTGCCCCGTTATTGCAGAGTGCGCCGAGGACGTCCTGAAACGTGATTCTTTTGGTCTTGTTCGCGCAGGGCTATGGACCACCGGCTGGATGTGTGGCGGCCCTGCGAACCACGGGGGCAAGCGAGGAGCTTTAGTGAAAGAGCTTCAATACATCGCTGCCACCGGTCAGCTTCCAGAGCTCGAGGAGGCGATCTGAACCGAGTGGGACGAGAACCAAGTTTGAAAACTATTACCCGTATCTAAGGAGATCTTGTGAGCAAAATCATTGATATTCTCTCCACCGCCTACACCCCGGATGGTGGAATCGCTGACCCTAATCACCCCGTGTACATGCTCCTCTGGGTACTGAAGGTACTGGTATGACGGGCATGGATGCCGCCTACTACCAAGAAAAGCTGAAGGAGCTAGAGGGCAGACTCCTCGCCTACGTCTACGACATCGACCACATGAAGCACTACAGCAACACCGATCCAACCCCCGCAGAATTGAAAGACCTCGGGGCAGCAGACCTAGCCAAAGCAGCCGCACACGTCATCACCCTCATTAGGCGAGGCGAGTACTGATGCCCTACCAGGAGATGACGGCGGCAGACCTCCCCCGATTCAGGGTTTGCCGCATCGTCCTTGACCCCGAATCCTAGGAGACACAAGGAGATGACTGACGACCCCCGCGCCGCAGTACAGCAGCGCATAGCCAACGACTACCAGCGGGACACCGACACTATGCGGGGCCAGCGCGACGGGGTAGTGGTCACGCCAGTCGAAATTGTGGACTTTCAAGTACGCGCAGTCATCCACCAGCTCGCAGCCCAGGGCTACACCCTCGCAGACCCAGAGGTACGCATTACTGACCCATTCGGCGGTACAGGGATCTACCTTGCCCGCCTCATGCAGCTTGCAGGGCTCAGCCCCGACCAGCTGGATGACCTTTACCACCATCGAATGCTCATGGTGGAAATCGACCCCGAAGCCTGCACCATAGCGGACAAAAACCTACGCGCCGTCTACCAACAAGAAACCGGGCGCGAAGCACGCCACAGCATCGTCCACAACCTCGACACTTTCACCCTAGGAGATGAAATATGGGGCTTAACCCACGAAGGCTCTGGGATGTAGCACGCGCCGCCGCAAGCACCCAATACCGCCGCAACCTCCCCATAGAGGATGCCCTCATGGAGGCGTGGGAAGGCGCAGCCCTCCACCTCGCGGAGCACCCCGAAAGCGTGGAGAAAGACTGCTACACCGCCGCCATTAGCTACCTGGGCAAGGCATACGACAAAGACGTACAAGCACACGGGTATGGGCCACGCTTCACCATGTACTGGGAACCCAAAGCGCGGGCATACCAGCCCGACGCGCTTACACCTATTGCTCTCGTGCAGGTCATGGCGAAGCTCCCGGACGCTGACAGGGAAATCCTCCTCCACATGTCCGAGTACCCAACTCTGAGGGCTGCCGCAGCCGCGCTGGGGTGGCCGGAATCAACTACGCGGGTCGCTGCGCGCCGTGCTGCCGAAAAAGCCCGCCGCTTGTGGTTCGACTTTGAGACCCCACCACCACGTAGCGGAGGCCGCAGGCGGCGAAAGACGCACTGCGCGAAAGGCCACGAATACACCCACTCCAATACCCAATGGGTGCGCGACAGAAAAGGAAACCTCACCCGTAGATGCGGAACCTGCAACAGGGAATCACAACGCGCAATCCGCGCCCGCAAAACTCACAGATAGGAACCCATGAACGTTAACTATTCACTCGACCATGACGCTTACCCGCCGCGTCGTGCTTATACGGATGATGCTGGCACTGACCTGGCGCTGAATCATCCGGCGATTATTCCAGCAGGGCAGCACCGCCTCTGCCACACAGGGGTGCATGTAACAATCCCACGCGGCCATGTCGGCATGGTGTTTGTACGCAGCTCAACGGGGATTAAGAAACACCTCGTGTTGAGCAACGGCACCGGCATCATCGATAGCGGCTACACGGGGGAAATCATGCTATCCCTGCACAACACCGGCAGGCACATGCAAACCATCCCCGAAGGCCACTACATCGCTCAGTTGGTCGTCCTCCCCATCCCAGAGGTTCGACTCAACCAAGTCCCGCAGCTTGCCGTCAGTGAGCGTGGTTCTGCCGGTATTGGTTCCACCGATAGTGCTGCATAGAGGGCTAAATTTACATTGTGTAAACCGTGGTGTAAGCTTATGGATGTAAGCAAGAAAAGCTCCTGCAAGAGCCCACAGAAAGGAATCACAATGAACCCCCAGACCACCACCTTCACCGTAAACGGTTGGACCGTCACCGTCACCGGCAACAAAAACATGCACTTCGTCAACATCGAGCAGCGCGACGACATTGCCGCGAACATCACCTGGGAAGACGACCAGGCCAAGGTCACCCCTAGGCTCCTCTCCACCATGACCGTAGATGAAGCAAATGACTACGCCGTCCAAATCAGCATCGCGGCGGACGTAGCCCTGAAGATTACGGGCCAGGTCAAGGAGATCGTGCGGAAGCTCTCGGCATAGGCCACCACAACAGCCCGACTGGCAGACACCAAGGTTCGAGTCCTTGACGGGCACTAGCGCCACCTGCAAGCGGCGCACACCACCACGCAGAAAGGAACCACCACTATGAGCATCGGGCAGCGCCTCAACGAAGAGGTACAGGTGTACCGCCTCGGAGACGGTTTAAGCTTCACTCCCACCAGCAAACACCCGACCGGCGTACTAATCGGCGTCTTCTACCACGAGGGAAACCCAATTGGCGGGGGATGCCTAAAGGTCAACGGCGACCAGTACGACGCCATACTCGGGGGCTGCTAATGGCTATCAAAAAATCACCCTTCTGGCACTCACGTGAGGAGTTCAGGGGACTACTCGCGGACCATGAGACGCTTAATTACCTGCGCTCGGCTGAGCATATGAAGTTGGAAATCTGCACGCTTCATCTGCCCCCGCACTTGAAGCGTCGGGTGTGCGATGCGGCCGACGAGTGGGGGATAGCGCGAAACGGGATGCTCGTCGAAATTGTCCTCAGCTACCTCTCCTCCGACACTCAGTACATACCGAGGAACCGCATGGTGGCGAACAAGCGAACCGCTGTACAAACAAACTTCCGTTTACCGTCACCGGCGATTGATCACATGCGCTGGCTTGCCGACGCCCGGGGGATAACGATCTCTCAGCTGACTGCGGACATGATTGTCGAGTACTTCAACAACGCCGAGGCTAAGGACGATGCGGCGTGAGGTACGACGTCTGGTTCAACTTCAATCAGCCAGCGGTCGCCGAGATTAGAGTACTCAGAGGCGACACGATAAAGACGGCGGACTGGTTCTATATCCCCGCTGGTTGTTTCGTAGATAGTCCGTCTAGCCCGGGGGATTGGCATACCTTACGCACGTGGGAGCTGAGGTGGCTGTTTAAGAGTTACGGCTGGCGGCTTATGTCCGAAGGGGATTCTGTGTGGGCCGAGAGGCTATAACGGGGTGCCGCTGACCGCCGGGGGAGCCTCCCTAGCCTGCATACTCATGACGGCAAAGGACACCGCCAACATAGGCAAACCAGAGCGCGTACCGCTCACCGAGCTCAACCTCCACCACAAAAACCCGAGACGAGGCGACGTAGATGCCATCATGGGCAGCATGGTGGCCAATGGCGTCTACAACCCACTTACCGTAAATCGTGGAACCTACACCGGCCGCCCTAATGAGGTCTTGGCAGGTAACCACAGGCTTAAGGCAATGCGCCGCCTGGCCGAGGAGCACCCGGATGATCCGCGCTGGCAAACAGTTGATGTGTGGGTAGTCGATGTGGACGAGGAGAGGGCAACAAAGATCCTCCTCTCCGACAACAGGACCAGTGACCTCGGCAGCTACGACGAGGAAGAACTGCTCGGCCTTCTTGACACCGTGGACTATGACCTGGACGGCACAGGCTACGACTACGACGACCTTGAGGAGTTATCTACAGTCGGTGAGTCGCCGGGTAGTGATGATACGCGCCGTAGTGAGGAGGCGGCGGCTACGTTGGCGGAGCGGTTTCTTGTACCACCCTTGACGGTCATTGATACCCGTCGTGGGGACTGGCGAGAGCGTAAAAAGGCGTGGTTGGATTTGGGTATTGCGTCAAATGAAGGGCGCGACCATAACTTGATTTACAACGATCCAGTAAACGTGTTTATTAACTGGTACGAGGTGAAAAACAAAGCCTGCGCCAAAAATCCCGACATCACCACAAACGAAATCGTTGAAAAATACGCCGACGAGCTGAAACCCTACAGCACAGGAAGCGGAACCAGCGTATTCGACCCCGTGCTATGCGAACTCCTCTATACGTGGTTCAGTAACCCCGGCGACCGCACCCTCGACCCCTGGGCAGGTGGAAGCGTACGAGGGATAGTCGGCAGCATACTCGGCCGCAGCTACCAAGGCCACGAACTCAGGCCAGAACAATGCGAAGAGAACCGCAAACAGCAAAACCTAATCGCAGGGATAGTGCCCCTAGCTGCTGGCACCACCCCCCCAGTATGGATAGAGGGGGACTCCGCAGTCGCCATGCAGGAAAACCAGCCGGAGCGCTTCGACTTCGTATTAGGATGCCCGCCCTACTATGACCTAGAGACGTACTCCGGCGACGAGGCGGACATGTCCAACCTTTCAACCGAAGATTTCAACGACGCAATGACTGCCACACTAAAGGAAGTAGACCGGTGCCTAAAACCGGACAGGTTCGCAGCGTTCGTTGTCGGCTCAGCACGCGATCGGAGAGGCGACCTTCGCGACATGAAATCTTGTATGGTCAACGCCGCGCCCGCCGGATGGCATCTAGCCAACGACGCTGTGCTACTCAACGCCGTCGGCGCAGCTGCGACACGGGCAGGCAGAATCTTTACCGGTGGACGATCCTTAGGCCGCGTGCATCAAGACATTATGATCTTCGTGAAAGGCGATAGGAAAACCGCCGCGAAACGCCTACGCGATATTGAGGTAGCGGACGTACCTACAGAGGGCGCGCAGGTGCAGGAAGACTGACCGCTCCCTGTAGTGTCCGACACTCAGCACCATGGAAGCAAAGGACACCACGGGGCACCTCGAACATCTCCCCATCGAGCAGCTCCGCACCTACAGCCGGAACCCCCGTAAGGGGAACATCCCGGCGATTAAAAACAGCCTCAAGAACCACGGCCAGTTTAAACCTCTCCTTGTGAACACCGGAGCGCAAACCGGGGAGGAGTGGGCCGTGCTCGCTGGGAACCATACGCTCGCCGCGATGCGTGAGCTGAACGCTGAAGCCCAGGAGGCGGGCCTAGACCAGCCGCACCTCATGGTGCCCTGCTACATCATCGACGTTGACGCCACCCAGGCAGCAGAGATCGTCCTCGTGGACAACAAAACGTCTGACGAGGCCACCTACAACGACGAGGCCCTCCTCGACCTCCTCGACTGGCTACCAGACCTCGACGCCACCGGATACACACAGGACGACCTCACCGCCCTAGAGGATTCCCTCAACCCCACAGAGGAACCACCCCAGGAGGACGTGACGAGCCCCTACGAGGACTTCATCACCGTACGCCTACAACTCCCCCCGCACCTCGCACAGCAATGGCTCACACACACCACGGCTTTCGACAGTGATGAGGAAGCACTCGAGTACCTCCTCGACCACAACGGGCAGGAGGCAGGCCAATGAACATCATCGTCACCTACGTCATCGCCGGAGTCATCCACTACGAGGAGCACAAGGACACCCTCGCCGCCACAGTAGGGGAGACGGGGGAGCTCAACATCTTAGAGAGGGACGGTGACACCAGCCGTACCTACGCCCCCGGCGTGTGGAAGACCATCGACTACCGAGACGCCCCATGAGCCACACCGACACCACCTGGCTATGCGTCAGCAAGATAGGCGACCGCTTCAACCCGAAGAACATGGTCATACTCTCCGAACACCCAACCCTCGGACAGGCCAGAGGAACCGCACCCATCCACGCGATGAGCGGCACCCCAGACGTCCGCATCGTCCGCCGCGAAACCACCTACACCGCCATGCACTACAGCGGGGAGAAGGAAGGCTAAACCGACCGCGCCACCCCGCCCGGCACACTCGCCCATGATGGAACAGCTGCAACTCATACAAGCCCCGTACATGCGGGAATGCCACATCCTCGGAGACTGGGCACACCACGCCGACAAAGCAATCAAACACCTAGCTGCCACCGGCCAGCCCTTCACCGCCGACGATGTACGCGCCCTCATACCCGACGGGCTCACCCCGGCACACAACAACGCTTGGGGCGGCCTCTTCTCCGCCTGGAGGGCTAACGGGACCATCACCCCCATTGGCTACAGGCAGTCGGCCCACGGGCCACGACACGGCGGGATACAACGCGTCTGGAAAGGAGCCCACAAGAACCACTAGCGCCCCAAGCATCATCTGACCCCATGAACTACTGATAATTGAGCTAAATAGGAGACACCAATGGCTAGACGAGGCATGACCCCCAAACGCGCCGAACGCGCCGCTAAAGTAGTCACACTCCACGACGGCGGAGCCACCTTTGAGGCCATCGCAAAACAGCTCGGAATTAGCTACACGCAGGCCCGGAACGACTACGAGCGCGCCATGGAGGACGCCCGCCCGGACAATGCCCGGCACGTCTTCGCTAAACTCACCAGACGCCTCAACCGTCTACACGCCGCCTACTGGAAGAAGGCACTGGACGGGGATATTAAAGCGGCCCGGCTTGTCCTCGACATTAATAAGCAGCTCGCCCAACTGTGGGGGCTGGAGGGCGCGGTGAAGCTCGACATTGAGGTGACGGGTGGTGATGAGTTCGCCTCGGCTATCACAAACTTCAGGGCCAGTATCGAGGCTATGGGCGCGACACTAGACGATGAGTAACCCAGGGTTCCGCTTCTCGCGGGGGCAGGTCACCGCTATTGCACGCTCAACCCACGCCCTCAATATCTGGTATGGCTCCGTGTCATCCGGTAAGACACTCGCCTGGCTATTCATGATGCTGGGGGAGATTAAGCAGGCCGGTAAGTCTGGAAGTATCGTCATCTGCGGTAAATCACTTGACGCGATCTACCAGAACGTGTTCATGCCGCTACTGACGGAGCCTATCTTTGCGACTGCCGCCCCCTTCATCCACTACGTGAGGCGTAACCCGACGGCCACTATCTTCGGCCGCGAGGTTCAGGTCATCGGCGTAAACGACCAGGGGGCTGAGGGCCGGATTCGTGGCGGCACCTACCAACTCCTCTTCTACGACGAGCTCACACTATGCCCGGAAAATGTTTGGGAGATGCTGTGGTCCCGTATGCGTGCGACCGGAAACGCTAATCCCCCTCGGGTGTTTGCCACCACCAACCCAGCCACCCCAGCCCACTACCTCAAACAGAACTTTATCGACAAGCCGGGCGAGACCGACACCTACGCCCGCCTGTTCACAATGGACGATAACCCCGGCCTCACCGAGGACTACAAGGAACGCATGAAGGCGTCCTATACGGGCATCTTCTACCGCCGCATGATTCGGGGCGAGTGGGCGGCCGCCGAGGGCGCGGTGTACGAGTCTTGGGACCCGGACATGATGGTGAAGGGCCGGGCCGTAGGGACTGTCCTGGCTGTCGGGATTGACTACGGCACCAACCACCCCTCGGCCGGGTACGCGCTCACAGTAACCGAGGACGGGCTACAGATAACACACGAATGGTCGCCACAAACAACGGGCCTAGGGGGCCGTACACGCCTCACAGACAGTGAACTAGCGGACTCCCTACAGGAATGGCTAGCCACCCTACCGAACCAGCCTAAGGGCCTATACATTGACCCAGCCGCCGCCTCCTTCCATGAGGAGCTACGGCGCCGAAAAGTCAGGACTACTAAAGCCGATAACAGCGTTGTTGACGGTATCCGCCAGGTTGACTCGCTACTCACCAGCGGGGCGCTCACCATCGCCCAGGACTGCAAGAGACTGATTGAGGAGATACCCGGCTACAGGTGGGATGCCTCAGCGGCAGAACGCGGCAAGGACGCCCCGGTAAAGGAGCTAGACGACCACTGCCTGGTCGGCAGCACAATGATCGCCACCCCAACCGGCCTACAGCGCTTAGACGCCCTCAACGTCGGTGACCTCGTGACCACGCCCCTGGGCGCGTTCCCAATTGTTGCGCACGAGATGACCAACCCAGCCGCACACACCATCACGCTTCACCTATCAGACGGCAGAAGCATCACCGGCACCCCGAACCACCCCCTGCTCGTTAACGGCCAGTGGATGCAACTTGGGGACATTCAGAAAGGACAAACACTAACCTCATGGCACGCTCCGAAACCATCACTTACAAAGGAATCCGATTCCGCCGCTACCCAGATTCACCGGTACCCGCACACCGCAAATACTTCGTGCCCGGCGTTGGGGACAAACAACGCGGAGTTGACTACCTTCACCGCGAAATCTGGCGCGACCACCACAACCGCGAAGAAATCCCAGAAGGCTATCACGTCCACCACATCAACCATGACACCTTGGACAACCGGCCTGAGAATCTTCAACTCGTTAGCGCTTCGGAACACTCCCGCTACCATATGGGCGTCAACCAGTCTGACCCGGGGTGGGCGGGCAGTAACCAGCAGCATCTTGCCCGTATCCGTGAACTTACAAAGGAATGGCACGCCAGCAGCGAAGGGCACGAGTGGCACTCCCGACACTGGGCTAAATCACTCGGCGAGTGTCTCGTTGAGCGCCAATACACGTGTGAACAATGCGGTACCCGCTTCACGGTCACAGCGACTAATAGAATCGCCCGATTCTGTAGCAACTCTTGCAAGTCCGCTTGGCGACGCGCATCCGGTGTCGATAATGAGCAACGAACCTGCGCGTACTGCGGTGAAGAGTTCACAACCAGTAAGTATTCCCGAGCTGCGTGCTGTTCCCGTGCGTGTGCTGGAGGTTACCGCAGAAGAAAGAACCGAGCCGGTGTATAACCTCACCGTTGCCGGGGCACACACTTACCTCGCTGAGGGCTTGGTCACCCACAATTGTGACGCCATGCGGTACGCCGTGTACTCGTCCCGCCACTTGTGGGGGCGTCACGTTGAGAAGCTGAGGGCCCAGCTGACCGCCACCCCGAACGCCGCATAGTCATAGCCGTGCAGGGGCGTTGTGTCGTTCGCATTCTCGGGCACGTAAGCCACCCCGCGCCAGCCAACCACACAGGCCGATATAGGGGCGGATAGGCCACTACCCGCACTCGTTCCCCAACGGCCCGGCTGCGCGCTCCGTCGCCAACTTCGGCGGTTGACGGGGGCTGCGCCCTTGCACCACCCCGGCAGACGTAGCCAAGGAGGAACACCCATGCCAATGCCCGCCCCAAACACGCCGTGGCCACCCGAGGAATACGCCCCGGCACTTGAGGCAATCCGCCGTGACGATGCGCTCATCTCCGGCGACACAGACGTCATTAATGAGCGTCGGGCTAGGCAGAACGGCAGGCCATACACCCACCGCACCCAGTTCAACGGCGGTGTGGTTGGTGCGGCATCTCGGGCTTTCCTCGGCAAGCCGCAGCGCAACAACCCTGACTCGTCTCACCTTGTGACTCATCATTTGCCCATTGCCGACGAGCTCACAACCGCCCTGGCTGACTACATGGCCGGTAAGCCCCCGCAGGCGAAACTCTCCGCCGAGGATGAGGACAACACGGAGGCTGCCGAGGCCCTAGACCGTCTCGTATCCTCAGACCGCTTCGCCGCCGACTGGTGGGGCGCGGTATACAGGGCCGGGTCGCACGGCTGGGTGTACGGCCGCGTGGTGTGGAATCAGTCGGTTGACCCGCACCCGTGGATTGAGTGGGTTGACGCGGATAACGGCATGGCCGAGTTCGAGAACGGTCGCCAGACAGCAATCCTATTCTGGGACACGTACCAGCACGACGATGACTATTTCCGCCTCCTCCAGCGCCACACACCCGGCCAGATTGAATACCAGCTATTCAAGGGCTCGGATAGTAGCCTCGGCCACCCGGTTCCCTATGACGAGATACCGGAAGCCTCCTACCTCATGGAGCTGGAGGGCCTACAGGACGGCACCGTCCTGCCAACCGGCTCGGAGCTGATTACAGCCGACATGCTGGACAACTACCGGCCCCGTCATGCTTGGCGACAGAAGAAACTACTGCGCTACTACCACACGTCGGATGTGGCGCGGGCCGCTGGAATCTTCGAGAACATCGACCACAACTGGTCACAGCTCCAACACGAGGTGGAGGCAGCACGTGGCCGCCTCTTCGTCTCCGAGGAGCTCTTAGAGAGTGACGGCCCCGGCCAGGGCTCGTATCTCGACTGGTTCCGAGACGTCTACAAGGCGTCAATGTCCCCGAGTGTCGAGGCGAAACCAACCTTCGAGCAGATCCAGTTTGACATGCGTGTCGAGCAATACCTGACCCTGATTGATTCCGGTATCCGCAAGGCGGTATCCGCGCTGGGCTTGTCGCCCTTCACGGTTGATATGGACGCGCAGGCAACCGGCGAGATGACGGCAACGGAGACCCGGGCCCGCACCCGCCGCACCCGCGCCACCGCCGACACCAAGGGCCGCCACGAGCGCGCACACCTCTCCCACATCCTCACCGCCTACCTTCACATGGATGCCCTACTGAACGGCTACACGCCGCCAACCAAGCCCGTGGTGGTGTCCCTCCCCGACCAGATAGAGGTCTCCGAGCAGGAACTAACCGGCAGTGTCACCACCGTGTACACCAGCGGCCTCATGTCTATCCGCGCCGCCCTCACAAAGCTCCACCCTGAGTGGACGCCGGAGGAGGTCGAGGCCGAGGAGTTAAGAATCAAGCAGGACCAGGCCGCCGCCATGCCGCAAGACCCGCTCCTTGGCCTAGGTGAGGATATGGCCCCACTATCCGATAGTGAGTAGCCCATGGCGGATGGTAAAGATAGGCAGGCCGCCCGCCTCGTGCGCCTCTACGAGGACGCAGAGGTGCTGATCCTTCGAGAGCTCTCGGCAGCTATTAAGCACGGCACCTATGAGGATGTTAACCGGCTCCTCTACCGCGACGCTGAGGTTCGGAAGCTCCTAGAGCGCTCCCGCCGTATCCTCACCGCCGCTGGGGCGAAGACCACCAGCATGGTGGAGGAGTTAGCTGTGGAGGAGTTTAAGGACGCGATGCTCGGCGTCCTGGAAGATGTGGGAAACAGTGCCGAGGCGATACCCACCGTGGCCGCCCTATCCGCCGTACAGGTCGCGGCCACCGGGGCTTCGCAGGCCATAGGCTCCACACACCTCAGGGTCGTCCGTGAGGTCTCCGACGTGTACCGCAGTATCACCGCGCAGACAGTGCAATCCGCGATTGTTGCCGGGGTTGACCACCGGGCGGCCATGAGGCACGCCCTCAACCGGTACGCCGACCGGGGCATCACCGCATTTGTTGATAGGGCCGGGCGTAAATGGGCGCTTGACTCCTACGTAGACATGTCCGTGAGGACGATGCGGAATCAGGCAACTCAGGAGGGCCACCTGTCCGGTTATGAGCAGGCCGGTGTGGAGCTGGTGCGCGCCTCGTGGCACACCGCCTCGGCGCCGCAGTGCTACCCATTTCAGAACCAGCTACTAGCCATTAGCGGTGGGGCGGGCCCGCGCACCATGACAGACCCGTCAACGGGGGAGCAGGTGACGGTGCACGTCAAGGACACGCTGAGGGGCGCTATCAGCAAGGGGTACCACCATGTCAACTGTCGGCACCGCGATACCGCCTACACGCCCGGCGACCCGACACCACGAGTGCCGATGGATAGCCCGGCTGAGAACAAACGCAAGTACAAGGCGTCCCAGAAGCAGCGGTACATGGAGCGGCAACTACGCCGCTGGAAACGCCGCGAGGCCGTAGCTCTCTCCCCGATTGACCGGGACACTGCCCGCGCAAAAACAAAAGAGTGGAACCGGCGGATCCGGGAGCACGTCAACAACCACGAGCACCTCACCCGGTGGTCACACCGCGAACAACCGCGCAGCTGACCGCACACACAATGCCCGCATCATCTGTGGCAGTGGCAGACCAGGAGTTACCACAAAGCAAGACAATGAAGGGACACCCATATGTCAGACACCACCGCCTCCGTCACCGACGAGCAGAACACTGAGAACACCACCCAGCAGCCGGGGCAGGAGGAAGGCCAGGAGCCAACCAGCCCGCAGCACAACGAGGAGGGGGATGACCGTATCTCCCAACTCAACGCTGAGGCCGCGAAGTGGCGTACAAAGTTCCGCGAGCAGGAAAAGGCGACCGCCGAGTTCGAGAAACGCCAGCAGGAGATCGAGCAGCAGTTCGAGTCCTACAAGCAGAACCTGGCTAAGGTCATGGGCCTCGCGGAGGAGGAAGACGTCGAGGACCTTGGCAAGAAGTACCAGGAGCAGGCTAAGGCCGCAGACGAGCGCTACAACCAGCTGAGGCAGCGGGTAGCGCTCACCGAAGCGGTACAGAAGGCCAAGGCCGACCCGGATCTGACTGTCCCCTTCATTAAGGGCGGCGAAGCATTCAACGCCCTTGACCCGTCCGCCGATGACTACGAAGCCCAGGTGGCTGAACTCGTCGCGGAGACGGTGGCAGCAACCCCGAAGCTGCGCGCCCAGGTGGCGCCCGCATCTTCCGGTAACGCGCCGACACCATCCGAAAACAGTGGCTCCCGCAAGCTCACCGTAGAAGACCTCGACGGCATGACGCCTGAGGAAATCTACGAGGCGCGTAAGGCCGGGAAGCTAAACCACCTATTCTAAGGAGATAGCGCATGTCTGTCGCATCCTTTATCCCTAAGCTGTGGGCCCCGGAACTGATTGTTCCGTTCAAGAAGTCCAGCATCTACACCCAGCCGGGCATCGCTGACACCAAGTACCAGCCGATGCTTCAGAACAGTGGCGACACCGTGGAGATCAACTCCATTGGTAACGCCACGATCAAGAACCATGACCGTACCAAGGACCTTGAGTACGATGACCTGACCACCACCTCTGTGAAGCTGGTGATGGACCAGGAGAAGTACTACGGTTTCCGCGTCTCCGACGTTGACCGTGTACAGGCGGCCGGTGACTTCGCTTCCGCCGCTACCAATCAGCACGGCTCGGAGATGGCTGACGAGATTGATAAGGCCGTCGCGGAGGCCCTGAAGGAGGGTGCGGGTAACAAGCTGAAGAACCAGGCGGTGTTTGACGGCTCCGACTTCTACCGCCCGGGGTCTGGCCAGATCACCGCGTGGGATGTTGTTCGCAAGCTCGCCACCGAGCTGAACAAGGTGTCCGCGCCCACCTCCCAGCGCTGGATCGTGGTCGGTCCTAACTTCGGCTCCGCCCTTCTCGCGGACCGTCGCGTCACCCAGGCTCATGCAGCGGGTACCGACATTGTGGCCCGTAATGGCCTCATCTCGTCTATCCCGCAGCTTGGGCTGAACGTGTACCAGTCCAACAATGCCCCGGTCACCGCAGGCCGTGAGGGCATTGTGGCGGGCGTTCCTGGTGCCCTTGCGTTCGCTACCCAGCTCCGTGAGCTGGAGGCGTTCCGTGACCCGGATCGCTTCGGCGATATTATCCGTGGCCTTCAGGTCTTCGGCGCGAAGGTCGTCAACCCGAAGGGCTTGGTCTACGTCGAGGCCGACGTGGCTCAGGGCACCCTCGGCTCCGCTGCACCCGCTGAGGCGGCCTAGCAGCTAGTGCCCTACCTACGGTTGCCACCGGCACGGCAGCCTAGGGCGGGCGCTACATAGGGCGGTCTACCCATCCTCTAGATAGGTGCTAGGGGGTCGTTGGGTAGCCCGCCCTTTTTCATACCCACAGCACGATGATGTTTCCCCCTCTGGAGGTGGGGATCAGTGAATCTTGAAATGAACTACATTGACCGGACCGAGCTAATCTCAGACGCTATTCCCGGTACCTACGACGGTTTAGACGATGCTCAGCTAGACAGTCTCATTACCCGGGCGTCGATGCTGATGCGCCGCTACACCAAATCCGCTGTCTACGCGGTAGACGAGTACGGGATGCCTACAAGTGAGCGTATTCGGGCGGCATTCCGTGACGCTACGAGCGCCCAGGTTCTTGCCTGGGTTGAGGCCGGGGTTGTGGGGGAGTTGTCGACTGGCGGCGCCAATGTGGAGGCATCCGTGGCCTCCTCATCTAACAACGGCTCGTCGGTGTCTTTCGATAACAGTGTGTCAACCGCAGCCCGTACTCGTCTTCTCGCCGGTGAGCCGTCCGAGGGGGCGCTCCTCATCCTGGAGGACGCCGGGCTTGTTGGTGTCCAGCCATGGATTCGGGTGTAGTGGCGATGCGTAGCAACACGAGCGAAACCCTGGCGCGCCTTTGGTTTAGGCATGAGGTGAAGCTACAGGGCGAGGAGATACGAACCGCTAGGGGCGTGACATACGGCCCAGAGCGAACTGTCATGGCGTCTATCAACATGCAGTCCCGCGTGGTGCAATCAGGCGTAGGGCACGGGGAGGAGGTCACCGTGGCGGGAACACTGAACTGGGGTGTGGAGGGGCCGCTACCGGCTATCGGCTCCACGGTGACGATACCGGAGGAGTTCGGGGCGAAACCACAGCGGAAGGTCGTCACCGCCCGCAGAGCCTACACCGGCACCGGGCTCACACCGGACCACGTGGAGGTGACTATCCTATGAGCCTTCGACTCAACACCGAGCAGGTCAAGCAGCGGGTGAAGCAGGGCGCGGTACAGGGCGTGTCGGAGGCGGCGCGTGTCGTTGAGGCCACCTCCGTCGACCTCACCCCGCTGGGCGAAACGGGTAACTTGCGCCAGTCCGCCCAGGCAGTACCCGGCACGGATACAGGCGGCAAGGTTGAGGGCGTTGTTCGCTACGACGGCCTGCCCTACATCCGCCGCCAGCATGAGGAGACCACCTGGAATCACCCACGGGCAGGACAAGCTAAATACTTGGAGACGGCGCGGGCCCAGAACGCCGAGAGAGTCGCGCAGATTGTGCGAAACCACATTAAGGGGATGATGTAGATGCCCGAGTACAACACGCAGAGCGAACCACGCCCCGCCACTCATGAGGACTTCGTCGACCACCTCGCCGCCTACCTCCACGCCCAGGGCGTGTGTGCGGACCCTACAGGCAATCAGGACGGCGGGGACACCCCGGCTGTGTTCATTGGGAGGATGCTAGACCAACCGGACCGCGCCCTCTGCATCTTCAACGTCAGCATCGAGAACACATGGTCGGACAGCAACCCGACAGCCCGGTTCAGTCTCGCGTTCCGTGGCGCACCTGAGGACCAACTCACCCCAGCTAGGGACGCCGCCCGCGCCATGAATGCCCTGCATGACCTCACCGATATTCAGCTGACCGCGCAGCAGGGCGTCCTAGTCTGCCGACGGGTCTTAAATGATCCACAAGTGCCGGATTCAAACATTCGCTGGCACAGCATCGACACCTACGAGGCAGTGCTGGCAGTCCCATCGACTCCCTAGGAGACCATCATGGCAATCGCTAAGTTTGCGACCGCCCCTAACTCCTGCGAGCTGAATAAGCAGCTCAACCGCAACTGGGCGGTGCAGGTTAAGCCAACCGGCGCGGGCGCAGCAGAATACAGGTTCGTTCGAGGCGTCACCAGCCTCGGCGTCAACATTGAGACCAACACCGTTGACGCCTCCGACATCGACTCCAACGGCTGGGCCTCCGAGGAGAAGACCTCCCGCAGCCTGTCCGTGTCCATCGAGGGCCAGTTTGCCCGCAAGGGTGACCTTGACCTCCTCACCGAAGACCAGCAGCTTCTGAAGGTGACCGGCGAGGAGCTGGGTGCTAACGGCAAGGTTGACTTCCGCGTATGGCGCACCGACATTGACGAGGGCTGGGAGGGCACCGCAACCAACGCGTTCTCCTCCGGCACCGGTGGTGCGAATGACCTTCGTACCTTCACGGCAGACCTCAAGTCTTCTTGTGAGCCGACCCGTATTCACTCTGTGAAGAAGGGCGAGGAGAAGAAGGAATCTACCCCGATTGATGAAGACGAGCTGCTGAAGATCATTCGCCCGAAGGGCGGCGCAGCGGCTGAACGGGAAGCCGATGCTGGCAACCCGGGCGGCACCCCGGGTGCTACCGACCAGTAGCCAGAGCGGCAGCCTAAACCCCAATTCTCCCCGCCCCAGTGGCGGGTGAGCGAACCCCCGCGTTGCTTTAGTCCTTTCCTGCGCGGGGGTTCCGTCATGCTCTAGCTGACCGCGTATGCAGGCCGTTCATAATCCGGGGTGTTGAAACACAAGCGCATAGGAAAGGACACGCGATGACCAACTTTGGGCAACTACACGAGCACCTCGACTCCAACGACGTAAAGTTCACGCTCAACGGCAAGGAGTACACGGTGGACCCCACCGCGCAGGACGTACTCAAGTTTCACGTTCGCCTGAACTCGAGCACCGAGAAAACAGTATCGGGGCAGGGGATTGCCACCTTCGAGCGCGTCGCACACCTCGTGGGGTCAAAGTTCGATACCGAGACCGGCAAGATTACCGGGGGCCTTCTTGGCCAGCTGATGAAGGACGGCGCCACCTTCCCACAACTCAACCACATCGTGGAAACCATTCACATCAAGTACACGAGCGGCGACGACCTGGCTAAGGCGTACTTTGAAACAGGGTCGGTAAAAAAAGCACTCGAGAAGTTGAACAACGACTCCCAGGAGAACCAGGAGACGGGCCAGACGAGTGGCGAGACCAGTGGGGACGACTAAGACGTGACCCCGATGGGTGGGCCTACGCCCCGGACAGTGACCTCTGGTACGACCCCTACGCGGGGGCATACTCGGAGAACGATCCGGGAGGTGGGCCGCCAGACCTCTTCATACTTGAGACATACGGCGAGTACGTACGTGAGTGGTGGGCGGAGAAGATTCAAGACCGGCCCGACGTGGATATGTCTAAACTGACATGGCCCTCCATGCTCTCCCGCTGGGATGACATAGAAACCGACTTTCATCACTTCTACCAGGTAGACCTTGGTGGCGGCGTACTGGCTGACCGCCGCTGGCGGTGGTTCAGAATACGGCTAATCAGGCTACTGGGCGAGGATACAGCCATCGCCCGTGGTCTCGGATTACGCAAAACACCCAGCTTGAAGGAGTAGCGTATGGCCGCCCTGGACCTTGGCGATCTTGGTTTCAAAATCACGGTTGAGACCGGCGAGTTTGACCGTGCTATGGGCCGTGTTGAGCAGGCCGCCAGGAAGGTAGACAAGCAGCTCGACAACACCGGTAAAAAGAAGCTTTCAGTCAAGGCCGACGGCGGGCAGCTAGACAAGCTCCAGTCCTCGGCTAGGGACGCTGCCGGTGCACTCGACCAGGTAGGCAGCAAGCGTGTGGCCCCCAGTGTGGAGACCGGCGGGCTGGGGCAGGTCAAGACAGCGGCGGCTGAGGCCGCTGGGAGCATGGGGGAGCTGAACTCCCACGCCGGTGAAACCGGCTCCGTGTTCTCCGGCGCGGCTGGCGGTATCGCAAAGTTTGTAGGCGCAGCCGTAAGCCTTGGTTCTATTGCCACGGCGGCGAAGGCTGTGGCTGCTGCCGGTATGGACTTCCAGTCCCAGATGAATACCTTGTCCGCTGTTTCTGGGGCGACTGGTGCACAGCTGGAGGCGGTGGGTAATAAGGCCCGCGAGCTTGGTACTGACGCGTCTCTGACGGCTACCTCCGCCTCTGATGCGGCAGGTGCAATGACTGAGCTGGCTAAGGGCGGCTTCTCGGTTGAGCAGTCGATGACGGCGGCTAAGGGAACGTTGCAGCTTGCTGCGGCGGCGCAGGTTGAGGCAGCTGAAGCGGCAACTATCCAGTCGCAGGCGTTGCAGGCGTTCAACCTTGGGGCTGAGGACGCGGGCCGTGTTGCCGATATTTTGGCTGGTGCCGCTAACGCCTCCTCCGCCGAGATGACCGGTATTGCGCAGGGTATGCAGCAGGCCGGTACCGTCGCCAACCAGTTCGGCCTGTCGATTGATGACACCGCCACCGCCCTGGCAATGCTGGCCAACGCCGGTATTCAAGGCTCCGACGCCGGTACCCTCCTCAAGTCCGCGATGCTGGCGCTGACAGACCAAGGCAAACCGGCACAGGCCGCGATTGAAGAGCTGGGCCTTACGGTGTACGACGCCAACGGCAAGTTTGTGGGCATGTCCTCCCTCCTCGGCCAGCTCAAAGACGCCTCCGCATCCATGACCGAGGAGCAATACCAGGCGGCAACCGCCGTGCTGTTTGGCTCAGACGCTATGCGCCTGGCCGGTGTAGCGGCGGTGCAAGGCTCTGAGGGCTTCGACACCCTCAAGGAAGCCGTTGTTAGGCAGGGGCAGGCAGCTGAGGTAGCTGCCGCGCAGACACAAGGCCTGCCGGGTGTGTGGGAGCGAGTTCAGAACACCATGGAGGATCTTTCCCTCGGCGTGTTCGACAAGATTGATGACCAGCTGGTACGCATGGGCAACGGCGCCGTGGATGCCCTTGATGCCGCCGCCCCCAAGATTGAGGCCTTCGCCTCCAGCATGGCGGGCCTTGCCGGTACGTCGATGGACGGCTTGGGCAAGGCGGTGGAGCTGTGGGGGAAGCTGCCCGGCCCGGTAAAGGAAGCCGCCGTGGCGCTTGGCGCCGTCAACGTGGCGATGAAACTGCTCCGCACTGAGCGCGGCGCCAACGCGGTAACCAAGCTGGCTGAGTCCTTCGCTAACACTAAGACCAGCCTCAAACTGTTTGGCTCCTCCATGTCGGAGGCCTACGGCTACATGCGGCAAGCCAACCCCGAGATGAGCCGCGCCGGTGCCGCCATGCGCGTGCTTGGTGGGCAGGGCGGTGTAGCCGCCGCTGGCATGTCCAAGCTCAAGGCCGCAGGCATGGGCGTGATGGATATGTTCGGAGGGCCGTGGGGCATCGCCTTGGCAGCCGCCACCGCAGTCATCACCGACCTTGTGGCATTCAATCAGCGGGCGTCACAGGCCCAGGAGGACTACAAGACCGCCACCAAGGATGCGGCTGAGGCTCAGGAACGCCTCAATAGTGCCCTTGCTGGCACCCACGCCCCATTCACCAAGGAGCAGTTCGAGGACGCCAAGCTGGTGGCCGAGGGCTACACCGCCAGCATTAAGGCTAACGGTGAGATCCTGTCCGGCTGGCGTGGCGAAGTGCTGCAGGCTGTGGATGTAACGGAACTCCTGGCTGGTAGCCAGAGCAACGCCATGAAGGAGAGCTTGAAGCACGCCGAAATTGTGGGCGAGGCCAGCCTCCTCACCGGTGATGCTTTGAAGGCGCAGGGCAAGGATTGGGAAGACCTGGGCGAGATTGTCGCGAGGGGCGGCAAGGAATACAACGACATTATCGCGCAGCTAAACAGCATTGATGGTCATTGGTGGAACGACGAGGGCGAAGCCGCCAAGCAGGCCGTCAATGACCTCGAGTCCGCCCGCCACGAATACGAAATGGCCATCGATGCTGCCCGCAGCGCAGACCCCGCCTTCCAAGCGATTGGTGAGTCCATGGGTGTGCTGGCGGATGAGGCGTCATCCGCCGAGGATAAACTCTCCGCGCTTAAGCGCATCATGGACGAAATGTCCGGCAACGCCATGAGCAAGGATCAGGCCGAGGCCGCTTTGGTGGGGGACGTTGAGAAGCAGGCCGAGCAGATTGAAACCCTTGCCCAGGCGGTGGCCGAGGTTGGGCCGATTGAGCTTGACCCCGACGGCACTATTGACGCCACCACAAGCTCCGGCGCCCAGGCAGTGACCATGCTTTCCGAACTTCGGGATAGCATGGCCGAGGCCGCTGTGGCTGGTGTTGATGTGGATGAAATCTTCAACCAGCAGGCCGACAACATGGAAGGGCTACGCAACGCCCTCGGCCTGACGGAAGACCAGTTCCAGAACCTGATGCAGGCCTACGGCATCACCCGCGAGGCGCTTGCCCTGCCGATGGAGATGAAGGGCGCGGACACGGTTGAGCAGCAAATCGCCAAGCTGGAGACCGGTCTGGCTGGTCTTAAGGAAGGCAACTCTGTGGAGATCGCCCCACCGGACCCGGCTGTGGTGCTCGCGCTCGAGGATATGGGCTACAAGATTGAGCACCTTCCGAACGGCAATGTTGAGATCACTTCCACGGCGGATGTGAACATTGAGGAGCTGGATGAGCTTCAGGCCCGCGTTAACGTGATTGACGGTCTGAGGGCTAGTGCTACAGCCGAGCTGGACACCACCGAGTTTGGGTTGAATGCTGAGCAGGCCCGCGCTATTGGTGAGGAGCTGGACGGGCTGGACGTGTCGCCCGAGGCTGACCTGATTATCGAGAAGCTCCTACAGGGCAAAGACATCTCTATTGGTGAGCTGCAGACCCTGAGCAATGAGAAGGCGGTGCCTACCGCCGACCTGGAGAAGTCCCTGTTGGATGCTGGGGTGTCGGATGCTTTGGTGAAGACCGCAAACCTTGACCAGCAGCGCCCCAACCCTATCGCCGACATGAATAACTCCTCATTCATGGCGAAGGCTCGCGCCATGATGGACATGATTGGTATGCTCACCCGCCCGATGACCACCACGGTCACGTTTGTGGGTAGGAAGGTTGGCCAGTGGCTGAGCCGTGAGCACGGTGGGCGTATCCCCAACTTCTACGAGGGCGGGCAGATACCCGCCCTGGCGATTGGTGGCAACTCGGGCTACAGGCTGCCCGGTACTGGGCCCGGTACCAACATTGTGGATGGCTTCATGGGCGTCACCGATGACGGGTTCCCCATTGCCCGCGTCAACCGCAACGAGTGGGTGATTAACGACAAGTCCAGCGAACAGTTCAACGGCACCCTCGCGGCGATTAACGCCAACGACCCCCGTGGCATTATGGCCAACCTGGCGCATGAACTCCCCGCCCTTGAGACGGGTGGGCGCACCAAATCGGATGATGTGAAGGAAGCCCTCGCCCCATACAACAACGGGCCGTACGTCATGGGCGGATTCTCACCTGCATCATTCGACTGCTCGGGCGCTGTGTCCGCAGGCGTGAACACCTACCTTGGGCTTGACCCGTTTGATTCCCGCATGTCCACCGTCAACGAGGGCGCATGGCTGGCGGCCAAGGGCTTCAAGTCCGGTCGCGGCAACGGCAACGAGCTTGTGGTGGGCTGGTACGACTACGGCGGCGGCGCCAACGGCCACACCGCCATGATGCTGCCAGACGGAACGTTTATCGAGTCCGGCGGCAACACGGGGCAGGGTATGACGATTGGTGGTGCTGCCGGGCCTCTGGATGGGCGCGGCTTCACCAACTTCATGTACCTGCCTGGCTCCGATGAGGACAAGGGCGGCGGTGTGCTGGCTGGTGACCTTGGGGAGACCGACGGGTTCGGCACCGACATTGGGGATATTCCCGATGTTGCCGGTGGCGGTGCCCGCGCCCGGGCCTCCTGGAAGGACGTTTCGGCCCCCACGGCTGGCAAGACTTTCCACGCCCCCGGCTTGGCTTCCAACCGCGTCAACGGCACCGTTGGCGGCTCTCTGGGGGCTGCTAATAGGGCGCAGGTCCGACAGTACGCAGACCAGTACGGTGTGCCACAGGGCATGGTGGATGATGCTTTCGCCTTCGCCAACCCGTTCCTGGGGAACCACACGTTCCGCGAGGAGCTTGGTGAGCCTGCCACCAAGCAGATTCTCAGTGTCGCCAAGCAGCTGGAGGGCGCTTTGGGCAAGGGTGGTATCGCCGCCCAGGTTGAGGCCGCCCTGAACGCCACAACCCCCAATTGGGATGTGTGGCTGAGGGTGAATGAGGACACTCTGGCCGCCTTCAATGAGCTGGGTGAGGCGCAGACCAACCGTAAGAACGCCTCCATGGAGATTACCGAGGCGGAGGAGAAGCTGGCGGAGCTTCGTAAGAACGCCACCAAGTCGGATAAGGACTCTACCGAGAAGCTTGCGGAGGCCTACAAGAACCTGGAGAAGGCCAAGAGCAAGAAGCTTACCAAGTCCTACACGGCGGACAAGCGCGCCGACGATATTGAGAAGGCGGAGAAGAAGATCCGTGACCTCAAGGAGAAGGCCGACGAGAATGATGTGAAGTCGGCGCAGCGTATCGCCGAGGCCGAGCAGGATCTTGTTGAGGCGCGTGAGGCCGAGAAGGAAGCCATCGCGGAGGTCAATGATGCCCAGATTCGGTACAACGCTGTCCTGACTGTGGCGCCGATTAAGGCCGCCGCCTCCCTGGCGGATACCCTCGCTGAGGGCATGGGCCGCGTGGCGGAAACCATGGGCCTTATGGCTGAGAACATGGATCGGGCTAACAAGGTGGCCGATGAGCGCCTTGAGGCCGAACTGGCGGATGTTCAGGCCAAGCGTGGCTCTGTGGATGCGGCGCAGGCGTTGCGTGAGCTGGAGCGGCAGAATCAGCAGGCCCGCCATGATGATGTGCTGGCGCAGCAGCAGGCCGAGTACGACCTTGCTATGGCCCGCAATGAGCACGCCCAGAACGCCGGGAGTGCCGAGGTTAATTTGGCGGAGCTTCGCCAAAAGGGCATCTTTGACACGGTTCAGAAGGCTACCGATGCTGACCGGGTGGCTATCCTCTCTGCCTCCAATGTGGAGGTTGCGGAGATGAACCTTGATGCTATCCGCGCTTCTTCGGCGGAGGCCGAGTTCAACCGCAAGGTTGCTGTGGAAGATGCCACCGCCGACCTGAATTATGCGCAGGAGATAGCAAAGCTGACTTCTGAGCGACTGGAGGCCGCCACGATGAAGCTCGCCCGGTCGGCGGCGGAAGCCGCCGGTGTGATGGGCAACTCTGCTAGTGCTTTGGCTAAGGAGCAGGAAGGCAAACAGAAGAAGGCGAAGGGTGCGGCTGGCATCCTTGGCGGCATTGCCCAGATTGGTGCCGCCGCCGTGATGACTATTGCCACGGGTGGCGCAGCACTGCCTGCCGCCCTGGCGTTGGGTGTTTCTGGCCTTAAGTCCGCTGTTGAGGGCGGAACCAGCATTGCTGAGGGCCGCGCCCAGGAGAAGGCCTACAAGGAGCAAGCCAAGAAGGAATACGATTCCCTATCGAAGGACGATAAACGACGGGTTGATACGGCCCGTGGCGGCCTTGTGGCCGGTGTGCTTACCGGCGCCCTTGTGGGCGCTGCCGGTGGCTCCGGTGATGATGTGGCCGGAATGTTTGACGCCACCAGCGGAATCTTCAACTTGCCTTTGTATAAGAAGCAGATGGAAGCCAAGTATGGCGCCGAGGCCGCCGAACTACTGGCGGCGAAGGCGGAGGCAGATATCAACCGCCGCCAGAAGAAGCTGGAGCTTGACAAGGCCCGCCGCGACCTCGACAGGGTGAACACTATCAATCCGCGCAAGAATGAGCTGGCGGAGATGACACAAACCTTGAAGCAGCAACTGGCGGAGCTCCAGCAGGAGAACTCCCAGCTCTCCGGGGTTAACACCAGACTGGACACCAACAACAGCCTTTTGGACGACAAGAACCGCTCTGTGCTTATGACGGTGGGCGGCTCCGGCTGGGGCCAAGACCTTGAGGCCGGTCTGCGCGCCGCCGCCTCGGCAGGCGGGTTTGGTGGCGTGACCCGCGACGAGGTGGGCGAGTGGTCATCCCTCAACGTTGAGCAGGGCTGGCGCAACCTGGACAAGATGCGCGCCTTGGTCGAGCCAACCCTGGCGCCGAAGGACACTGCCGCTGATGCTGCCGCCGCCAATGGTCTCATCGAGGGCCTGCCGGAGACTGTGGTGGGTGGGCGGTACGCCCGCCAGCTTGCGGACAGTGTTGTGGAGGGAGCGCAGCAGGCCGCCCAGCGCTCAGCCCGGGCCGGGCTGGAGGCAACCCGCCGTCGCGCCTATGAGGATGCGGCACAGGCCGTCCTCACCCAGATTGGCGGGGCGGGCGACACGACCCGTATTGATACGCAGTTCACGGGCGCGGTGACCGTGAACGCCAAGCTTGAGGACAAGGTGCTTAGCGGCCTGTCCTCGATGGTGAAGAACAGGTAGGAGACAGGCTGTGAGCATTCCTTGGGATAAAAAGTTTCGTATCACCCTGTGGGGTGTGGATGGTGAGCCTATGGCGCTTAGCCGTCCGCGTAAGAAGCGCGAGGGCATCTTCCTGGAAGATGTACCAGACGGGCTTTCCGGCATGGCTAAGAAGCATCTATGGGATGAGGCCTCCGGTGCGTGGCGGGGTACCAGCGTCACCCAGAACACTATCCGTCTTGACCTTGTGGTGAAGTCGCGGGATGTGCGGCGTGAGGTGAACACGCTACTGGCCAAGCTTGGTGATGGGGGGGCGGCCTGTCGGTGTGTCTATCACGTCGGCGGAGTGGGGCTACAGGTGGTACCGGGCGCGGGTTCAGGACGTGTCAAAGGTGGAGTGGTTCCAGTCGCCGGGCGGGTCGAAGGTGGCGAAGCTGAGTGTGATCCTGGAGTTTTCGGGTGATACAACCCGAAGGTTCACCGAAAGATTGGTACTTGGCCCTACAGACACTTTCGGCACTGTGACGCTTAGGGTGGATGGGGACACAGATATTTGGCCCCGCTTCCGATTCGAAGGCAAGTACACCAGCGCGAAGGTTCGGCTGACCGCTAAAGACGAGTGGCAAGAATTGCCGTATCGTGCCGCAGGCTGGGTAATCGACTCGCATCCCGAGCGGCGTCACGTCACAGACCTGTACGGCAACCCCGATTTCAGCGTCATCGTCCCGTTCTGGCCCGAGCCAGTCCACGTGATGAACGAGCGGGGGGAGGTGCAGATAGATGTGACGAACCCTACCAGCGGCTTCAAGTGCACCGTCGAGTGGATACCGGAGTTTAGCCGAGCATGGTAGTCAAGCACACCCCCCGCCATGAAGTCATTGATGCCCGCGTGTGGGATGTAGCGATGTCCCGGTGGTGGAGCCTTGCCCCTTGGGAGGAGATTAGCCTCCAGTGGCGTGAGGATTGGGGTGTGGACACCGGCGAGATTCGTCTTGCGGAAGACCACCCGAGGGCGTCTAGGCTTCGTGCCGCCCGCCATGTGCCAGTACCAGTCACCTTTGAGGTGAACGGGGTGCGCTGGGACGGCTACGTGGAGTCCACCGAGACAGGGCAGGAGACGGACGGCACACGGTACTTGAGGGTGACTGTCCAGTCGGAGACGAAGCACTTTCACCGCATGCTGGGGCGCGGCCCGGTGGCGTCGGCGGCGGATGGCTCCTCCGAAATTGAGGAAGGCTCCTTGGGAGCGGTGACGCACCGGCTGGTGGCCCGTGGAGCGGTTCGCACCGGCCTACCCACCTACGTACTGATTGACCACCAGGGCGACCCGGTACAGGTGGAAGTACGCACCGAGGACTACGTGGCGGGACTGTTGGAGGAGCCACTGGCGGGATCAAGCTCGTTTGTGCAAGTCAGGAAGCTACTACCGGGCCAGCCTATCCCCGGCACGGGCCGCGCCCTGCACTACGAGGGGGCAATGGAACGCCAATGGGAGAACGCTCAGCTTGCTAAAGGTGTGTGGCCTAACGCCACTACCAGCCCCCGTATCTACGGCTCCACGGTGCTCACTGATGCTCCGCCCATGCCGGATAACTCATGGGCTGGTAGGGGCCAGGTAAAGGACGGTGCGCTTCTGGCTGAGCCTATGGAGGGTATCTGCTGGATACCGTTCGAGACGGTGGTGGAGCGCCCCCTGGGCTACTACACGGAGATTGATCCCGCCAAGGTGCATGTCATTGAGCGCACCAAAATTAAGGACGGGCCTGGCGCCAAGGCAGGCCGCCCGCACTTTGTCACCTACTGGGAGGCAGGCAAGTTCACGGTCACCCCAGCCTTGCAGCGCGCTTTGGGCGCCGGGTTGGTGCGCACCATCAACGGGCTGCGCATGTCTGGCATTGGAATGGTTAAAAGCTGGGTGGAGGACGGTGCGGTGTACGCCTGGAAGGAGGGCGTGGAGTGGGTTATCGCCACCCCGTCCGAGTTCCTCGTGGATAATAAGCGCTACGCGGCTACAGGCTCAGCACAGAAGCAGACCCCCGGTGTGCTGGTGTGGCAGCACGCAGGCCGGGATAGGCGTGGCGTGGTATTCTCCTCCGCACCGGGTGGCGGGTTGAAGCGCTGGGCCACTACGGAGACCGCGCCGGATGGGGCGATGCTCATTGGTGGCGGCCAGCTGGACGCCCAAACCATTGCCGCCCTCGAGTCCGGCCTACTCAAGCCCAAGGGGACTGTCACATCTGCTAGTGCGGAGTCGGCGGAGGCGCTTCTACCCTCCTCCACAAAGATGCCGGGGGCTGTGGAGCGCCTGGATGTTGACGTGCAGCCTCATGCCACGATTGACGGCACTGAGGTGTCTTTCAGCAAGGCCGGGGGCCGGGTGAATATCGAGGCGGCAGGCCCCTTCTTCCTGCGGGAAAAATACATGAGCCTTTCCTCCACGGGCGGCACCAACCCAACCTCGGAGATTGCCCGCGAGTGGGCCGCCTCCCAAGGCACAACCAGCATGAGCCTCACCCCAGGGCACCACCAAACCGTGGTGTTTGGTGACGATGTGCGGCGCCCTGATGGGCGTGTAGTGCCGGGCTGGAAGCCGGGCGACCGTATCAGCTTTGTGGACGGCACCACCCGTGTCTCCGAGGTGATTATGGGCTACACGTTGAAGGCGTCAGCGACTGCGGAGCTGACGGTGGAGCCAATTCTCGGCAGGCGCGACAACGGCATCATGGCGAACGTCAAGTCGATGGTGGAGGCGTCGGAGAAGACCGGGCGCAAGGCGCTGCTAGCCCCACCTAGGAAGGTTCCGAAGGAGACGCTGGAGAAGGTGGCAGATGCCCGCTTTGGGGACACCTCATCCCAGTGGCGTAAGGACATTGCGGCGGATCTCCAGAAGTCTTGGAACTACATGAACAAGTCGTCTCAGTTCTCGATCCAGTCGCAAAAGTATTCCGCGCAGGCGTCAGAGCACTCTCAGGCTTCCTACCGCTATTCGGATAAGTCGCGGGAGTTTAGCGAGGCCTCGCTGGAGTATTCCAAGAAGTCCTTGGGGCACAGCCAGGACGCTAAACGGCACTCTGATGCGGCGCTGGCGGCGTCACAGCAGTCCTCGGTGTACTCCACGCAGTCCCAGGAGTTCTCCCGGCAGGCGCGGGGTCACTCCAGTGACGCTAACGCGCTCTCGCTGAGAGCCAAGTCGTTCTCCGATGCGGCTGGGGCGTCCGCTGAGGACGCGGAGAAGTGGCGGGCGCAGGCCGAGGAGGCGCGCCGGTTGGCGGAGAACGCCAGGTCTGGCGCCGAGACAGCAAGGGCGCAGGCCGAGTCGGAGCGCAACCGTGCCGAAACGGCGCGTGCCGGTGCCGAGTCTGAGCGCAGCAAGGCCGAGACCGCTAGATCGTCGGCTGAGAAGGCTAGGTCTTTGGCGGAGTCGGAGCGCAGCAAGGCGGAGCTTGAGCGGAATAATGCGGAGAAGGCCCGCGAGCGGGCGGAGAATGCGCGTAGCGATGCCGAGGGGAGCAGGCGCGAGGCTGTCACCAATGCGGTGAAGGCAGCAACGTCGGCAACCCAGGCGGCCATGTCCGCTACTGAGGCGGCATACTCGGCCAAGGAGAAGGCCGAGGCAGCGGAGCAAATCGCCAAGTCCAACCAGCGGGCTATTGCTATGGAGGCCTTGGGGCATCATGGCCAGTGGACGTTATCGTCGAAGGTGAGCATCCCGGGCGGCAAGTGGATTACTCTCCCGTTTTCCACCAATAAGGGCAAGATTTCGGGCTGTAGGCAGCTAAACTACACCAACACTGACAATAGCTATATTCGTCTCGATAGTGCTGGTGATTGGCAGTTTCACTGCCGATTCCATATGCCTCCCGCGACGTTTATTGACACGCTGATTACCTCCTCCGAGGCGCAGCTTAAGCTGGAGCTTCGTAACCCGAGCGGAGACGTGATTGATGAGGCGATCTTCATCAACCGGGATCAGGGTTGGGACCAGACGTACCAGGTCACCATGTCCAGCTATGTGCCGGTGGATAACTGCCAGCTCGTGGTGAAGGTGTACTCGCAGACCGGGCGCGGTAGTGCTTTGCTGTCGCAGACCAGGTATGGCGAGATGTATCACGAATTATCGGTGCGCCGTCTATCTGCTTAAGTCCGCTGACCGCCTTAAAAATCGCCCTCAGAGTTCGGGTGAAAACCTGCCGTGAGCTGCGCGGATGACCGCGCCCCACCTTCCCCCATACTCCCCACTATGGACACAAAGGAGCTAGGGGAGGTGACGGTGTGCAGGAAGAATTTACAGCTAAACTCACCGGCCGATTCGTAGACGATGATGACGTTGTCCGCACGGGGCGGGCCATGCTGGAGCTGGACGGCTTCAATATGCTGCACCTGCCCATCCCGGATGGGTACAAGGAGCAGATAGACGGCCTTTTTAGCTCAGCTACTAACCAGGCCGAGGCGGCTAAGAAGTACGCTTCGGCAGCGGCCGTATCAGAGGGTAAGGCCGGGAAGTCTGCGAGTAGTGCGTCCTCGTCGGCGTCTGCCGCAGCGAAGTCGGCTACGAAGGCTGGGGCCGAGACGGTCAAGGCTCTGGAGCGGTGGAGGGACGACTTTACGGAGAACGGGATCCTCTGGGTGGGTGACCGGTTGGGTGTGTCGGGAAAGTTGAGCCCACCCTTGACCGGGCCGAAGGGCGAGCCGGGTGACGTGTCTACCGCGCAGATGGAAGCGGCTATAGCCGCCGCCATTGTCGCCCTGGCCCCCACCGGGCTGAAGCTCGTGCTCGCAGCACCAGACGACAAAACCGCAGAACAGGCCGACACCGCAATCAGAGCCAAGGGATATCAGGCTGTTGTGGTAGTACCAACCACCGGCAACTGGTGGGAATAACGAAGGAGAAACAAATGGCTTTGAAGCTTATACGGTCTGGCCCGGTGACACGGCGGGGTGTGGTGTCGCCCGGGTCGGGTTGGGTGAATGTGACGGGTGCCGACCCGAACAACAGTAGTAATCCGTATTGGTTTGGGTATTCCGGTTATTGTCTTATGACTGTGACGGCGTGGAATGTGGCGGGCCTGCGGGTGATTGAGTGGGGGAAGGATCGGTTTCTGGAATCTGGCTTGCCGGGTACTGCGCATTCGGTTTCGGGTGTGCTCGATTTAAGCCAGCGTTCCGCTGTGGTGCGTGTGCTGAACCCAACCGATAAAGCGGAAATCGTTATCAACTGGATTCCTCTCTCTCTCTCTCTCTCTCTTCGTAGAATCTGCCGCCGCGTGGCTAAGGCGGTGGCGAAATGGCGCTGAGGAAAATTGCCCCCGTTACAGAAACCGCCTCGGGTACGGGTTGGTCGGTGAAAAAGACCGGGAATGTGGTGGAACTACGAATCGATGGATTGGATGCGCAGCAGACCTTTCCCGCCCAGTACGCCCCTACAAGCATGACCTACGCGCCAGTGTCCGCTCAATCGACCACCACCTCCTACACACCCCGCGTAGGGATCAATCCAGGCGGAGTCCTTACCCCGCAGGGATACACCGGAAAAGGGTACGGAATTATCACCTACACCGTCTAACCCCCGTAGGGGGTGGGCGCTAATGGCACTGAAGCTCGTCAAACCAGGCCCCATTGTCAGGGAGTACGACAAGGCTGTTGGTGGTGTGACCTCGGCCGGTTGGCAGACCGTGACGTTTGAGGGGAATGTGTATCAGACTCTCCCTCCCGGGGTGTACACGGTGACGGTGACTGGTGTGGACTGCAACGCGATACGCCTGTACTACCGCAGGGCCGCTAGCCCCTCTGTCAACGCCTTCTTCTTGGAATCCGCGCCCGTGACGTCCCTGCAGGCCCCGACGCTGACCGCCACCCTCCGCATCAACACTGGCGATAGGTTCTTCATGCAGGTCAATGGGGAGAAACCAGAAACCACAATCCACTACTCCGCTACATACCTCAAACCACTCTAAAGGAGAAATACTATGACCATTCAAGACCTCAAGCAAACCATCACAGCACTCAACGAAGAAGACTTCTTCGACCTTTTCGGCTGGGTGTGCGGTGACGAATACGACCGCCGTAAGGCCGCCCCGGCTGTGGAGAAGGCCCGCGCTGAGGACGCTAAGGAACTCTGGGAAACCCACCCTGAGCTGAAGCCCCAGTTTGCTACCGAGGTAGAACCGGAAACCAGCATCGACCAGCTCGTTGCGAAGGTCGCCGCCTGGGCCAAGCCCACCAGCCGGGCCACCGCCTACCCGCCAGCAGCGCTCGTCTCCCACGACGGGAAGCTGTGGCGGAACCGCCGCCTTGGGCAGAATGCGAAAACGCCGGGCGAAATTTTCTCCGGCTGGCAGGATGTGACCCGTGATTTCCTGCGTGACGAGCCGATTAATACTGAGGGTGAGGATGCGCCTGGGTTGATTACGGAACCGGATACCCCAGCTGAGCCGGACACCCCAGACGAGCCGGTTGAGCCAGCCCCCACAGTCCCAGAATGGCGGGAAGGCGAACTCATCACCAAGGGAACCACACGCCTCTACAACGGTGCCTTGTACGTCTGCCAACGCCTCCACACCACACGCGACGACCGACGGCCGGACACCGCCACCGACTACTGGACAAAGCTCTAACCACACCCCCGCTGACCGCCGCCTTCGGGCGGCTTTTCTTATATCTAAAGGAGGGTAATCATGTCACGCGATTATTACACGCTACAGCCCGATAAAATATACCGGGTTGGCAAGCACTACACGCCGGGAAGAGCGGGCCAAAAAATCCAATTCATAACCCGGCACCACCTCATGTACATAGGTGAAGGCGAAGCCGTCGTTGACGGAATCTGGAACCATCGGCCCGCCTCCGCCCACCACGTCATCGGCCCCACCGGTAGGTGGGTGCAAACCGTCTACGACCGCGATACCGCGTGGGCTAACGCCTCCCAGTGGGCGAATCAGCGCACTATCGCCATTGAGCACTCCAACAACACCGGGCGTGCCCACGGCAGCGATTTTCACCCTGATTCGTGGAATATCAGCGAAGAAACAATCATTAGCGGCGCTCGTGTCGCCGCCGCATACTGCCTGTATTTCAACCTGGGCAGGCCCGTGTACGGAAAGAACATTCGAGACCACTTCGAGTTCACAGCAACGGGGTGCCCTGTGCATCTTTCTGGGCCTCGCACCGGTAACGGGTTCGGCGGTCGTGCTGGCAAGTATCACCAGCAGTGGATGGACGAGGCGCAGCGATTCTACGACGAACTAAAGGCCGGTAAGACTGTCCCGGCGAAGCCGGTTAAGAAGGAGAGCAAGGGAGCCACCATGAAGGCAGTAGACCAGGTAAACGCCCACACGCGGGCTTTCATCACGGGGTATCTGTCCCCGCAGATTGACGCCCTACAGGACGTCTGGACGCAGCTACGCGGCCCGAAGGGTAAGGGCTGGGAACAATTAGGGATCAATGACAAGGGCCAGAATCTCACCCTCGTTGATGCTGTGGCCGCGATTCGCCAGCAGCTCACACAGATTCAAGCGGACGTAAACGAATTGAAGCGGAGGAAGAAGTAAATGGGAAAGCACCACAAGAATCCAATTCTCACCACGGTGGGGGAGCAGGTTGCGGAGGCCGTTGCCGCTGAGCTGGTGGCTCAGCCGTGGTGGCTACGCTTCAAAGGCACCATCATGCTCGTCTTGCAGGCCCTAGCGTGGCTGGCGGGTATCCTGCCCGTCTATCTGGCTGACGCCCCGGCGTGGTTCATTGCCGTGACCGGTGGTATCGGCTTCGTCCTCACCACTCTTGTCAACCGCCTCACGATTGATGGTGTCACCCCGAGCATGGCGGGCCGCTTGGCAGAGCAAGCCCAAGCAGCGGAAGCTGAGTCCACGCCCGCAACCCTGCCGGTCTACACCGGGCCAACCACAGCAGGGGAGTGACATGATGACGCGCACGCTACGCCTCATCACCGCGCTGCTGGCCTTCCAACTTTTTGCTAGAGGCCTCGACTATGTGACCGGAAACCCCAGTCGGGGTACCGGGGTGTTTCAGGTCGAGTCCCTGAACCCGCCAATCGTATGGGGCGCGGTCTGTATCTTCGCCTCCCTCATGATTGCTATTGGCCTTGCAACGGGCCGGAACCGCATCACGCGTGACGGTGCGGTACTTACCTCAGCTATCTACCTGGTGTTCGCCTTCATGGTCGCAGGAGACATTAACCTCGACCCGCTGGATGACTGGAGGTTTTTCACCAGCTACCTGGCCCTGTGTGGCGTGTGGTCAACCGTCGCGTTTTCCCTGACGGTGCGCATGGCGGTGGTCGCCAACAGGAAGGAGAATGATGGGTGAGGAGCAAATACTGGACTACCTTGCCTCCACGAAATCACCATGGGGCTTCGCCCTAGCCCTCGTCCTCGTCCTCGCCATGGTGTCGGGCCTTTTCTCCAAGGCGGCTGCTGACTACGGTGGTATTTTCGGCACCGTATCCCGCGCCCTGGAGCGGCATAAGCGGGAAGCTATCGCCGCCGATGAGGCTAGTGATGCTCGGCGTCTTGACCGGCTAGAGGAGACGATTCAACGCCTGGACGGGGAGGTGGGGGAGCTTCGCGAGAAGGACAAGATCCACCATGAGTATCAGCTGTATGTGGCCGCATACTGGAGAAAGTTGCAATTTTGGGCGGTGGAGAAAGACATCACATTGCCGCCGCCACCGATGATGACGTACCCCGAGTGGAAAATATCGACCTACCCGGACACCGACTAGCCTTGTGAAAGCCTTTGAAGTTTGACCCTCACCCCACAGCGGGGTGGGGGTCCTTTTCTGCGTTTTAAGGCATTAAAAAATCCCCGCTGACGCGGGGAATAAGAGCAATCTGCATAACGCTTGAGCATCAGCAACGGCTCACCCCCGCTAATGCGGGGAACACCACTGAGCCTAAAGCATCTTCTTCCACTGCGCAACGGCAGACTGCTGACGCCCCGTCGCCTGTGCTACCCCCGTTTATTACCCCCGATATTAGTACGCATTGCATATTATTACGCGGTGCGTCATAATGGGTATGTAAGCAAGAAACGCCACAAACAAAGGAACCCACCATGGCACGCCAGATGCGCACCCGCGAAGTCCACTACACCACCAACGACTACCGCGTAGTCACCCAAACCGGATTCGTTAATGGTAAGCGCGTCTACGAAATCGCAGTGGTCAGCCGCAACACCGGACGTGAAGAATTCCGCAACGTTGAATCCGTCGAGAAAGCCATCACGCTCTGCGACAAGCGACAGGTCGAACTCGAAAAGCTGCGCGCCGAACTCGCCACCAAGCGCGAAACCGAAGCCAAGCAAGAAGTAAAAGAGACGGCAGAGCGCAACGAAGCTGAAGCACGCGGCCCACTTGCCACCGACCGTCAGGTTGACTACATCATGAGCCTTCTCTCCCAGCACGGTGGCCAGAACACAACCTGGTTCAGCCAAGGCCCGACCACCCTCGAAGAAGTTGCCCGCATGACCCGCCGTGACGCATCCACCTACATCTCCGCCCTCAAAGGCGACAACTAGAAAGGACCCCGAATCATGCAAATCATTAGCCCCGACACCCTCAACCACATCGGTATGAAAATCATCCTCATCGGCATGGCCACCAAGACCGTCAGAGCCGAGCGCACGACCGGGAACCGGGTTGCTCTCGAATCCGCCCGTAAGGGCTTGGCCGCGTCGGAAGATGACTACGAAAAGGCCATGGGAGAGCTTGCTCCTGACCAGCGCGCCTGGGTGGAAACCCTGTTTGCGAAGCCGCTTGAAATGGCGCGAGCCGGGAAAGATGGGTACAACGAAGCCGTGTACATGGCCCAAATCAAATGGGCAGATGACCAAATCCGCGAGCTAGAGACGATTACCGCAGAGCTGAAAGATGCTCGCTCTGAGTGGGTGCAGGATGCCATGTCATACGATGTGAGCGCCTACCAAGTAGCGAAAATGTGCGGGCGTACCCCATCGACGGTGCAGCGCTGGGTAAGGTGAGCGGCTAGCTACATTGTCAGCTACCACGGCTATTGGTACAGGCCGGTACAAAAATAGCCCCACTCCCTGTTTGTGCAGGTGGTGGGGCTATTTTGTGTGGAGGGAATGACGGGAATCGAACCCGCGTCTTCAGCTTGGAAGGCTGAGGTATTAGCCACTATACGACATTCCCACAACCGGCAATCTTCAACTTTCAAGGTCTTGACTTTGAAAGTCTCAACGTTGAAAGCCGTTGAATCGGCGTGCCGACTACTTTAGCGCACGCGGGCGCTGAAAGGAAAATGGGAACTAGAAAGGGGTAAAGGACGTTATTTTGGATAGGTACATAATCCCAACAACACACAATTCGACTCTTTAGTGAAAGTGGTGCTTTCGTGAGCTCGTTATTGCTCCTTATCCTCGTCGTCGGTGGCGGCGCTTGGTTCCTTTCTTCGCGCAACGGGAAGAAGCAGCAAGAGCTGCGAGAATCCCAGCGTTTTGAGGACGCGATGGCGGATGCGCGCCGCTGGACTGAGCGTTTGGGTGGCCAGGTGATGAACTTGAGCGGTACGGATACCGCCTCCCAGCAGGCTATGGCGGATGCCTCTGAGCGTTTTACCGCGGCCAATTCGGCGATTTCCCGCGCCACAACCGTCAAGCAAGCGCACCTAGCGCGCGAGTCCGCTCTGGAGGGGCTCTATTATGTGGCGGCCGCGCGCGAGATTATGGGCATGGATCCGGGTCCAGAGCTGCCGCCGCTGGAAGGCCAGCGCCAGGCCGGCAAGGTCACGGAGACCCGCACGGTAGAAGCAAACGGGGAGACGCTGACGGCGTCGCCAAGCGCATCGGCACAAACCCCGAACTACTACCCGGGTGGTGTCGTGGCAGGGCGCCCGGTCCCGGCCGGTTGGTACTCACGCCCGTGGTGGGCTGATGCGCTGACCACCGGTGTGTGGATGGTGGGCTACTCCATGATGTTCAATGCGATGTTCGCGGGTATGTCCGGCGTTGGCTACTCCGCCGCAGCCGCAGAAAACGGTGACTGGGGCGGAGACATGGGCGGCGCCGACGGCATGGACCCCGGTGCCATGGATGGTGCCGGAGACATGGGTGCTGGCGATGCCGGGGGAGGCGAGGAAGGCGGCTTCTTCGACGGCCTCTTTGGCGGCGACGGGGGCGATGGCGGAATGTTTGATTTCGACTTCGACTTCTAGCGCTAAAGCTGCCCCTGACGTGGGGAAACAAAGTTTAATTGGGGCCGGTGTTGGGATAGTCAAGCAGCTATCGGTACACTAGCCCCAGTATGAAGCGCAGCTGCGTGCGGAACTTCCGGGCGCAGAGGCTTTCCATACGGGGCGTGGCGCAGCTTGGTAGCGCACCTGCTTTGGGAGCAGGGGGTCGCAGGTTCAAATCCTGTCGCCCCGACGTATGGGGGCCTGGACACGCATCCAGGCCCCTTCATTACATTTTTAGACGATCACAATCAGGAGAGTTTCTCGTGAAGACCACCGTAGACAAGCTGAGCGATACCCGCGTCAAGCTCACCGTCAACGTTCCGTTCGCTGAGCTGGACAAGGAAATCGCTCAGGCCTACGCGGCGATCGCGCAGCAGGTTTCCATCCCGGGCTTCCGTAAGGGCAAGGCTCCGCGCCAGCTTATCGACGCCCGCTTTGGTCGTGGCCCCATCCTCGAGCAGGTAGTCAACGACATGCTGCCGTCCCGCTACGAGCAGGCCGTTACCGAAAACGATCTCAAGGTTATTGGTCAGCCGGAGATCGACATTGCCAAGCTGGAGGACAACGACTTCGTCGAGTTCACCGCTGAGGTAGATATCCGCCCCGAGTTCGAGGTGCCGGACTTCTCCAAGATTTCCGTTAAGGTGCCGGCGCTGGAGACCTCCGAGGAGGACGTCGACAAGGCGCTCGAGGACCTGGCTTCCCGCTTCGGTGAGCTCAAGGACACCAAGCGCAAGATGAAGACTGGTGACTACGCCATCATCGACATCACCACCGAGGTTGACGGCACCAAGCTGGATGAGGCTTCCCACGAGGGCATGACCTACCGCATCGGCGACGACAACCTGATCAAGGGCCTCGACACCGCTCTGCGCGGCATGAAGACCGACGAGGACAACGAGTTCACCACCACCATCCAGTCCGGTGAGCACGAGGGCGACGAGGCCACCGTGAAGGTCCACGTCCAGCAGACCAAGGAGCGCAAGCTGCCGGATCTCGACGACGAGTTCGCACAGATGGCCTCCGAGTTCGACACCATTGACGAGCTGCGCGAGGACACCAAGACCCGCGTCGAGGAGTCCAAGAAGTCCGAGCAGGCTGCCGCCATCCGCGATGAGGTCCTCAAGGCCGCGCTTGCCGACGTTGACTTTGAGCTCCCCGCCTCCGTGGTGGACGAGCAGGTCCACGCTCAGCTGCACCAGGTCATGGGTCAGCTGGCTCACGACGAGAAGGCACTGGCACAGCTGCTTGAGGCGCAGGGCACCACCCGCGAGGAGTTCGACGCTGACGCTCGCAAGTCCGCTGAGGAATCCGTGCGCACCCAGCTCTTCTTGGACGCACTCGCTGAGGTTGAGGAGCCGGAGGTGTCCCAGCAGGAGCTGACCGACCACATCCTGTTCACCGCCCAGTCCTACGGCATGGACCCGAACCAGTTCATCCAGCAGCTGCAGTCCAGCAACCAGCTGGGCAACCTGTTCTCTGACGTGCGCCGCGGCAAGGCCCTGGCTATGGCTATCTGCCGCGCCGAGGTCACCGACGAGGCTGGCAACAAGGTTGATGTTGACCAGTACTTCGGTGAGATCGATGAGGACGAGGCTGAGGCTTCCGAGGAGAAGTAATCTCCCGCTTGTAAAACGCCGCTGCCACATGTGTGGTGGCGAGCGCGCGTGAAACCCCGGATTCAGGTAACTCAAGGATGAGCCTGAATCCGGGGTTTGTGTCATTGTGAACGCCCTCTAGGAGTCTTTGAGTACTTCGTAGAGGGCGTGATGGGTGTTGGCTGGGGATACCGCTAGCCGTTCGTGGCTCTAAAGGCCTTGTCGGTTAGCTGCAGGAAGCGCATAACGTAATCCTTGACAAAGTCTGCGGTGCGTTGATTGAGATGTCCGGACTCTTCGAAAAGGGTGGGGGATTGGCCCAGAAATACTTCGGGCTGACCAGGGAGCGGCATATCGAAGTAGGACAGGGCGAGGCGAAGGTTCTTCTGTGAACTGTAGCCGCCCATGCGGCCTACAGAGTGGCTAATGATACCTGCGGGAAGGTTCTTCCACGCCACATCTGAGTTGGGCTTAGAGCCGATGTCCACTGCGTTCTTGAGGCAGGCAGGGATAGTGCGGTTGTTCTCTGGCGTAATGAAGAGGATCCCGCTCGAGTTCTTGATGGTCTCGCGAAAGGTGGTGTACTCAGCCGGAGTGGGCTTGTCCGTGACGGCGGGGTCATCGTAGTCGAAGTCATAGAGCGGCAAGTCACGGATTTCCACGATGTTTGCCTCGTAGTCTTCAGGGATCATCGTGAGCACCTCGTGTGCAATCTTGCGTGCAAATGACTCTCGGCGCAGGCTGCCGACGATAACGCTGATACGTGGGGTGGTCATGGTAAACCTTCTTTCTTAGTTGGGTGTAGGGAGACGTGGTCAAGGGAGAAAAGGCTTGCAGCCAAAGGCCGGTGGTGGGCCGGCAGCGTGGGCGGCGGTGAGGAAGCCATCTACTTTGTCTCCTTCTTCATGGCGGAAGTACAGTTCGATGAGCCCTAGAAGACCCCCGAGGACGGCCTCTCGTGCGGCGGATGTATTCAAAAGCCGCATGGCTGCGGGTTGGTTTCCTTCGCGGATGGCTTCAAACAGCGCGATGGTCTCAAGCCAGCTTCCTTGGTCCGGTCGCGGAAAAGGTTTAGAAATCCCAGTCATCATCACTCGTTTCTTCAGCAGTACCAATGACATAGGAGGAACCAGATCCAGAGAAGAAGTCATGGTTCTCATCTGCTCCGGGGGCTAGGGCGGCGAGGATTTCTGGGTTCACTTCCGTTTCTTCGGGCGGGAAATAATCCGGGTAGCCCAAATTCATGAGTGCCTTGTTGGCGTTATAGCGAACGAACACGGCTACGTCATCCATGAGTCCCAAAGGCTCATATAGCTCGCCGGAATAGTCCAGCTCTAGTGCATAAAGCTCTTCGAGCAAAGAAATGGTGAAATCATGCATTTCCTTCTGCCGTAGCGGGGTCGTGGATTCCAGACCGCGCTGATACTTGTAACCCGAGTAGTAGCCGTGCACTGCCTTGTCACGCAGAATGAGGCGAATCATGTCTGCCGTATTTGTCAGGGTGGCGTGGACAGAAAAGTGCAAGGGAAGATAGAAACCCGCGTAGAGAAGCAGCGAGGAAAGCAGCGTCGATGACACCTTGCGTTTGAGTGGATCCGGCCCAAAATAGTGCGCGAGCACTTTCTTGGCGCGTGCCTGGAGAAGGTCATTATTCACCGCCCAGCGGTATGCTTCATCAATTTCCTTTGTACTGCTCAGGGTAGAAAACACTGAAGAGTAAGAACGGGCATGGACTGACTGCATGAAGGCGATGTTGGTATACACGGCCTCCTCGTGTTCGGTGCGGGCATCTTGAATCTGACAGATTTCTCCCACAGTGGCCTGGACAGTATCCAGGGTGGTGAGTCCCGTGAACACCCGCATGGTGAGGTTGCGTTCCTCGGGCGTCATCTTCTGCCACGCCGGGAGATCATTAGAAAGCGGGACCTTCTCTGGCAACCAAAAATTGGCGGTGAGACGGTTCCACACTTCAAGATCCTTGTCATCGCTCACCCGGTTCCAATTGATGGCGCGGATGCGGGCTGAAGGATCATGCCGGTAGCTCGGCGGGGTAACTGAAATGCTGGTTAGTTCAGCACTGTTCGATGTTGAAGACATAGCTTCCTTCTTTCTGAGTGAATGGTTGTAGACAAGGGGAGGACCGTGCTCCTACAAAGCACAGGAGACGCAGCCTTCGACCTCGGTTCCTTGGAGCGCGGATTGGCGTAAACGGATGTAGTAGAGGGTCTTGATTCCGGCTTTCCAGGCATAGATTTGTGCCTTGTTGATGTCTCGCGTGGTCGTATCAGCGGTAAAGAACAAGGTCAGGGAAAGTCCTTGGTCCACGTGTTGGGTGGCCATGGCGTAGGTGTCGATGATTTTTTTGTATCCCACGGCGTAGGAGTCATCGAAATACTCCAGGTTGTCGTTGGTCATTTCCGGCGCGGGGTAGTACACGCGCCCCAAGCGGCCTTCCTTGCGTATTTCAATTTTGGAGGCAATCGGGTGGATGGACGCGGTGGAGTCATTGATGTAGGAAATTGATCCAGTGGGTGGAACTGCCTGCAAGTAGGCGTTGTAGATGCCGTCTTGCATCACTTGTTTCTTGAGCCGTAGCCAATCCTCGCGTTGAGGAATCTGCACGCCTGCTTCATGGAAGAGCTGTTTTACGTGTTCAGTGGCTGGCGCCCAGTCTTGGTCGATGTATTTGTCAAAGTAGGCGCCAGTGGCATAGGTGGATTCTTCGAAGCCTGTGAATCGTTGACCTTTTTCAACCGCGAGTGCATGGGATGCGCGGAGCGCATGGTAGGTCACCGTGAGGAAATAGATATTTGTAAAGTCCAGTGCCTCGGCGCAGCCATAAGGAATACGCTGTGAAGCAAGGAAGCCGTGGAGATTCATTTGGCCCAGACCAATGGCATGCATGGAAGCATTTCCGTGAGCGATGGAAGGAACAGCTTCGATATTCGTCAGGTCTGAAACCTTCGTGAGGGCACGCACCGCGGTTTCGACGGTCTCCCCGAAGTTCGGTGATTCAAAAGCCTTCGCTATGTTGAGGGAACCTAGATTGCAGGAAATATCCTGGCCGACGGTGGTGTAGTCACCCGAAGCTCCGTAGGTCGAGGGCGTGTTGACCTGGAGGATTTCACTACACAGATTGGACATATTGATATGTCCTTTGAGGGGATTAGCGCGGTTGACCGTATCCTCAAAGAGGATGTAGGGGTATCCGGATTCAAACTGAAGCTCAGCCAGCGTGGTGAAAAACTCGCGGGCTTTAATGGTCGTGTGAGAAATTCGCGGATTGGCAACCAACTCGTCGTAGTACTCGGTGATGGACATGTCAGACATGGCTACGCCGTACTCGCGAGCGATGTCATACGGGCTAAAAAGATGCATATCCTTGTTCTCTTTGGCCAGCCGGAAGGTTATATCTGGAATAACAACCCCCAGCGAAAGAGTCTTGATGCGGACTTTCTCATCGGCATTTTCCCGCTTGGTATCCAGGAAGCGAAGAATATCTGGATGGTGCGCATGCAGGTAGACGGCTCCAGCGCCCTGCCGGGCGCCCAATTGGTTGGCATAGCTGAAGCTATCTTCGAGAATCTTCATGACTGGGACTACGCCGGAAGCCTGGTTCTCTATCTTTTTGATCGGGGCTCCGGATTCGCGCAGATTGCTCAGCAACAAGGCCACTCCACCACCGCGCTTTGATAGTTGCAGTGCAGAGTTCACGCTGCGGCCAATGCTCTCCAAATTGTCTTCGATTCGCAGGAGGAAGCAGGAGACCATTTCGCCGCGCTGGGCTTTGCCTGCGTTGAGAAAAGTAGGGGTGGCGGGCTGGAATCGTCCGGTCATGATGTCATCCACCAGCTTTTCTGCGAGCTCTTCGTCGCCCTGTGCAAGGTATAAAGCTGTGGTGGCGACGCGTTCTTCGTAGCCTTCTAGGAATCGGGAGCCATCAAAGGTTTTCAGTGCATATGAAGTAAAGAATTTAAATGCGCCGAGGAAGGTGCGGAATTGGTGCTTAGCTCGATGAGCTCTGTCATACATGGCGCACAGAAAGGCGTCATCATAAAGCTCAAGGAAATCCCGCTCGTAGTACTCGTTATCAACCAACCATTCCAAGCGTTGCTTGGTGGAATCGAACTGATGCATGCGGGGAGCGACATGGTGCGTGACATAGTCTTGTGCTGCCTGAATGTCCTTGTCAAACTGGATTTTTCCAGAAGCGTCGAACAAGTTCAGCTGCGCGTTGAGTGCGTGGTAGCTCTTGCGCTTGCCGACACCGCCGGCATTGTCTGCTGAAGCGGTGCGGGGCGTAGCGCCATTAGTCTGTGTGGGGGTGGCATCGAGAGGCCACATTGTGTTTTCCAATCTGTGTGATGCGGATGTGTTCTTCATCTTGTGGGGGATTAATGGGGTGTCATCGTTAGCTGCTTTTGCTGCTCCCAAAACTTCTGAAGGCCCTGCTTTACGGCGGCAATGTCTTTCTGGGTGCCGAGAAGTTCGAAGTGATACAGCTCCGGTACGTGGCACTTGGCGGAAATGATGCGTCCGGCGACGCAGTAAGCACTTCCGAAGTTGGTATTCCCTGAGGTAATAACGCCCCGGATAAAGGAGCGGTTGATTGGGTCATTGAGGAAGTCGATGACCTGTTTGGGGACTGCGCGTTTGAGCGAGCCGCCGCCGTAGGTGGGAACGATGAGTACGTACGGGTGTGATACCTGGATCATCCCGGTTTTCTTGGGGCGCAGTGGAATGCGCACCGCGGGTCTATCTAAGCGTTCGACGAATCTTTTTGTGTTTTCTGAAACGCTAGAAAAATACACCAAATCTGGTGAGTCTGACATAGCAATCCTGCTCATCCTGGCCTTAGCCATAAGTGGGATAGGTGATATTCGAAAAGACTAACTACGCAATGTCGTAGTTGCAACTACGGCCTAACGTAGTTTTGAAAAGGGCAGGTGAGAGCAGGATTAATGCAAAGGGGAAGGTCTAACGGCTGTGGTGTGCTACAAACACTGCGTCGGTAGCTGGGCGTCCAAGCACTACCCACTGAGTGCTGTCGGCCACCTGTATTTCGAGAGAATCTGAAAAGGGCGCTCCCTCGCGCGTGCTAAGAACAGCCCCTGTGACAATGCCGCGCTCTTCAAGGAACTTCAGCAGTTGTGGGTCGGAATCAGAAATGCGTTCCACGGTCACTTGCGGTTGTGCACCGCTGTCGGTGAGACGGTGCGCATTGGGGATTGTGATCTGTCCATCAACCGTAGGGATAGGATCGCCGTGCGGATCCCTAGCGGGGTAATCAAGGAACTTATCTACACGTTCTATGAGCATGTCGGACACCGCGTGTTCGAGATTTTCGGCTTCATTATGGACTTCGTCCCACGTGTAGTCCAACGCTTGAACCAAAAAAGACTCAAGCAATCGGTGGCGGCGCACCATGACCAATGCGTACTGCCTGCCAAGTTCGGTTAACTCCACAGAGCCATAGGGCGTGTGTGACACGAGTCCTTGCTTCGACATTTTGCGCACTGCATCGGAAACCGAGGAGAGCTTGAGTCCCAGCTGTGCCGCAATAAGTGTGGCGGTAACGGGCTCGGATGACCATTCCTTTAGCCCCCAGATAGCTTTCAAATAGTTCTGGGTACTGGTGGACAGCTCGGAAACAGACATGAGTAAATGTTAACCCAGCTTCCGTATGCGCCTTTGGCGCTGCGCCCCAACGCTCATAGCGAACAGAGGCCAAGTTTGAGAGGAATGCCGGTAAGGTGGGGCCAGTTAAAGCATTCTTCACTTGAAGGAGAACCACTAATGTCTGAGAAGATTTCAATGAACTCGTCGTCTACGGGTATGAATCTGAGCGATAGCGTCTATGAGCGCCTACTTCGTGAGCGCATCATCTTCCTGGGCACCCAGGTGGATGATGAGATTGCCAACAAGCTGTGTGCCCAGATCCTCCTGCTGTCCGCAGAGGACCCCACGCGCGACATTTCGCTCTACATCAACTCCCCGGGTGGCTCCGTCACCGCGGGCATGGCTATCTACGACACGATGAAGTACTCGCCGTGCGATGTGGCCACATACGGCATGGGCCTGGCTGCCTCGATGGGCCAGTTCCTCCTCTCTGGTGGCACCAAGGGCAAGCGCTACGCCCTGCCGCACGCACGCATCATGATGCACCAGCCTTCCGCTGGCGTGGGCGGTACCGCCGCAGACATCGCCATCCAGGCCGAGCAGTTCGCGCAGACCAAGCGTGAGATGGCTGAGCTGATTGCTGAGCACACTGGCCAGACCTTCGAGCAAATCACCAAGGATTCGGACCGCGACCGCTGGTTCACCGCCCAGCAGGCCAAGGAATACGGCATCGTCGACCACGTCATTGAGTCCGTTAACGGTCCTATCACCAACTAGGGAACAAGGAGCTTTATCACCATGTCTAACCTTCAGATGCCTTCTTCCCGCTACGTTCTGCCGGAGTTCATTGAGCAGAACGCACAGGGATCCAAGACCACCAACCCGTATTCCAAGCTCTTCGAAGAGCGCATCATCTTCCTGGGCACCCAGGTCGATGACACCTCCGCCAACGACATCATGGCGCAGCTGCTGGTCCTGGAGTCCCAGGATCCGGACCGCGACATCACGATGTATATCAACTCCCCGGGTGGCTCCTTCACCGCGCTGATGGCCATCTACGACACCATGCGCTATGTGCGTCCGGACGTGCAGACCGTCTGCCTGGGCCAGGCTGCTTCCGCTGCGGCTGTTCTGCTGGCCGCCGGTGCCCCGGGCAAGCGCGCCGCTCTGCCGAACTCTCGCGTGCTGATTCACCAGCCGCGTACGCAGGGCACGCAGGGCCAGGTCTCTGACCTTGAGATCGAGGCCAACGAGATCGAGCGCATGCGCCGCCTCATGGAGGAGACCTTGGCCGAGCACACCGGCCGCACCGCAGAGCAGGTGCGCATCGATACCGACCGCGACAAGATCCTTACCGCGCAGGAAGCCGTCGAATACGGTCTCATCGATACCGTCTTTGATTACCGCAAGCTCAACGCTTAACTGAGCAGAATTAAAGCCCCGCTATCCGAAAGGAAGCGGGGCTTTAGTCGCGCTTAGGCCTCGTAGGGCGGCAGGATGGCTTCGGGGGACTCGGGAAGGATCTGGCCGCCGTCAATGATGAGGGTCTGTCCCGTGATGTAGCCTGCCTCGCGGGAAGCGAGGAAGGCCGCCGCGTTGCCGATATCGCGCGGGGAACCTAAGCGGTGCATGGGGACGGAGCGCGCCATCTGGTCGAGGTACTCCTGGCCCTGGCCTTCAAGGCCTTCGGTGAGGATATTGCCTGGCAGCACTCCATTGATGGTGATGCCATCGCGCGCCACCTCCAGTGCCGCAGAACGCATGAAGCCCTGCTGCGCGGCCTTCGAAGCGCCGTAGTGCGCCCAGCCTGGGTAACCGGTGTGCGAGCCGGTGATAGACGTCGTGATGACGATGCGCCCGTAGCCCGCCTTCTTCATGTAAGGCAGCGCTTCCTGCACCACGGTGAACGTACCGTGCGTGTTGATGGCGAACATGGCGTCCCACTGCTCGTCGCTCATGTCCTCGAGCGGGCAGTTAGGGAAGACGCCGGCGTTGGAACAGACAATGTCGATGCGGCCATAGCGCTTGACGACGTCCCCATAAAGGGTGCGGACGGAGTCGCGCGAGGTGACGTCGACAAGCAGGGCGTCCGCGCCGAGTTCTTCGGCGGTTTTGTGTGCGGCCTCCTCGTTGAGGTCAGCGATGACGACGGTTGCGCCGGCCTCGCGCAGGGCGCTGACGATACCGCGGCCGATGCCGGCGGCACCTCCTGTGACGATGGCAACCTGGTCCTGAAGATCGAACATGTGAAGCTCCTTTGCGGTTGAGGGTGGCTCTGAGCCCCAGCCTAGGCCGCTACCGGTTGTGGCGTGCTGTGCTTCGTGGTCGCCGTGTAGGCGCGCACGCCGATGAGGGAGAGCGCGGCCAGCACCGCGGTAACACCAGCGAGGGGGTAGAGGCCCGTCGGGGTCCAGCCTGTTTCGAGGAGGTAGCCGGCCAGGATGGGCGCGAGGGTGGCGCCGACGCGAGCAATGCCGATGGCGGCGCCCGTGCCCGTGGTGCGCAGTGCGGAAGGATAGGCCTCCGGGGTGACGGTATAGAGGCCGGAAATACAGGCGTTGAGGCTAAGGCCTACGCCGACACCGAGGGCGAACATGAGGGTGGGCACGGCGGTGGAGTTGATGAAGCCGACGAGGACGACGGAGGAGACAAGACAGAAGGCGATGAGCAGCGGGCGGGCGTCGATGCGCGTGGTGAATAGGCCGAAGAGGATGGCGCCGATAGCCCCGCCGAAGGAGAGCATGATGCCGCCGATGATGCCTTGTTGAGCAGTCAGGCCCTCGGCGGTAAGTAGCTTCGGGGTCCACTGTGAGGTGAAGTTGTAGGCAAACATGATGAAGCTGAATGCCAGCCATAGCTTGATGGAGGTGCGCAGGAACTGTGGGGAGATGAGGTCCTTGTAGGACGCCGTGTGGGTGGTGCGGGGGCGGACGCTGACCTCGCCCTTGAGGCCGAGCTTGGAGGTGATGGTGCGCACGGCGTCCATGCGCCCGCGGGCGGCGAGGAAGTCGGCGGACTCGGGGACGACAGCAACCGTGAGAGCGAGGGCCACGACGGTGAGCGTTGCGCCGACCCAGAAGATGGGTTGCCAGCTATCGAAGGTTGATGCGATAACACCGCAGAAGGAGGCGCCAAGGCCGTAGCCGGAGGCATAAATGGCGACGGCCAGTCCGCGGAAGCGCAGGTTGGAATACTCGCTGACGAGGACGGTGACGCAGACGAGGACGCCGCCGACGCCAATGCCGGTGATGAGGCGGAAGATGAGGAGAAGGCTGAACGTTGGCGCGAGGGCGGTGAGAACGAGGCCGACGAGGTCGATGATGAGTGAGACGGTAATCAGCGTGGTGCGCCCGAGGCGGTCAGCTAGCGGCGCGAGGAAGAAGGAGCCGAGGCCGATACCGATGAGCGCGGCGGAGAGGAGCCAGCCTAGGGAGGAATCGGACAAGGCGAACTCTTCGCTGACAGGTCCGGCGCCGAAGGCCATGGCCACCATGTCGTAGCCGTCGAGAGCGTTGAGGAAGAGGAGGATGGCGATGATGAGCCACTGGCGCGCGCCCATGGGGGAGCGGTCGATGAGTTCGCGGATATCCATGAAAGTCTTTCTGCTGATGGAGAGGTTTCGATGTAAGTTAGTGAACCGCTCTGTCTATGTCCATTAACTGCCGTTTTAAATTCAGTGGCGCGCCGCCGCGCGAGGAATAGCGCTCGGGTCTGGGTGGTTTACTAGAGTGGAATAGACTGCGGTAAAATCGCTCCACCCAACCCCAGAGAAAAGAGTTGAAAGGCCTTCATGGCACGTATGCAAGAAAGCGCTGACCTGCTCAAGTGTTCCTTCTGCGGAAAGAGCCAGAAGCAGGTGAAGAAGCTTATCGCCGGCGGCGGCGTCTACATCTGTGACGAGTGCATCGAGCTCTGCAACGAAATCATCGAGGAGGAGCTCGGCGCGGCTCAGGCTGAGGCGGACGAAGAGAAGGAAATGCGTCTTCCGCGTCCTTCGGAGATTTCGGCTTTTCTGGATAAGTATGTCATCGGCCAAGACCAGGCCAAGCGCGTGTTGTCGGTGGCTGTGTACAACCACTACAAGCGCATCAAGGCTGAGGAAGCCGCGGGCCTGGAGGGCCGTCGGAAGAAGACCCAGGATGAAGAAGTGGAGATTGCCAAATCCAACATCCTGATGCTGGGCCCGACGGGTTCCGGCAAGACCTACCTGGCGCAGACGCTTGCGCGTTTGCTCGATGTGCCCTTTGCCATCGCGGATGCCACGAGCCTGACCGAGGCCGGTTACGTGGGCGAGGATGTTGAGAACATCCTGCTCAAGCTGCTGCAGGCTGCGGACTTTGATGTGGAGCGCGCGCAGCACGGCATCATTTACGTCGATGAGGTGGACAAGATCTCCCGCAAGTCGGAGAACCCCTCGATTACCCGCGATGTGTCCGGTGAGGGCGTGCAGCAGGCGCTGCTGAAGATCCTCGAGGGAACCGTGGCAGCCATCCCGCCGCAGGGCGGGCGCAAGCATCCGAACCAGGAGTTCATCCAGCTGGATACCACGAACATCCTCTTTATCGTGGCCGGTGCTTTCGCGGGCTTGGACAAGGTGATTTCGGAGCGCGTGGGCAAGAAGGGCGTGGGCTTCGGCGCCAAGCTGGAGACCAAGGACGAGAAGGAATCTGTCGACTTCTTCTCCCAGGTGCGCCCAGAGGACTTGGTGAAGTTCGGCCTCATCCCGGAATTCATTGGCCGCCTGCCGGTTGTTGCCACGGTGGACAACCTGGACCGCGAATCGCTGGTTAAGGTATTGGTGGAACCGAAGAACTCCCTGGTCAAGCAGTACCAGCGCCTGTTCAGCATGGATGGTGCGGAGCTGCACTTCGAGGATGCGGCGCTGGAGGCAATCGCCGAGCTAGCACTCGAGCGCAAGACCGGTGCCCGCGGCCTGCGCGCCATCATGGAGGAGCTGCTCGTTCCCATCATGTATGACCTTCCGGACCGCGAGGACATTGCCAGCGTCCACATCACGCAGGACTGCGTGACTGACGGCGGCGAGCCGGAGTTCGTGTACTCGGATGAGGCGAAGGAATCCGCCTAAACGGCACCTTATAAAAGGCATCTTCACGGCTGAAGATGCCTTTTGCGCTGTCTAAAAGGCGTTTTCAGGCCTAAAAACGCCGTCTGTCAGATGCCATCTTTGTGCTGGGGGCAAAGGAACCAGATGAGTGGGACCATTTAGCTATGGCGCGAGATCGTGACCTGGGATTATGCACGGGCCGGCGGGTAGATGGTTCCTTTACTGTGGTTTCATTGGTTGTCCGGCGCTGGGAAGAGGGGTCTACTCGTAGAGGTCCCGGGATACGTCGCCTTCGTCCTCGGCGGAGTAGACGTCCAAGGGCGCGGACTCGGCTTCGAGCTCGGTCTCGTTCTGCTTGAGATAGGACTCAAAGCCAATGTCGGGGATGTTCGCCGTGAGGAAGGCCAGTACGGCATCGACGGCCATGCGGTGCAGACCCTCGGTGTTGTTGTGGGTGTGCATATCGATGTCGAGCAGATTGCTCATCATCGCGTGGTTTGTCACCCGGTACATCGTCAACGCCGAAATCAGAGTGAAGATATCGTTCGCAGAAATGCCCGGGCGGAAGGCACCGGAATCTTGGCCCAGCATAAGCAGCCTGTCGAGGTGGAGGGAGATCGCTGAAACGTCGACAAGCGCGTGCGAGGACTCCAGCACACTGTGGGAGGACTCCATCGTCAGCATCCGGATGGCCTCCGGGTTGTCCACGTGCTGGCGGAACATCCAGTCCACCAAAGTGCGCACGCCCTCTACCGGGACCGCGGAATTGATTTCCAAGCTGCCCTCCGGAGGGTTGAGCCGTTGGGCAGCTGCAGCCAATGCTTGCTGGTAGAGACCCTTTTTATCCCCGAAGTAGTAATGGATCATGCGCTTGGACATTCCAGACAGCTTCGACACGGTTTCGAGCTTGGTATCGGCATAACCGTGCTCAGAAAACTGCGTTATCGCAACATCGATCACGTGCTCAACAGAGCCGGAGTCGACCGTTGCAGTCTCAGTGCTCATGGAAAGTCCCGTCTAGTCGATGAATATGCGTACAGTTGTCCACTATGCCGAAAAAAGCCGGCCATGGAGTTCAAGTGCAAAGAACTCGCATCTTTCGGGGGTAAAATCACACCCCATGGGGGCGAAAAACGGGACTAGGGTGGGGAAGTGAGTACCCAGCCGAAAGGATTCACACATGACTGCTTCTCAACCCGTCAAGATCACCGTGACCGGCGCAGCCGGCAACATCGCGTACTCCCTGCTGTGGCGCATCGCTGCCGGCGATGTCTATGGCAAGGACACTCCAGTTGAACTCGCATTGCTGGAAATCCCGGACGCCGTTGGCGCCGCTGAGGGCGTGGCCATGGAACTTAATGACTCCGCCTTCCCGCTCCTTCGCGGCATTACCGTCACCGATGATCCGGAGGTGGCCTTCAAGGACACCAAGGCCGCTTTCCTCGTGGGATCCCGCCCGCGCACCAAGGGTATGGAGCGCGCTGACCTGCTGGAGGCCAACGGCGCCATCTTCACCGTGCAGGGCAAGGCGCTGAATGACGTCGCTGCGCGCGACGTCCGCGTCCTCGTCGTGGGCAACCCGGCCAACACCAACGCCTACATCGCCGCGAACAGCGCTCCGGACCTGGACCCGAGCCAGTTCAGCGCGCTCATGCGCCTGGACCACAACCGCACCCTGAGCCAGGTGTCTCTCAAGACGGGCGTGCCCACCGCGGAGCTGACCAAGGTCGCTGTCTGGGGCAACCACTCCGCCTCCCAGTTCCCGGACCTGACCTACTCCAACGCCGAGGTAGATGAGACCTGGTACAAGGAGGAGATGATTCCGAAGGTGGCCAAGCGCGGCGCCGAGATCATCGCCGTGCGCGGCCGCTCCTCGGCAGCCTCCGCAGCATCCGCCGCGGTGGATCACATGCACGATTGGATCCATGGCACCGAGGATTGGCGCACCGCCGCCATCGTTTCGGATGGCTCCTATGGCGTGGACGAGGGCCTCGTCGCAGGTTTCCCCACCGTCTCCCGCGACGGCAAGTGGGAAATCGTCCAAGGTCTGGAGCTCAGCGATTTCCAGAAGGAGCGCATCGAGGCCTCCGTGCAGGAGCTGCGTGAGGAGCGAGAGGCCGTAGCCCACCTGCTGAAGGGCTAAGCCTTCAGCACCAAGTTATCGATGAGCCGCACCGGCCCCACTTGCGCTGCAACCAGCGCCAAGGCGGGCCGGTGTTGTGCATCTACGGGCTCGAGCGTGGCGGGGTCCACCACGGTGAGGTAATCCACCGTCACGCCGGGGGAGGAGGTGAGCTGGGACTCGGCTTCTTCGAGCGAGGCGCCATCCTGCAGCGCGAAGAGCGCCTGGGATAGGGCGACCGCCTGCTCACGCTCGGCGGCACTGAGGCGCGCATTGCGGCTGGACTCGGCCACGCCATCCGTTGCGCGCACGATGGGCACGCTGATGATGTCCAGCGGCACATCGAGGTCCGCCACCAGGCGGCGGATGATGGCTACTTGCTGCGCATCCTTTTGCCCAAAATAAGCGCGGTCTGGCGCGACAAGGTGAAACAGCTTGCTCACCACGGTAGCCACGCCGTCGAAGTGGCCGGGGCGCGAGGCGCCTTCCAAGACCGAGCCCATCTCACCCGTGCGCACCCACACCCGCGGGGTACCACCCGGGTACATTTCCTCCACGCTGGGGGCGAAGACCGCATCGACTCCCAATGAGTCCAGCAGCGCGGCATCCGCGTCGAGGGTGCGCGGGTAGGCGCGGTAGTCTTCGCAGTCGCCGAGGTCGGTGAACTGGAGGGGATTGACAAAGACCGAGCACACCACGGTGTCGTTCTCTTCGCGGGCGCGGCGAATGAGGGAAGCGTGACCGTCGTGAAGCGCGCCCATCGTGGGCACCAAGCCCACGGAGCCGGACGCTGCCGCGCGGAAGGCACGGAGTTCGGATTTAGTTGTGAGGATCTGCATGGCTTAAGACCTTAGTCCTCGAAGGACTCCTCGGCGTTGGGGAAGGAGCGTTCGTTCACATCGGACACGTATTCCTTCGCGCCCTCCAGCAGCGCGCCGCGCAGATTCGCGTAGCGGCGCACAAAACGCGGCGCCTTGGGACCACCCAGGCCGAAAGCATCGGTCCACACCAGAATCTGACCGTCGGTCTGCGCGCCGGCGCCGATGCCGATGGTGGGGATGGGCAGCTCCTTGGTCACCTGCTCAGCAAGGGCTGCCGGGACCATCTCCAGCACCACGGCGAAGGCGCCGGCCTCGGCGAGGGCGCGGGCGTCGTCGTGAAGCTTCTCCGCACCGGCACCCCGGCCTTGGATCACGAAGCCGCCCAAGGCGTGGACCTGCTGGGGTGTGAAACCAATGTGGGCGCAGACCGGGATGCCGGCGGCGACAAGCGCGGCAACTATCGGTGCGCGCTCCGCACCACCCTCCAGTTTCACGGCCTGCGCGCCGGTTTCCTTCATGACGCGCACCGCGGTCTCGAGTGCCTGGGAGGGGCCGTCCTCATAGGAGCCAAAGGGAAGGTCCACCACCACGAAGGCACGGGAGGTCGATGCAACCACCGCGCGGGCAAGGGGGATCATCTCATCCAAGGTGAGCGAGAGCGTGGTTTCGCGGCCCAGGACCACATTGGCCAGGGAATCGCCGACGAGCAGGAGATCTACCCCGGCTTCATCGAAGATTTCGGCGGTCATGCAGTCATAGCTCGTCAGGCACGCGAAGGCCTGAGAGTTTTCTTTAGAGCGGGCGAAATGGCGGGTGCGGAGACGGGCGCGGTGGCCAGGGTTGTGAGACATGCCCTTACTCTAGACACGGCGCTGGTGCCAGTTGACGCACAGGGTAGAGTTGGCCAGGTGACTGATCAGAATAAAGAGCAACTCGTTGGCACCAACCGCGCGGACCAGCTTCCCAAGTCCTGGGAGCCGCAGGCAGTAGAGAAAGACCTCTACGAAGGCTGGGTAAGCGCCGGTTACTTCACCCCGGATGCTTCCTCGGAGGCGGAGCCTTATTCCATCGTGCTGCCGCCGCCGAACGTCACCGGCCAGCTGCACATGGGCCACGCCCTGGACCACACTCTGATCGACTCCATCATTCGCCGCAAGCGCATGCAGGGTTATGCCACCCTGTGGCTGCCGGGTGCTGACCACGCCGGTATTGCTACCCAGACCAAGGTGGAGGCCCGCCTGCGCGAGCAGGAGGGAAAGAAGCGCTGGGACTATGAGCGCGAGGAATTCATCAACAAGGTCTGGGAGTGGAAGGAAGAATTCGGCGGCACCATCCAGAACCAGATGCGCGCCATCGGTGACTCGGTGGACTGGTCCCGCGAGCGCTTCACCCTGGATGATGGCCTCTCCCGCGCCGTGCAGACCATCTTCAAGACCCTCTACGACGAGGGCATGATCTACCAGGCCAACCGTCTGGTTAACTGGTCCCCGGTGCTGGAGACCGCCGTCTCCGATATCGAGGTTGTCTACAAGGACGTCGAGGGTGAGCTTGTCTCCATTCGCTATGGCTCGCTGAACGACGATGAACCCCACCTCATTGTGGCCACCACCCGTGTGGAGACGATGCTGGGCGACGTCGCCATTGCCGTCCACCCCGAGGACGAGCGCTACGCCCACCTGGTGGGCCAGGAACTGCCACACCCCTTCCGCGATGACCTGAGCCTGAAGATCATTGCCGATGACTACGTGGACATGGAATTCGGTACTGGTGCAGTGAAGATCACGCCGGCACACGATCCGAATGACTATGCCATGGGCCTGCGCCATGACCTGGACATGCCCACCATCATGGACACCACCGGACACATCGCGAATACCGGCACGAAGTTTGACGGCCTGACCCGCGAAGAGGCCCGCGTAGAGATCCGTGAGGCGCTGCGCGAACAGGGCCGCATTGTCAAGGAGATCCGCCCCTACGTCCACTCCGTGGGCCACTCGGAGCGCTCCGGCGAGCCGATTGAGCCGCGCCTGAGCCTGCAGTGGTTTGTGGCCGTGGAGAAGATGGCGAAGATGTCCGGCGACGCCGTCCGCGAGGGCGATACCACCATCCACCCGAAGTCCCTGGAGCCGCGCTACTTCGAGTGGGTCGATGACATGCACGATTGGTGCATCTCCCGCCAGCTGTGGTGGGGTCACCGCATCCCCATTTGGTACGGGCCAGAGGGCGAGGACGGCCAGCGCGACATCATCTGCCTTGGTCCCGACGAGGAAGCGCCGGAAGGCTACGTCCAGGACCCGGACGTTCTGGACACCTGGTTCTCCTCTGCGCTGTGGCCTTTCTCCACGATGGGCTGGCCGGAAAAGACCGCCGATCTGGAGAAGTTCTTCCCCACGAACGTGCTGGTTACCGCCTATGACATCCTCTTCTTCTGGGTCGCACGCATGATGATGTTCGGCACCTTTGCCGGCGCGCACACCCCGGAGCTGCTCGGCGAAGGCAAGGATGGCCGCCCGCAGGTGCCGTTCACGGATATTTACCTCCATGGTCTCGTGCGCGATGAGCAGGGCCGCAAGATGTCGAAGTCCCTGGGCAACGGCATCGACCCGATGGATTGGGTGCGCGACTATGGTGCGGACGCGCTGCGTTTCACCCTGGCCCGCGGTGCCAACCCGGGCGTGGACCTGCCGCTGGCAGTCGACGCTGCCGCCGCCGGACGTAACTTCGCCACCAAGCTCTTTAACGCCACCAAGTTCGCGCTCATGAACGGCGCGGGCGTGGCGGAGCTGCCGGCACGCGACGCGCTGACCGACGCCGACCGCTGGATCCTCGACCGTTCCGAGGAGGTCCGCGCCAAGGTCGACGCCTACCTGGATGACTACCAGTTCGCCAAGGCCAATGAGCTGCTCTACCACTTCGTGTGGGATGAGCTATGTGACTGGTACCTGGAGATTGCCAAGACCCAGATCCCGCGCGACTTCGATGCGGCGAGCGCCGAGGAGCAGGCCACCGGACGCACGACCCAGATCGTTTTGGGCCGCGTGCTTGACCTGGTTCTGCGTTTGCTGCACCCGACCATGCCTTTCGTCACCGAGGTCCTGTGGAAGGCTCTGACTGGCGGGGAGACCATCGTCACAGCGCAGTGGCCTACCCAGGAGCACACCAACGGTGGCGCGGAGAAGGATGAGGTGGCTGCCCGCCGCATTCAGGATGCCGACAAGCTCATCACCGAGCTGCGCCGCTTCCGCTCCGATCAGGGCGTCAAGCCTTCCCAGAAGGTCCCGGGACGCCTCGACTTCGCCGCGGCTGACCTGCAGGAGCAGGAGGGACTCATCCGCAACCTGGCCAATACCACGGAGCCGGGCGAGGACTTCACCGCGTCTGCTTCCATCGAGGTGCGTCTGTCCCAGGCCACCGTTGAGGTCACCTTGGATACCTCCGGTGCCGTCGACGTCGTCGCTGAGCGCAAGCGCTTGGAGAAGGATCTGGCCAAGGCCCAGAAGGAACTGGACCAGACCGGCAAGAAGTTGGGGAACGAGGCCTTCCTGTCCAAGGCGCCGGAGGCAGTCGTGGAGAAGATCCGCGTGCGTCAGCAGGTGGCCCAGGAGGAGGTCGAGCGCATCACCGCACGTCTGGAGGGGCTCAAGTAGTGGCGGAGGAGAAGAACCGCGAGGAATTTGAGGTCGTTGATGCCCTCGCGGAGGGCACCGATGGCGGGCCGGTCGAAATCACCGACTCCGGCCTAACACTCAACCTCGGCGGCGAGGATGACTACGAGGAGGCAGCGCCCGAGCAGGCCACGCCGGAGGAGCTCGCGGAGCTGGCTCAGGTGACCGCGGAGCTCAACGCGCGTGCCCCGGAGACCATCATTGAGCCCAGCCTCGAGCGCATCGAGATGCTCATGGATCTCTTGGGCAATCCGGAGCGTTCCTTCCACGTCATCCAGGTTGCAGGCACCAACGGCAAGTCCTCGACCGCGCGCATGATCGATTCGCTGCTGCGCTCCTTCCATCGGCGGGTAGGCCTCGTCACCAGCCCCCACCTACAGCTGGTGACCGAGCGCATCGGCATCGACGGCCACCCCATCCATCCGCGCGACTTCGTGCGCATCTGGCGTGAAATCAAGCCTTATGTGGAAATGGTGGATTCCCGCTCCGACATCCCCATGTCCACCTTCGAGGTGCTCGTGGGTATTTCCTACGCGGCCTTCGCCGATGCACCCATCGACGTCGCCGTGGTCGAGGTCGGCCTCGGCGGCACGTGGGATGCCACGAACGTGGTCAACGCGGAGGTAGCCGTGGTCATGCCGGTGGGTCTCGACCACACCGATTACCTCGGTGACACCATCACCGAGATCGCCGGTGAAAAGGCCGGCATCATCAAAGCCCGTGAGCACGACGCCGACGACGTGCTCACGCCGGGGGAGAACATCGCCATCATCGCCGAGCAGGAGCCGGAGGCCATGCGTGTGCTGCTGCAGCGCACCGTCGACGTCGGCGCCGGCGTAGCGCGCGCGGGCTCCGAGTTCGCCGCGCTGGAATCCCGCATTGCCGTCGGCGGCCAGCAGCTCACCATCCAAGGTCTCGGCGGCCTCTATGAGGACATCTTCCTGCCGCTGCACGGCGAGCACCAAGCCAAGAACGCGGCCGTCGCCTTGGCGGCGGTGGAGGCTTTCTTCGGGGCGTCGTCAGGCAATCAGCTCGATATCGCCTCCGTGCGCACCGGCTTTGCCAAGGCCGTTTCCCCCGGACGCTTGGAGCGCGTGCGCACCAGCCCCACGACCTTCTTGGACGCCTGCCACAACCCGCACGGCGCTAAGGCCCTAGCCGCAGCGCTCGACCGCGACTTCGACTTCGCCCGCCTCATCGGCGTGGTGTCCATCTTCGCCGACAAGGACGCCGCCGGCATCCTCACGGCCCTGGAATCCGTTCTCACGGAAGTCGTCATCACGCAGAACACCTCGCCGCGCGCCCGCGATGCCTACGAGCTAGCGGAGCTCGCCCGCGACATCTTCGGTGAGGAGCGCGTGTATGTCGAACCCGAGCTGCCCAGCGCCTATACCCAAGCCGTGGAATTGGCGGAGGAGGCCGACGTGCAGTCCGGATCTGGCATCGTGATCACCGGCTCGGTAGTCACGGCAGGTGACGCCCGCGCACTCTTTGGAAAGGAGCCCGCATGAGCCCCCGCAAACCCGTCCCCGAGGAGGAGATCGGCCCGCTCGGACTAGGCCAAGCGCCGGCCAAGGATCCCCTCAAGCAATTCGGTGGCATGGTGGTGGCCAGTTCCCTCACGCTGGAACTCATCACCTTGGTTTTGGCGCTGCCGATGCTGTACAAGCTGTATGACGGCGCCCTGTGGACCCCGTTCAACTATGGCGTGGTCATCGGATTTATGGTGCTGTTGTTAGCGTCCTTCCCGTTCATGAACAAGTCCTGGGTCGTCGGGGTATTGATCGTGTTCCACGTCATCGGCATTGTTCTTGGTTTCATGGTCCACTGGTCCGTGGCCACGATCTTCATCATCTTCGCCCTTCTCTGGGCTCTGGCGGCGTATATGCGCTCGGTGCTCGTTGCCCGCATGGACCGCGGCTACCTCACTACGCAGCACCTGACTGAGAAGTAGACCGCCGCGGTGTATATCCGGCCGGAGCTGCGCGCGGGCGCAGCATTCATGTCTTTGTGGGATCCGACCAACCCGCTGATCCGCCGCGCCGGGCGTGTAGTTCCAGCGCTGTGGCCCGCCCCCTATATCCAGGGCGTGCGCACGCGGCGGGTGAGAAACGCCGAAATCCGCGCGACCATCTATAGCCCGGAGAACCCACGCGGCGCCGTGTTGTGGATCCACGGCGGAGGGCTGCTCATGGGCCATCCGCGCCAGGACGTCAAACACCTCAAAGAGACCGCCGCGGAAGTCGGCGTCACCGTCATCGCGCCGCGCTATCGCTATGCCCCGGAAAACCCCTATCCGGCCGCGCTTGACGACGTCCACTCGGCCCACCACTGGCTCCTCACGCACGCGGAGGAGCTGGGAATTAGTCCGGATCGGATTGTCATCGGCGGCCAAAGCGCCGGGGGAGGGCTCGCCGCCGCCTTGTGCCAGCGCCTCTATGATGAAGGCGGAATCCAGCCGGCGGGGCAGTGGCTATTTTGTCCGATGCTGGATGACCGCGCAGCGTCCACCGACCGCAACCCCATCTGGGATGCAGATTCCAACGCGCAGGCCTGGCGCTACTACACCAACGGCAAGCCGGACGCGCCCTATGCCGTGCCCGGCCGCCGCGCGGAACTGTCTGGCCTACCGCCGGCGTGGCTGTATGCGGGCAGCAGCGAGCTCTTCTACGGCGAGATTGTGGATTACGCCGAGCGCCTGAAGTCCGCAGGCGTGCCCACGCAGTGCGAGGTTGTGGATGGCGGCGTCCACGCCTTCGAGTTGTGGGCTCCCCATACCGCGGAGGCGAAGCGCCTGCTCATGAACTCTCGCGTCTGGCTGCAGTCGACGCTGAACGCGCTAGACTAGCCGGCATGCTCTTTCTTCTCTACGGCCTGTCCGCCCTGCTGTGCATCGCTGCTCTCGTGGCCAAGCTGTATTTTGGCGGTTTTGCGCTGCCACTGGCGCTGTTGATTCCGGCCTTCGTCTTCCTCGTCGTCGGCGTGCTCAAACAGCAGCGCGACGAGCGCCCGGTGGAGTTTGCGGATTTGGAAGAATGGCACCGCGAGGAGCTGAAAGGCCTGCTGGAGAGCGGCCAATACGGCACGGCCGTGCGTCAAGTACAGATGTGGTTTCGTGGCACGAGCCATGAGCGCGCGGAGGAAATCGTGCGCCGCCTCACGTAGCGCTTAATAATTGGCCCACTGTCGGGACGCGGGAGCACCTGTTCTGTACTATGTGCCCTATGACTGAACGTACACTCATTCTCATCAAGCCGGACGGCGTGAAGAACGGCCACGTGGGCGAGATCATCTCCCGCATCGAGCGCAAGGGCCTGAAGCTCGTCGCCATGGATCTGCGCGTCGCCGACGAGGAGACCGCAAAGAAGCACTACGCCGAGCACGAGGACAAGCCTTTCTTCGGCGAGCTCGTTGACTTCATCACCTCCGCACCGCTGGTTGCTGGCATCATCGAGGGCGAGTCCGCTATCGCCGCATGGCGTCAGCTCGCCGGTGGCACCCACCCGGTGGAGAAGGCCACCCCGGGTACCATCCGCGGTGACTTCGCCCTGACCGTTGGCGAGAACGTTGTTCATGGTTCCGACTCCCCGGAGTCCGCAGAGCGCGAGATCTCCATCTGGTTCCCGAACCTCTAAAGAAGTTCACCGCGCCTAGCGCGCAATAAGGCCCGAGCATAGCGCTCGGGCTTTTGTCGTTTCTGACCCTTAACCCGAACCCGTCCTGTGTGCTCGAGCGCAGGTAGCCCGGGCGCGGTTTAGTCGAACGAGAGCAATGTGCGCAATGCCATAAAGGCGTCTTTGTGCACCTGATGGGTGACGGTGCGGCCGCGTTGCTGTCTGGATAGCAAGCCGGCCTCTCGCAAGCGTGCTAGGTGATGGGAGACCGTGGGCTGACTCAGCGCAGTGAGCTCGGTGAGTTCCGTGACGCTCATGGGCCCACAGCCTTCATCGCACAGGATGGACAAAAGACGCAGGCGGGCTGGGTCTGCCAGTACTTTGAATTGCTGCGAAAAATGCCTCGCCTCGGCGTCGCTAAGCGGGCCCGTGCTTAAGGAGCAACACTCAGTGCCGGGTGCGCTGGTCTCGGGCGTGGAAGAGGAAGCCATGCGATCAGTATAGGGGTTATCCTTGCGCCCCACGTTATATTGACGCTTATCAATACGTGCTGTACATTGCATGTTCGTATCGTGCTCTATTCAACGTTGAAGGAGGGAGAGACATGGCCGTGCCGCAACGCCCGAGGTTGTCTTTTCTTGACCGATTTTTACCCGTGTGGATCATTCTGGCGATGGCCGCCGGATTGCTTATTGGCCACTTCATTCCCGGGATTGGCCAAGCCTTGGGCGCCGTTGAAGTCGGCGGGATTTCCATCCCGATCGCCATTGGTCTCCTCGTCATGATGTACCCACCCTTGGCCAAGGTTCGCTACGAGAAGACCAAGGAAATTGCCACGGATGGCCGCCTCATGGCGGTATCGCTCGTCCTCAACTGGCTGGTGGGGCCGGCGTTTATGTTTACCCTGGCGTGGCTGTTCTTGGCGGACCAGCCGGAGCTGCGCACCGGCCTCATCATTGTGGGCCTTGCGCGCTGTATTGCCATGGTACTTGTGTGGTCGGACCTCTCGTGCGCTGACCGCGAGGCAACGGCTGTGCTTGTCGCCCTGAACTCCATCTTCCAGGTCGCTATGTTTGGTGTTCTGGGCTGGTTCTACCTTCGCGTCCTCCCCGGATGGCTGGGCCTGGACACGACGAGCGCTGACTTTTCCTTCTGGGCCATTGTTAAGTCCGTACTTGTCTTCTTGGGCATACCGTTCCTGTTGGGTGCGCTGTCTCGCGTGTGGGGCGAAAAGGCAAAAGGACGGGAATGGTTTGAGAACCGCTTCCTCCCAGCCGTATCGCCCCTGGCCATGATTGGTCTGCTGTACACAATTGTGTTGCTCTTTTCCCTGCAGGGCGAGCACATTGTGGAGCAGCCAGCAACGGTAGTGCGCGTGGCCGTGCCGCTGGTTATCTACTTTGTGGGCATGTTCGTGCTGTCACTGGGCGTGGCAAAGGCCGTTGGCATGAATTACGCGCAGTCTGCCAGCGTGGCGTTTACTGCAGCAGGAAATAACTTTGAGCTTGCTATTGCAGTATCTATCGGCACCTTCGGAGCGATGTCTGCTCAAGCCCTTGCCGGAACGATTGGTCCCCTTGTTGAGATTCCGGTCCTCGTTGGTCTGGTCTATTTCATGCTGTGGATTGGCCCGAAACTCTTCCCAGGAGATGACACTCTTCCGCACTAGCGCGTGCGTGCAGCGTCCATGCTGCGCACCCCGGCTTCGGTCAGCGTGATGTTGAAAGTCCGCTCACCATTCCACTGGATGAGGCCAGGTAGCTTCACCACGCCGGCCTTCTCGAGCTCACGGAGTTCTTCTTCGAGTCCCTCCTCGTAGCCGAGCAGCTGCCCCAGTGCAGGGATGGTGGTGGTATTGCCAGTGACTGCACCGGCGGCGACCAGCCCGCTGAGGACTTCCGGGTGAGCTTCTACCGCGGTGATGCTCTCTTGAGTGACGCCTTCGAGGCTTCCTTGTTCGGTGATGGCCTTGATGCGTCGCTTGCCCACTCGGTAGGAGGTGGTACCGAAAGCGCGGCCGCCGAAGATGAACGCGGGGATGGAGAAGGCAGTAAGTCCAGCGGCGATAAGGATGGGGTTGGGTGAGATATCGCTGAGAACCCCGGTGGACTGAATTCCCTCAGTGATGAGAGGGGAGAAGATGGCAAGCACCGGCAGAAAGTAGGCGAGAAGAGGGTAATCGCCCGCCCGGTACTCTTCTTGAGCAGCTTGGACGAACTTTGGCTTGCTGCGAATGATGCGGATGGCGCCGTAGGCCATGGCGATCCAAAGCACCGCATAGACCGGGACCGCGTAGGGATAAGGGAAGTCAACGACGCGAAGGCCTGAAGCGATGCCCGCGGGCGCGGCTACGGTCACAATATCCCGCAGCGCGATCTCGTTGCGGGCGCGCGCCTGCGCCACAGTGCGTGGGGCGTGTACAGGTATTTTCCGCTCTGCAGGTGTGTTTGTGGGCGCGCCGTCGGACATAGCGGCGATACTAACATGTGAGCCTTAATCGAGCTCTGTGCCAGAATAGAAGGCGCTGACAACTTAATAAAGATGATGAGAATTTTTCAAAGACTCACCACCGTGTGGCGGCAACCTGCGCCCGGGGTGAGCACAACCTCAGGAGATTAGCCACTGATGGCATCCAAGAAGAAAACAAAAGAAGAACGTATTGAATCGACGTTGGCCGCGGCTGTAGCGGGGATTGACTGCGAGGCACTCGCCCCCAAGACTCGCCTTTATGCCTTGGCCAAGCAGGTGGGCGTGGCTTCCAAGGAATTGGTGGTCCAGTTCGCGGAGATGGGAATCAAGAAGTCCGCACAGTCCACGCTTACGCCGGAAGAGGTGGGCCAGCTTATCGACGCCCTCGTGCCCGCCCCCGAGGGCACCGACCAGGCCGCCACCGAGGACGCCGACCAGGCTGCAGCCACGGCCGATGCTGCGCAGACCCCCGAAGAACCTGTCGAAGAAACTACTGAAGCCCCGGCTGAAGAAAAGCCGGAGAAGACTGTGAAGAAGAAGCGCGCCAAGCGTGCGGCGAAGCGCGTGAGCAAGGCAGGCAAGAAGGCTGAGCCGAAGGAGCAGGCAGAGGAACCCGTACCGGAAGAGCCTGCTGCGCAACTGGAGCAGCCGGAACAACTGAGCGAGGAAGAAGAAAAGCTGCGCGAGCGCGTGCGCAAGAACGTTGACAACGAGATTTCGCAGATCGTCGACAAGGTCGATGCCGAAATGCTGCACGAGGCGCTCGCCGAGGCCGGTGATAGCGACGAGGACGAGGACCTCACCCCGCTGATCACCCCGATGGCTGAGGAAGACCCGGACGTGTACGACTTCGCGCCGGTCTTCATGGCGCCGAAGATCACTCCGCTGGCCAAGCGCCAGAAGCCAGAAAAGCGCGTGGAAGAAACCGAGGAAGATTCGGCGCCGTCGAACCAACCGCGTGGTCGCCGTCGCGGCAGCCGCGGAACTTCCCGTGGCCGCGGGGCGGAAAGCCGCGGGCCAGCCCGCGAGGAAGTCGAGCACATTGAAGAGCCGAAGGCCATCAAGGGCTCAACCCGCATCGAGGCGCAGCGCCGCCGCCGTGCGGAGCTGCGGGAGAAGGGCCGCGAGCGCCAGCACATCGTCTCCCAAGCGGAGTTTCTTGCGCGCCGCGAATCTGTAGAGCGCACCATGGTGGTGCGCGATAAGCAGCGCACCGACGGTGCGGGCATCATCACCCAGGTCGGTGTGCTGGAGGATGATCTCCTGGTCGAGCACTTCGTCACGACGGAGACGCGCCCCTCCCAAATTGGCAATATCTACTTGGGCCGCGTGCAAAACGTGCTGCCCTCGATGGAGGCAGCCTTCGTCGATATTGGACAGGGCCGAAACGGTGTGCTGTACGCGGGCGACATCGACTGGCGCGCATTGGGTATTGGCGGACGCGGCCGCAAGGTGGAAAACGCCTTGAAGTCCGGTGATCAGGTCCTGGTTCAGGTTGCCAAGGATCCCATCGGCCACAAGGGCGCGCGCCTGACCACCCAGATTTCTTTGGCCGGCCGCTTCCTGGTGTATGTGCCGGGCGGGCGCAGCGCGGGGATTTCTCGCAAGCTGCCGGCGCCGGAGCGCAAGCGCCTTAAGGGGATTTTGGAGCGCGTCATCCCGGGGGATGGCGGCGCCATCATTCGTACCGCAGCGGAGAACGTGTCGGAGGAGGACATCGCGTCCGACGTCAACCGCCTGCACTCCCTGTGGGAGGACATTAGCGCCCGCGCCGCGCACGAGAAGGCAACGAAGGGCGCCAAGCCGGTCACCCTGTACGAAGAGCCGGACCTGCTCATCAAGGTGGTGCGCGACCTTTTCAACGAGGACTTCAGTACCTTGGTTGTGGACGGCAAGCGTTCCTACAACACGGTCAGCGCCTACGTGGACTCCATGGCGCACGACTTGGCGGACCGCGTTGTGCGCTACGACGCCCGCGACCACGATGGCGAGGATGCCTTCAGCGCCTACCGCATTGATGAGCAGCTGCAGAAGGCCTTGGGCCGCAAGGTGTGGCTGCCGTCTGGCGGCACCCTCGTCATCGACCGCACTGAGGCCATGACGGTCATTGACGTCAACACGGGCAAGTTCACCGGTTCCGGCGGCAACCTCGAGGAGACGGTGACCCGCAATAACCTTGAGGCGGCCGAGGAGATCGTGCGTCAAATGCGCCTGCGCGATATCGGCGGCATGATCGTCGTGGACTTCATCGATATGGTGCTGCCGGAAAACCAGGACCTTGTGCTGCGCCGCCTCAAGGAGGCGCTGGGACGTGACCGGACGCGCCACCAGGTTTCTGAGGTCACCTCACTGGGCTTGGTGCAGATGACGCGAAAGCGCGTGGGCACAGGCCTCATCGAGACTTTCTCCACCGAGTGCGAGGCCTGCCATGGCCGGGGCATCATCATTCACGAGTACCCGGTTGATGAGGATGCCGAGGAGGAGAACTCGAAGCCGCAGCGCCGTAGCCGCAAGGAGCGCCGCACACCGCAGCGCGATCCGAAGCAGCACCCGGCTGCCGTGCGCATGCACCGCGACGACGAGGAAGCCGCCGCCGAGCACGAAACTGCCACAGAAAAGGAAGCTTCGCGCGACGACGAGTCCTCCTTGGAGGAGCTCGTGGCCAACGTGGTCGTCGTCGACGAGGACGAGCCGGATACCCCGGATAGCGCCTCCATTGGCTATGCCGTAGCGGAAAGCCTGGACGCGAAGCGCTCGAAGGCGAAGGCGAAGCGCTCGCGCAAGCCGCGCCGGGCAACGCGTACCTTCCGGGAGCCACAACGCGAGGAGACGAGTGAGGGCTCGCGCGCGAAGCACGGCAAGCGCGATGAGCACGCCGGTGCGGAAAAGGCATCCACGCAGCGCTCGGAGCAGACCTATGACGAGGCTGTCGAAGCCTTTGAAAAGTCACCGCGCCGCAAGCGCCGCACGCGCGGAAACTCCCGCTCGGATATTCGCCCGAAGCGTGAAGACTTCGCGCAGGACGAGGCCCCGGCCAAGGACGCTCAGCTAGCCACCTCTAAAAAGGAGGTCAAGGCTGAGCGCAAGGGCGCGGAGCCGGGCGAGAACACGAGCGTGCGCGCGACCCGCAGCCGCGGCCGCCGCCGAGTGGTGCGCAAGATGGCGCAGAGCCAAGCCACCCAGAGGCCGAATGAACGCGGACAGGGGAGCGAGGCGCAGCGGCGAGAGTCTTCCGCACAGACCACAGCGTCGAAGGCGCGAAAGGGCGGGCGCGGGAGGCGTCGAGTAGCACGGCGCAGGTCGCGCTAGAAAAGGCGTTTTGCCTTTTCGCCCCCTCACGGGGTAGTCTTTGACAGTCGCTGTTTAGACCATGAATGCGCTCGATGGGACGCGCTGCGGTTCCCGCACGTCTCTCGCGGATGTGGTTCTAAACGCCAATGTCCAATGTCCATTCGCTAGCTGCACCACCCAGCTGCTAGCGAGCCGAGTTTAGATAAGGGGTAGCCCTCTATGTACGCGATCGTCAAGACCGGCGGAAAGCAGTACAAGGTTGCTGAAGGTGACCTCGTCAAGGTCGAGAAGATCGAGGGTGAGCCGGGTTCCTCCGTTGCTCTCACCCCGGTTCTGCTCGTCGATGGCGCAACCGTCAAGTCGAAGGCTGCAGACCTGGAGAAGGTCTCCGTCTCCGCTGAAATTGTCGAGCAGGGCAAGGGCCCGAAGATCGACATCCTCAAGTACAAGAACAAGACTGGTTACAAGCGTCGCCTTGGTCACCGTCAGCCGGTGACCACGCTGAAGATTACCGGTATCAAGTAAGCCTTAACCGGCTCCAATTCATCCCTGAAGGAGGGGAAACCACATGGCACACAAGAAGGGTGCTTCCAGCTCCAGCAACGGTCGCGATTCCGAGTCCAAGCGCCTCGGCGTCAAGCGCTTCGGTGGTCAGCAGGTTAAGGCCGGCGAGATCATCGTGCGTCAGCGCGGCACCAAGTTCCACCCGGGTGAGAACGTTGGTCGCGGCGGCGACGATACCCTGTTCGCTCTCGCGGCAGGCTCTGTTGAGTTCGGCGTCAAGCGTGGACGTCGTCTGGTCAACATTGTTCCGGCCGAAGAGGCTGCTGCAGAAGCAACTGCTTAATCCACACTTGCAAAAGTGCTGTGGGCCCTTCCTCTTATCAAAGAGGAAGGGCCCTTTTTGCGTTTTGTTCGCTTGGATCCAACTGCTACTTCGACTGTAAGAGGGCTAAAGCTGTGGCTATGTCAAAGCTAGGCAAAGGATTCCTTCTGGAAGGGGCTAGCTGTTCAGAAGACTGAAATGGTAGCGGTGTGGTGAGTATCTGGTAGCGCCTGAGTGAGTATCCGGTAGCGGTGTCTTACTCAGGCGTTGTTGGTGGTTATGTGTTGGTGTTCAGGCGCATGTTTGGTCCTTCGAGTGTGATGATCTCGGCGCCGGAGACGAGTCGGTTGAGGATTGACTCGGAGATCACGGCGTCGGGGATGGACTTGTACCACTCCAGTGGGGTGAATTGTGAGGTCACTATCGTTGAGACTTTGCCTTCTCGCCCGGCGAGGATGTTGAGAAGTTGGTGCGCGGTCGCGGCATCCACAGGTGTGGTCAGGAAGTCATCGAGGACCA
>NZ_JASPKB010000006.1:0-206180 GCF_030232515.1 Corynebacterium sp. MSK004 | reverse complement strand
CACAAGAAGGTCGCACGCATCATGAAATCCATGGGGCTGAAAGGCTTTAGTAAACGGCGTCGATGTATCACCACCAGGCGCAAGCCTGGCCGTCGAGTCATGCCAGACTTAGTAGGCCGCAGATTCACCGCTGATAGGCCGAACCACGTCTATGTAGGCGATATCACCTACCTGCCGTGTAAGGGCGGCAAGAACATGTACCTGGCCACGGTCATCGACGTCTACTCGCGCAAGCTCGTCGGCCATGCACTCGCCGATCACATGCGGGTATCGCTGGTTATCGAAGCTTTATCTCATGCAAGGAAAGTCCGTGGAAGTCTTAAAGGGGCAATTTTCCATTCTGATCATGGCAGTGTGTACACCTCACAAGCATTTAGGGACCACTGCACCCAGCTTGGTGTTCGCCAATCCATGGGCGCGGTGGGAACGAGTGCTGATAATGCCTTGGCAGAGTCATTTAACGCCACCTTAAAGCGTGAAGTTCTGCGTGATCGGAAAGTCTTTGACAGCCCAATCAGCTGTCGCCAAGAAGTCTTTCGATGGTGCATGCGCTACAACACGCGCAGACGACACTCCTGGTGCAATCTTCTAGCCCCCGATGACTTCGAAGCACTCACATCAGCTACACTGACCCAAGCAGCATAGCTAACCCCCGACGTGTCTACTTTCCGGGGGTCAGGTCCGTCCGTGTTGACTCATTTTCTTCAGCTGTAGGTAGATTCCGCGGTGAGCGTAGTGGGTGTACCACCATTTTTTGTTGCCACGTTTGGATTTAGGAATCTGCTCGAAAGGGACGTCTTTGACGTAAGTTCTGGCTTTGAGCTGGGCGCTAAATACAGTGCCGAATTGGTGTAGCTTGGCAGTCCATGCGGCTGCTTCATCCAGATTGTCAACGGCGAGCAGCTCAAAAGAAAGCCGTTGTAGTGCCTTGCCCATCGGCGAGGTGGGGTGAAGGCCTGTGGCGCGTTGAATGTTGCGTTTGACGTGGACAATGCAGCGTTGAACCGGGGTATCAGGCCACAGGCGGCGTAGTGCTTTAAGTCCTCCGGAATCCCCATCACAGGTCACCAATTGTGGTGGGGCTATCTCGTCGAGCAGGCGCATGTAGGACCAGGAGGATTCCTTAGTGCACCAGAACCAGTTGATGACATGGCAGGAGTCAGCAGCCACGACAAGGCACTTGGTGTTGAAGTAGGTGCCGTCAATGAAGATTTGATCGTAGATTCGCTGCTTATCAACGCTTCGGGGAGGTTGGATAAGCCAGAACGTTTTGAACCGGCGTTGCAGAGTTCGTGATGAAACTCCGCAGGTCTTAGCTGTCTGTGCCAGGCTGCGGCCTGACATGAGCCAAAAGATGAAAAGGCGAAACCATTTTGCTTGAACTGCGTCGTCATTGGTGCGGGTGAAAGTGGCCTTGCAAGTGCGGCATCGCCATCGTTGGCGACCAGTACTTGTCGTTCCGTATTTGATGCATACCCCGGTACAGACGGGGCATCGAGGATGATTCTTACTCATCCTCTCATCGTGAACCTAGGCGCCTAGCACACCAGCACGCCCTTGGCGGTATTTCCGGCCCGAGGCTGGGTTATCCCTCCGGATAAGTGAAATCATCCTAATACCAGCACGCCAGACCGGCTAACCATCCAACCTCACCAACACATCCTGTCGTTTAGGCCGACAATGAGGATCTCAGCGTTATTGCCGCCGGTGCAGCGAATGATCTCGTGCTCATCGGTTTGGCATGTCAGTGAATAGTTCTGTTGGGTAATGGGGCTGTTGACGGTGACCTGTCCGGGGATGAAGGACCGGAGGTCGTCTTTAGAGCTTGGTGCCAAGGTCATCAAACGGCCTGCAGTGGAACGGGCGAAATCGCAACTGGTGTTCGCACCGGCCATGACGAAAGCGATGTTATAGCCATCGCCCATCTGGCACACAGTGGCAGGCGTGCCGTAAACGTTGACTGACGCGCCGTTGGCGTCGCCCTCGGGGAGTTGTTCAGAAAGGCTGTTATACGTGGCCGTTTGTGCCGTCTGAGAGGTTTGGCGTTGGCCTGCTGCTGGTTGGGCGGCTTGGGCTCCTTGTGCACTCTGGGCCTGTGTGTCAGGTTGTTGAGCCTGGTCCGCAGGCTGATCGCCTGCGTTGTCCGGCAAGGTTGGTTCAGGGCCGTCGGGGCCTGCCTCGTCGGCAGCGTTCGGAACGTGAAGCTCAGCGTCATCGTTAAGCGGCTGAAATGCCGGGTAAGTGTTCTCAAACGTTGGCTCACCCGATGCCGCTTCCGTCCTTGACGGCGCTGCCATCTCGGATGACGTGGAGCATCCGACCGTAAGAACACCGGCGGTGATTATGGCTGCAAAAGCTGCGATGGGACGGTGGGCGCGCGTGGAAGTCATAAAGCCCACCCTAACGAGATGTGTGGCGATGCGCTGGGGAAAACGGGGAAAGCTGCCCAATCACAGTGACGTGCACTCAGATTGGGCAGCTCAATAAACAGAATCGGGGTAGCTCTTAGTGGCAATCCCAGTGGCCGTCATGTGCCGCGTGGCGGTGACCATCATGCAGGTAGTCCACGTGGTCGCCATGGGGAATAGCGACGTGCCCGCAACCCTCGCCGTGCTCGTGTTCGTGGGCATCGTGAACGGTGTGCTCGGATGCCTCGCACTCGTCTCAGTGGCCTTCATGCTCGCGATGAATGTGGCCGTCGTGTACGTAGTCGGTGTGATCGCCGTGCGGGAAGGCGACGTGGCCGCAGCCTTCGCCGTGGACGTGGGTGTGCTCGTCGTGGATGGTGTGGGTCATGGCTCCTCCTGGAGGTCGGGAATTTTCACTACATTTTCAGTAGCTGTCAATGTTAGTAAAGCGCGTTTCCAATACACTTTCAATAGCGGGGTGGGTGGGGGTATCGCCGGAACTGAACACGGGGCGTGAAGGGAGAATTGGCCTAGCCCAGGCTAGAGTAAGGTGATGATGAAAAGGTCTCCGCAACTTCGCTTTTCCCGTGTCTTACCAGGCTTTGCATTCATGGCTGGCGCATGCTCGCTGGCCTTTGCTCTCGCCGCCCCCGCGACCGCTGCTGAGGGGGTGCCGGTTCGGCAAGGACAAAGGATCGCGGCTTCTGATGGCGCGTTGTGCACTGTTGGTTACGTCGAGGCTAATCGGGCGTGGACATCGGCGCACTGTGGCTTAAATGGCGAACAAGTGTATAACGAAGCAGGCCAGCACCTAGGAACGTTGCGTTGGTTCACGCCCTCGGGGGCTGCGGGGCATGACTTGGCCTATATTCAATTCGCCGGCGGAACCTATTCGGCAGGCAACCCGCTCACCGGGGATGGCATGGCACCGGTGCCTGGTGAAGGCTCAACGGTGTGCTTCGACGGACAGGCCGCGTCGCGTCAGTGTGGCACCGCGGTGAAGGGGCCGGGTGTCTTTCCAGGCATGAACTATGCAGCCGACGTGTCGCTGGCGCCAGGGGATAGCGGTGGAGCAGTGTCCGTCCCAGGGCAGCCGGGCGTTGTGGGCATCTACCAGGGGATTACCCAGGCTAACCGGGACGGCCGGACAGTTACATTCTCAAATTATGCGCGCATGCCACATGCGGATGAACTAGCGCGCCTGCCACATCAGGGTTGGGTGCCGCGCCGCCCCAACCGGGAGCCAGGAAATCCAGTCCGGGTGGCCCAAGAAACAGGTGAGGCATTGTCCTCGACGAGTAGCGCGGGACCGGAAGGGCTGCGCGGCCTTGCGATGTATTTCGGTCTCGGTATTTAGGAACGCAGCCTCGAGGCTTTAGACTCCTCTGCGCTGCATTGCGCTGCGCTAAGTGGCCAGTTCTTAGCGGGTTGTCTTAGCGGTGGCCGTCGCGTGGCGTGCCATTGGAGAGTGCGGCACTTAAGCGGTTGGATGCGCTAACCAGGACATCTGCGAACTTTTCCGCCGGGGAAGGGCGGAAGCGTTCGGCGGAACCGGAGACGGAAAGGACGGCGATGAAGTTCCCTGCGCCGTCGAAGACGGGGGCGGAAACGGAAGCGAGGTCTGACTCGCGCTCTTCGATGGATTCGGAGTAGCCGTTGGTGCGCGCGAGCTCGACATCGTGCTCACTAAAGATGGCATCGGGAACATGGACATCAGCAAAGGCGGCGAAGACGCGGGCGGCGGAACCGGAGGTGAGTGGAAGCTGGCGGCCTACGGGCACCACGTTGTGGAGTCCGATCTCCGGCTCGCGCGTGGCGATACACGTGCGCGTGGTGCCGGAGAGTTCGTAAAGCTGGACGGACTCACCGGTGGCGTCGAGAAGCTCCTCCATAATGGGGCCTGCGGTTTCGATTATGCGATCACGGTTGCCGGGTAGGGCCGGCCCAGCGCCCCACTTTCCATCGGGGGTGCGGGTAAGGATTCGGTGCGCCTCGAGCGCTGTGGCGAGACGATGTGCCGTTGCCCGAGGCAGGCCGGTGGTCTCACAAAGCTCGTTGAGCGTAGAAGGTTGGTTGGTCGCGGCCATCATGATGGCTACCGCGCGATCCAATACCTTAATTCCTGATACTGCACTATACTCTCCCATATAATGAAATCTACGTCCCATTAATTGAGATTTCAAGTGGAGAGGCACATGACTGAGAAACTGACACTCGCAGAGAAGGTATGGCGCGACCATGTCGTGCGTAAAGGGGAGAACGGCGAGCCCGATCTTCTCTATATTGACTTCCAACTCTTGCATGAAGTTACCAGCCCGCAGGCTTTCGATGGTCTTCGCCTGGCCGGTCGCAGGATGCGTCACCCAGAGCTGCACCTGGCCACTGAGGACCATAACGTTCCAACCGTGGGCATTAAGTCCGGTAACCTTTTAGAAATCAAGGATGAGGTCTCCCGCACGCAGGTGTCCACGCTGCGCAAGAACTGTGAAGAGTTCGGCGTGCGCCTGCATTCGATGGGTGATGCTCAACAGGGCATCGTTCACACAGTGGGTCCTCAGCTGGGCATTACGCAGCCCGGCATGACCATCGTGTGCGGTGACTCGCACACGTCGACGCACGGCGCCTTCGGTTCTATTGCCATGGGCATCGGTACCTCTGAGGTGGAGCACGTCATGGCCACCCAGACACTTTCGCTTAAGCCCTTTAAGACAATGGCCATCGAGGTCAGCGGTGAGCTGGCGGAGGGCGTTTCCGCCAAGGATTTGATTTTGGCGATCATCGCCAAGATTGGCACCGGCGGCGGCCAAGGCCACATCATCGAGTACCGCGGTGAGGCCATTCGCAAGATGTCGATGGAAGCCCGCATGACCATCTGCAATATGTCCATCGAGGCCGGTGCCCGCGCCGGCATGGTGGCTCCGGATGAGACCACTTTTGAGTACGTCAAGGGCCGTGAGTTCGCACCCCAAGGAGAAGATTGGGACGCGGCCGTCGAGTACTGGAAGACGCTGCCGACTGACGACGGCGCCGAATTCGACACCGTCGTGGAGATCGACGGCTCCGCGTTGACGCCTTTCGTGACTTGGGGTACTAACCCGGGACAGGGCTTGCCATTGAGCGCTACCGTGCCCGACCCAGAGGAGTGCGGCGACGACGGCGAAAAAGCCGCCGTCGAGAAGGCCTTGGCCTACATGGACCTGAAACCCGGCACGCCGCTGCGCGATATCCAGATCGACACGGTCTTCCTTGGATCGTGCACGAACGCGCGCATCGAGGATCTGCGCGCGGCCGCCGAAGTGGTCAAGGGGCGCAGCATCGCGGCTGATACCCGCATGATGGTGGTTCCGTCTTCGGCCGTGGTCAAGGCCCAAGCTGAGGAGGAAGGGCTGGACAAGATCTTCACCGATTTCGGCGCTGAATGGCGCACCGCTGGCTGCTCAATGTGCCTGGGCATGAACCCGGACCAGTTGAAGCCGGGGGAGAGGTCGGCGTCGACAAGCAACCGCAACTTTGAGGGCCGTCAGGGCCCTGGTGGCCGCACCCACCTGGTGTCCCCGGCCGTCGCTGCGGCAACTGCCGTTCTGGGCCACCTGGCCGCACCAGCAGACATCGACGATTCCGCTTTCGCCGGCGCTTAAGGAAAGGAAAAAGACAATGGAGAAGTTTATTACTCACACGGGCGTCGGCGTTCCGCTGCGTGTCTCCAATGTGGACACCGACCAGATTATTCCCGCGCGTTACCTGAAATCCGTGAAGCGCACCGGCTTTGCCGACGGCCTGTTCTCCAATTGGCGCAGCGATAAGAACTTCGTGCTCAACCAAGAACCGTTTAAAGAGGGCTCCGTGCTCTTCGCAGGCCCGGACTTTGGTACCGGTTCTTCCCGTGAGCATGCGGTGTGGGCGCTTGCGGAATTCGGCTTCAAGGCGGTGTTCTCCTCGCGCTTCGCAGATATCTTCCGCGGCAACTCCGGTAAAGCGGGCTTGCTGACGGGACTCATGGAACAAGAAGACATTGAGCTCATCTGGAAGCAGCTAGAAGCCGGGGAGACCGAAACCACCGTCGACTTGGAGGCGCGCACGGTTACCGTGGGCGGCAATAGCTATACCTTCGATATCGATGACTACACCCGTTGGCGCCTTATGGAGGGGCTCGACGACATCGGCCTGACCTTGCGTAACGAGGACGATATCGATGCCTTTGAATCCAAGCGCCCGGGATTCAAACCGCGCGTCCTTGCGTCTTAGCGGAGGCGGCATCGGTGGGGTAGTATTCTCCGCCTCCTGTGGCGCGGTGCACATAGCGCCGTTAACATCCTCAGCATGACTAATCCTTTTGACGGCTTTAGCGGAGAGAACGGCAATCAATTCGGCGGCAGCACCGGGTACGGTGGCTCGGATTATCACCAGCCCGGTGGCTACGACTATCAACAATCCGGGAGTTACGGCTACCAGCAACCCAACGGCTACGGCTACCAGCAGACGGGAAGCTACGGGTACCACCAGCCCGGCGCAGTACCTGGCAACCCACCCGGCGGGGCAGGCGTACCGCCCATTGACGCCATGGATATTCTGGGCCAGTCATTCAAGGGTTACTTAAAGCAACCGGTGCCAGGAATGCTGGCCATGCTGGTGCATCTCATTATCACGTTTGCTCTTCTTCTTGTGCCGGGAATCGTTGTAGGCGGTGTATTCGCAGTAATGGAAGGAAATGGCACGGACATCGAGCCTTTAGCGACTACCGTGGGGATCCCTCTCATGGTTGTCATGGTGCTAGCCGCCTTCGCTTATCTTTTCTGGCTGATGGCGAACCTCTTTAATGGCTCCCGGAAGATCGCTGATGGGGAGAAGGTCACCTTCCGCGACTACTTTAGGTTTGCCCAGCTGAATGGTTGCGCCGGCGTCTATGCTTGCTTCTTTATTTTGGCAATGCTCGGAACAATTGCGGGCGGCTTCCCCGGACTGATTCTCTTTGCGCTTCTGTGGCCAGCGCCTGTCATCAAGGCTGATGCCCCGGATAAGCCTCTCATGGAGTGCTTCCGGGAGGCTTTGAACTTGGTCATTGAGAACCTTGGGCAATCGCTGCTCTTTATCTTGATCTGTTCCCTCATCACGAGCTTTGTCATATTTATCCCCATCGTTGGCTTCCTTGCCGCCTACCCGATCTGGGCTTTGGGGATGGTCCTTTTCACCCGTGCTATGCAGCGCCGCCCTGCTGTGCGTTGGGAATAGAACAGCAGGAAGGCGAAAGGTACCTGGTGAAGTGGCGATGTAGTGCTTATCGCACGGGCAGCGGGCTAGCGAGGTAGTCTGCGCCGGTAAGTTCACCGTCGTTGAAGGAGAGCACCCACACCGAAGCCTTCTTGAACTTGAGCTCGTCGATGGGAGTCGTGATGAACTTCGGCGCGTAGGATTCGATAATCCCCGGAATGGTTAGTCCCTGGCTCACGATGACGGGGACACCGCCGCCGTCAACAACGCGCTGGAAGGCCGCGCGGGCGTCTTCAGGGGATTCAGCAAACACATCGTCACCGAATGCTTTGTTTACAGCGATGTCCATGCCGAGCTCATCCGCCAACGGGGCAGCGGTGTGCTGGCAGCGCTGCGGCGGGGCGCTGTAAATGGCGGTCGGGTGAAAAGGCGTGAGCATCGGCACGAGCATCTCTGCTTGGCGGCGGCCTTTCTTATCCAGCGGGCGCAGGTCATCATCGCCCTCCCAGGAGCGGCGCTGGTGAGCGCGTGCATGGCGGACATACAGCACGCGGGTCGTCGGAGCGAGGCGGAGGCGCTTCTTGGCCTTCGCCAGCACCTGCGTATCAACGTCATAGGAGAGCAGCGTGCAGGCTTCGTCGATTGTCATCCAACGCAGCTCATCGGTCTCCGAATTCGTGGTGTATTCGCCGTCGAGTACACGTGCCAGCCAGTAGTAGACAACCTTCGTGCGTCCTTGAACGGGATAAGCCACCTTGCCAATGAGCTTGCCCAGGCGCACGGTGTAGCCGGTTTCCTCGAAGATCTCGCGCGCGGCGGTGACGGGAAGGGATTCGCCCGGATCGACCTTGCCCTTAGGTAGCGACCAATCGTCGTAGTGCGGGCGGTGGATGATAGCAACCTCCGGATCGTGTGGATCCCCACGCCAGAGAACCGCGCCAGCGGCAAGTGTCGTCCGCTTGAACTCATCCGCCGGATCGACAGGGATCTCCTGGTGGCGACCAGAGATGAAGACCTCCGATCGGATATCTTTATCCGTCTCATGCATGTTCTTTGCCTTGGGCATGCTGCTCCTTTGTGCCTGTAGCTTGTGATCTTCTCCATCTTCCTCCACTCGCCGCCACGATGCAGCTTTACGCGCCGAACGTATTTCAATGCCGGGCGTGCTTTAATGGGAAAAGTCGATGCAGTGGAATTGATCGTGAGGTGGCACATGGCAAACGTGGCAGTAATGGGCGCGGGTTCGTGGGGAACCACGCTGGCGAAAGTCTTTGCTGACGCCGGCAATGACGTCAGCTTGTGGGCGCGCCGCGAGGAACTGGCAAACACCATCAACACGCGCCACGAAAACCCGGACTATCTCCCGGAGCTCTTACTGCCTGAGTCGATCCGGGCAACCACCGAACCCGCCGCTGCTTTGGAAGCCGCAGACATCGTCATCTTCGGCGTTCCTTCTCAGACCCTTCGCGGAAACCTGGAGAAATGGGCGCCGCTCTTGCCGGAGGACGCTACCTTGGTCTCAATTTCGAAGGGCGTGGAGAAAGCCACGCTTAACTTGATGAGCGAGGTCATCGCGGACGCCGCCGGCGTATCCACTGGCCGCATTGCCGTGCTCTCAGGGCCCAACTTGGCCAAGGAGGTGGCCCAGGAACAGCCGGCTGCCACGGTTATTGCCTGCAGCGATGCTGCTCGCGCGGAGGCCGTCCAGCACGCAGCTGCCGCTCCATATTTCCGCCCCTATACCAACACCGATGTTATCGGCGCAGAAATTGGTGGCGCTTGCAAGAACGTTATTGCTCTTGCGTGTGGTATGGCCGCTGGCAAGGGGTTGGGCAATAACACGATGGCGACCATTATCACGCGCGGGCTGGCTGAGATTACCCGCCTTGGTGTGAAACTGGGCGCGGATCCATTTACCTTCTCTGGACTAGCTGGAATGGGTGACCTGGTGGCGACGTGCAGCTCGACGCTCTCGCGCAACCGCACCTTTGGCTACCGCCTTGGCCAGGGCGGGACTCTGGAGGAAGCTACCGCGGCTACCAACGGGCAGGTCGCGGAAGGCGTTATCTCTTCTGATTCCATTTTTAGCTTGGCGCAGCGCGCGGGCGTGGAGATGCCCATTACCCAGGCGGTCTATGGAGTGTGTCACCGCGGCGTGACTGTCGACGACATGATCGTCGCTCTGATGGGTCGTACCAAGAAAGCTGAGTAAAGCCGAGTAAAGTTGCTCGGTATGACTGAAGCGAAACCTGTGCGCGTAGCCGTTGTGTACGGCGGCCGCAGCTCCGAGCACTCGGTGTCGTGCATTTCCGCCGGCGCGATCATGGAGCACCTAGATCCGGAAAAGTATGAGGTCGTGCCGATCGGTATCACGCGGGAAGGCACCTGGACCCAGGGCAACCGCGCGGGCCTCGCCATCGTCGATGGGCGCCTGCCTGAGGTGGAACTCCACGATGAGTTGGCACTATCCCTCAACCCCGCAACACGCGGGCGCATCCACAATGTCACCCGCCACGAGCACTACACAGAGGTGGATGTCATCGTTCCGGTTCTCCATGGACCCTATGGGGAAGATGGCACGGTGCAGGGCCTTTTTGAGCTTTCCGGAATCCCCTACGTCGGCGCGGGTGTACTGGCCTCTGCGGTGGGTATGGACAAGGAGTTCACCAAGAAGCTTCTGGTGGCCGAAGGTCTTCCCGTCGCACCCCAAGAAGTGCTTAGTGGTGGAGATACGCTGAATGATGCTCAGAAAGAGCGCCTTGGTTTGCCTGTCTTCGTGAAGCCGGCGCGGGGCGGTTCCTCCATCGGTGTCTCCAAGGTTTCCGCGTGGGAAGATTTTGACGCGGCGCTGGCCCTGGCTTATGAGTCCGATGACAAGGTCCTAGTCGAGCCTGAGATCCGCGGAGACGAGGTTGAGGTGGGCGTCCTCGAGCACCCGGACGGAAGCCTGCAAGCCTCTGTTCCGGCCAAGCTTTTGGGGACCACCGAGTCGGAGGAAGGCTTTTATGACTTCGACGCCAAGTACATCGATGAGGGAGTGTCGGCGGCTATTCCTGCGCCGCTGAGCGCGGAGCTCACCGACGAGCTGCGCCAGCGCGCCATCGAGGCCTTCCAGGCGCTGGGTGCAACGGGGCTGTCGCGCGTGGATTTCTTCGTTAGTGAAGACTCTTATTGCATCAACGAGATCAATACCTTCCCTGGATTCACGCCGATTTCGATGTACCCGCAGGTCTTCGCCGCCGTGGGAGTGGGTTACGCCGAGCTGCTCGATACTCTCATCCAGACCGCTCTCGCGCGTTCCTAGTCCCTGAGCCGTGCGCGAAGGGAAGGTGGTGAAGAAAGAGGCCGCGACACCTACTGAGCGGGGGTGGCTTCAACGAGGGCGTCGCTAAGCCGCACCAGCGCCGAGTTCGCCGCCTCTTGCGGGGCAGACAGCGCGAGGTCCTCCGCGCGGCCGAGTGCGAACCACGTGCCGGCCGTTGTGCCTTCCGCCAGCGTGGTGTCCTCGAACCAAGGGACGTCATTAACCTGCTGGAGCTGAACGCCCGCACGGTAGTTCTCCGGAGCGGCGACACCGCAGCGCACGACTATTTCCTCATAGCCCGGCGCGCTGTAGACCCAGGTGTTCTTAGCGCCAGCATCCGTGCGGCGCGTATAGCCCTCCGCGAGTGAGTCTGGCAGAGCCTTGTCCAGCGCGGGGCACATGGAATCCGGACCTGCCTTGAGTTTGGATAGCGGTGCCGGATTGGGGTCTTGAGGCTTTTTATCTAGTTTGTTGAGGGCTTCTGTTAGCCCTTGCGGGGCGTCGGAATGTGCGTCGCCTGTAGACGTAGTCACGGCGACCGCAGGAGTGCGCTGGGTGCTGTACCACGTCGTGAGGTTCGAGCCGGGGGTGGCGTCAATGACCTGCAACCAGGATTCGCCGTCGGCCTCGATGGTCTGGGAATAACCCGTAAACTGCTGCGGCAGGTCAACGCCACAGCGCAGGGTTACTTTGTCCTCCGAGCTCTTCGTCCAGGCTGCGGCACCCGCCGGGGCTGGGTCGACGAGTTCGACCCGTGAGTATCCCATGAGCTTTTCCGGCAGAGAGTCGACGACAGCGGCGCATTCGGGGGAGTCCGCTGCTTCAGACGGAGTGGGAGGCAGCGCCACCGGCTGTTGCGCGGCGCTGGTGATGACGTACTTTGCCCCAAAAATCACCGCGAAGACCATCGCGATGGCAATCCCGAGTGAGATGTATATAGCGGTGCGGTTAAATTGGGTATCCATAGGGGCTTATCCTATCGCTGATAGCCCAAGAAGAACGAACGTTGAAGGCGTGCCAGAATGGTGCGCCATCTGCGCCAGGAAAAGGAGTCCGTGACGGTGGGCTTATCCCATACCCTCGACCAAGCCGGCGAACGGCACGTTATCCATGAAATCGTCACCGCAGCGCCGAGTGCACTCAACGGCGATGATGCCGCGGTGCTTTATCCGGCGGCGCCTAATTCGCGCACTGTGGCCTCGACGGACATGATGGTGGAGGGCCGGCATTTTCGGCGGGACTGGTCCACCGCCGCGGAAGTCGGTCACAAGGCCATCGTGCGCAACTTTGCCGATATTGAGGCAATGGGGGCTCGGCCCACTGCAGCGCTTCTGGCGATTGCCGCCCCGGGCGATACCCCGGTGGATTTCGTGCGTGGGATAGCGCAAGGCATTGCTGAGCGCTGCGCGGTGTACAACGCTGAGCTGGTCGGCGGTGATTTGACCCGCAGCGACAGCCTGGTCATCAACGTCACAGCGATGGGCTCTTTGGGCGGAAGCGGCGCACCGTTGACTCTGGATGGTGCGCGTGCGGGCCAGAAGCTAGTGGCGCACGGCAAGATTGGGTATTCCGGGGCGGGCTTGGCCCTCTTGCAACGTTATGGCCGCGCGCTGCCCCCGGAGCTGGACGAGCTCTGGCCGTTGATCGACGCCCACTGCGCGCCCACCCTCGCACCCGGGCGCGGCGTCATCGCTCGGGCAACCGGCTCGACCGCGATGACGGATAACTCGGATGGTCTCGTGCGCGATGTGGGGCACTTGGCTGAGCGCTCCGGGGTGCGCATCGATTTTGACCGCGGCGCCATTGCTCCCGATCCGCTTGTGGCCGCCGCCGGTGCGGTGCTCGGCATCGACCCTTGGGAGTGGGTCTTGGCGGGTGGGGAGGACCACACGCTGTTGGCTACGACGTTTAAGGCTGCCCCCTCCGGGTTCCGGGAAATTGGCCGGGTGATGCGCGGCACCGGAGTAACCATCGATGGAGAGGAACCTCGCTATAGCGAGGGCTGGGAGGGATTTGCGTGAGCCACATTGATACTTCTCACATCCACTATTCGTGGATGCCGCACATCAGGCAGGCCTTGGAGGACAACCTCCCACGCATCGAGCGTGAGATTGGGGCAGAGTTCTTGCCGCCGGCCGAGGACGTCTTTGCCGCCCTGTCGATGCCCCTCGAGGACGTGCGGGTGCTCATCGTGGGCCAGGATCCCTATCCCACACCGGGGCATGCCATGGGCTTGTCCTTTTCCACGCGGCCGGGTGTTCCGGCCCCGCGTTCGCTGAAGAATATCTACGCCGAGTTTGGCGACGACCTCGGCATCCCCGGCCGCGCCGATGGTGACCTGCGGGCCTGGTTTGACCAGGGCGTGCTACTGCTCAACCGGGTACTCACCGTGGCCCCGGGCCAGGCGGGTTCGCACCGCCGGCTCGGGTGGGAGGCGATTACCGAGGCAGCCATTAGGGCGCTGGCGGGGCGCGATATCGTGGCCATCCTGTGGGGCCGCGACGCCCAGTCCTGCCAGGCCTACCTACCGGGCACGGACTGCATTACTTCCCCGCATCCCTCGCCGCTGTCAGCGCGGCGTGGCTTCTTCGGCTCGCGCCCTTTCTCCCGCGCAAACGCGGCCTTAGAAGCCCGTGGCGTCCCCGCGGTGGATTGGCGCTTGTAAACTAGCCACCATGTCATATCCCGCCGAGTTGGACGCTCGTGGTCTGCATGAGTGGGCCGCACGAACCGTGGAGGAGCTGCAGCGCCGCCGCGCTGAAATCAATGCCCTCAACGTTTTCCCGGTGCCCGATTCGGACACGGGATCCAACATGGCGCACACCATGGAGTCCGCCTTGGCGGAGGCCGATAAGGGTGAGGCGGACGTCGCTGAAGCATTGGCCATCGGTTCGGTGCGCGGTGCCCGCGGCAACTCGGGGATGGTGCTCTCGCAGGTGCTGCGTGGCGTTGCCGATGCCACAACGGACTCGCGCGTGGATGGTGCGGTCCTCGCTGATGCTTTGACGCTGGCTGTCACGTTGGTCGATCGCGCGCTTGCCGCCCCAGTAGAAGGCACCATCATCACCGTTTTGCGCGCTGCAGCGGCCGCTGCCAGTGAGGCCGCCGGGCAGCCCGGTGCCCAGCTACACGGCATCCTGGTTGCGGCGTTAGACGCCGCACGGCAGGCCTTGGCGCAGACTCCGTCGCAACTGCCCGCGCTGCGCGAGGCGGGTGTCGTGGATGCCGGCGGTACCGGCTTCGTGATTCTGCTGGAGTGCCTGCTTGCACAGGTCACCGGTGAAGAACCCGCCAACCAGCCGTTGAGCGTTTCGGCGCCAGAGAAACCTGAGGAGCTTGCAGAGATCGAAGCCGTCTTCTTCTTTGAGGGAAACCTCGCTGAGGTTGAACAAGCCTTGGCCTCGCTGGGCAATAGCCTCGTCATCGCGCGGGCGACGGACACCTCTGGCAGCGTTCACATCCATAGTCCGGAGGCCGGCACGGTGATCGAAACGGCCTACGGCCTGGGAAAGGTCAGCAACCTGCGGCTCGAAGCGCTGCCGCCCGCAGAGGCGGGGGCGTGCGCCACGAAGCACAGCGAGGGCGAGAGCCCACAGCGGCGCATTTTTGCTGCGGTGCCCGAAGGGGCCGCGCGGGAGCTATTTGAGAAGGCTGGGGCGCGAGCAATTGGGCCCGGCGAGGATCTAGAGAACGCTGCGGTAGGCGATCTTTTCCTGCCCAACGGGTGCGGTGGGGATCCAGGCAGGGCGACAGTCATACCGACTGGCTCCATCGTGGCCGGGCTCGCCGCGCTATCGGTGTATTCGCCCAACCCCTCTCGTTCGGCCGAAGTAGTGGCCGCTATGTCCGATGCCGCGCGTTCCATGCGGGTGGCTCATCCGGAAACAGAAAGCCTCGACGGCATCATCGCGGCATGCCGCACCCAGTTGGCCTATGGGGGCGAACAAATCACTGTGTTGTCCGGCTGTGATATCGATGCTGAAGAGTTGACGCAGCTGCTTGGCGTCGACGTCGTTGTGCTTCGAGTTCCCGGACTGCGCACGGAGATCGGGGTGGAGTAGACCATGCTGGGATGGCAAGACGATCGTGCGCTGACGGAAGTACTGGCAAAGAAGGATGCCGCGGCGTTCAAGCGCGCCTTCGGCTACACCACGTGCGGGGAGCTGCTTAGCCATTATCCGCGTGACTATATCCGCCACAACAAGGACGTGGGCCTCGGCGGTGCCGAGGACGGAGATCACGTCACCATCACCGGCGTCATTGAGGAGGCCCGCGTCAAGCACACCTCTAAAGCCATGGTGTTTATCCTCTACATGGATAACGGAGTCCAAGCCTCCTTCTTTAACGCGCACTACGTCCAGCGCGTGCTGGGCCGAGGTATGCGCGTCATGCTCTCCGGCAAGCTGAAGTACTTTCGCGGATATCCCAGCCTGCAGCACCCCGACTTTCTCATCCTTGATCCCGGCCGCTATCAGGAGTCCCTACTGGATAGCGCAACCGGACAGGGGACAGGCTCACTCAAGAAGCTCTCCCAGTTCGGTTCACTAGACACCTTCTTGCAACGCGAATGGATCCCCGTCTACCCGGCCAGCGGGAAGGTGACGTCGTGGTACATCATGGGTGCCATCCACAAGGTGCTCGAACACACCCCGCCTATTCCGGAGCCGCTGGACTATCGGATGATGGTGACGCTCGATCAGGCAGTGCGCGAAATCCACGAGCCGGGAGATAGCGGGCCGGAACGCGCCATCCAGCGCCTGAAATACAACGAGGCCTTGTCGATCGGGTTGGTCATGGCCCTCCGTCAGCGTGACGTCAAGGCGCGCACGGCAACCCCAATGCCGGCCATTCTGGAGGGCTACCGCGATGAGCTGCTTTCTGAGCTGCCCTTTGCGCTAACCGACGGCCAACGCCGCGTCATCGCCGAAATCGATGCTGATCTCTGCGGCACCGCGCCCATGATGCGACTGCTGCAAGGCGAGGTGGGTTCGGGAAAAACGCTCGTTGCCACGTGCGCCATGCTGCAAGCGGTAGACGCCGGCAAGCAGGCCGCGCTCTTGGCACCGACGGAGGTGCTGGCGGCGCAGCATGGGGCGTCGATAAGCGCCAGCGTTCCGGATGGTGTCACCGTAACGGTCTTGACGGGGTCGATGAAGACGGCGGAGAAGCGCAAGGCTCTGCTGGAGATTGTTTCTGGTGAGGCCGATATCGTCATCGGCACCCACGCCATCATCCAGGACAGCGTGGAGTTTTTCGATCTTGGCCTGGTCATCGTGGATGAGCAACACCGCTTCGGCGTGGAGCAGCGCGATAGTCTGCGCACCAAGACGCGTGAGGGCATCAGCCCACACGTGTTGGTGATGACAGCAACCCCCATTCCGCGCACCATTGCCATGACCGTCTTCGGTGACCTGGCAGTCTCGACACTCAAGGAGCTGCCCGGCGGGCGCAAACCCATCCTCTCGGCGGTGGTGCCTGAATGGAAACCGGAATGGGTGCGCCGCGCCATCGAGCGCATTCGCGAAGAGGTGAGCAAAGGCCACCAGGCCTATATCGTCTGCCCGCGAATTGAAGGCGAGGGCGGCGTGGAAACCATGTCTGTGCAATTGCGCAACCTGCCTTTTCGCGGGCTTCGAGTGGAGATGCTCCACGGCAAGATGCCCGATAAGGATGAGGTGATGGAGCGATTCGCCCGCGGGGAGATTGACGTCCTCGTGGCCACCACGGTCATCGAGGTCGGCGTCGATGTGCCCAACGCCACCGTCATGCTCATCCGTGAATCGGAGAATTTTGGAGTTTCGCAGTTGCATCAGCTGCGCGGGCGCGTGGGCCGCGGGGGAAACGAATCCGTGTGTTTGCTGCATACGCTGGCCGAGCCAGACAGCAAGTCCTTTCGGCGCATCAAAGCCATTGCGGATACGCCGTCCGGCTTTGACCTTGCCGAATTGGATCTCACGCAACGCCACGAAGGAGACATCTTGGGAACGCTCCAATCCGGCACGAAGCGCACGCTCAAATTGCTCGACCTTGTTTATGACAGGGACATCATCGAGCGCACGCATGCCGATGCCGCCGCATTGGTTGAGCGCAATCCTGACCTGGCGGAGCAGTTGACGCACAATCTGAGCGCCGATGAGCAGGGATTTTTGGAGAAGAACTAGGGGAGTCTCCGCGGCTGGGACAGGGGAGATAGGGTAGAAGCCATGACCAGAATCATCGCCGGGGAGGCCCGCGGGCGCACCATCAAGGTGCCCGAAGCCGGGACGAGGCCCACGTCCGACCGTGCCCGTGAGGGACTTTTCTCATCTCTGAACGTGCGTTGGGGTTTCATTGATTCCCGCGTGCTGGATCTGTTTGCGGGCTCAGGTGCGCTGGGTCTGGAGGCGGCCAGCCGCGGTGCCGAAGAAGTCGTCCTCGTGGAGAACAACGCCGCGGCCGTAAAAGTCATCCGCCACAACATTGGGGTGGTCAAGCACCCGCGCGTCGAGGTACGAGAAATGAATGCCTCCTCCTACCTGGCCACCGCACCGCGCGGCTATTTCGACATGGTGCTCGCGGATCCGCCGTATAGCTTCGATGACGTCGACGGACTTCTCGCGGCGATCGAGCCGGTGCTGGATGATGCCGCGATTGTTGTCATCGAGCGCCATGTAGATTCCCCACAGACACAATGGCCGGAAGGTTTCGAGCCCACCGGTCAGAAGCTCAAGAAGCGGACCTTCGGTATCGCGCGTTTTGATATGGCGATTTATCACCGCGACGCGGAGACCTCGGACACCAATCACACCGACAACCAGGAGGACTAGCCATGCCGACCCACGCCGTATGCCCCGGCTCTTTCGATCCCATCACGCTAGGGCACGTTGACGTGTTTAACCGTGCGAGCGAGCTCTTTGACAAGGTCACGGTGCTGGTGACGGGCAACCCAGACAAGCCTTCCGGGTTGTTCAGCGTGGAGGAGCGCGTGGATTTGATTCGCCGTACCGTCGCCCCGGAAATCGAGGTGGACTGGTGGGGCGGTCTGCTCGTGGACTACACCAGCGCGCATGGCATAGACACGATTGTGAAGGGCCTTCGCTCCTCCTTGGACTATGAATACGAGCTGCCCATGGCGCAGATGAACCGGCGCCTTTCCGGAATCGATACGGTCTTCTTGCTAACAGATGAGAAGTACGGCTACATTTCCTCCTCGCTGTGCAAGCAGGTGGCACACTACGGAGGCGACGTCACGGGTATGTTCCCGGAGCATGTGGCTGCTGCTGTCATGGAACGGTACCGAGGCTAAGGGGACATGTCTGTACTGGCAATACCGCTCGTTGTTCTCTTCACAGTTCTAGCTGGCTCCTGCCTGCAACGAGTGTCCGGCATGGGCCTTGGCCTCATTGGTGGACCAATCCTGACCCTCTTCCTCGGCCCGGTGGAAGGCATCATGGTCATCAATGTTTTGGCCTGCCTTAACGCTGTTCTCACGACCTATTCGATGCGTGAGAACGTGGATTGGGGAAAGTGGCTGCGCATCGGCCCCTTCATGATCCTCGGCTCAATCCCGGCAGCCCTGCTCATCGCGCGTATTGATACCGCAGCATTGTTGGTACTCGTTGGCGCGGCCTTGTTGATCGCGTTGGGTGTGGTGGTCTTCGGGCGAAAGTTCGTCCCGGAGATGCGCGGTACGGGCCCAGCCATTTCCGCGGGCATCTTGGGTGGGTTCACGAACACGCTTGCGGGCGTGGCCGGCCCGGTCATCACTGTGTATGCGCAGGCTGCGCGGTGGCCCAAGGAGGTCCTCGCGCCAACCCTACAGCCCTGCTTCTTCATTGGCGGCCTGTCGTCGGTGTTGACCAAATTCTTCTTGGGATCCGGCGGTTTTGAGGGCTTGCACTGGCTGGTGTGGCCCTGCGGCGTCGTTGGCATGTGCATTGGCATCTTCCTAGGTAAGAAGATTGCAGGACGGGTCTCACGGGACAAGGCGCATAAGCTCTCGCTATCGCTGGCAAGCTTGGGGGCGCTCAGCGCATTGCTGCGAGGCTTGTTCACTCTGGGTGCTTAGACAGCGCCTGGGTAGGGTGGGACCCATGGCGAAATTCAAGATTGAGGACGCACTGTCCCTGCGCGCTGGCAAGAATTTTCAGATTGATTCGGTCGATGCTTCGGCAACCCCCGGTTTTGACGGCGATAAGGAGGAGCTCGCCGCTCGCTTCTCCAAGTACGATGATGAGCTGTATGAATTCCAAGAGCGGCTTTTTGCCAATGGTCGCAGCTATGGTGAGGACGCCCCAGCGGTGCTCATTGTCTTGCAGGGCATGGATACCTCGGGCAAGGGCGGGGCTATCCGCCACGTGTTGAACACCTTTGACCCTCAGGGAACCACGACCGTGAGCTTTGGTAAGCCCACCGAGGAGGAATTAGAACACGACTTCTTGTGGCGCATCCGCAAGCATGACCCACAGCCGGGGCAAATCGTGGCCTTTGATCGCTCGCACTACGAAGATGTCCTCATCCAACGCGTACACGAGTGGGTCGATGAAGAAGAAGTGGACCGACGCATCGAAGCCATCCGCGACTATGAGCTGGATCTGACGGCGAAGGGCGTCAAGGTCATCAAGGTTTTCTTGCATCTGTCCAAGGACGCGCAGAAGAAGAACCTACTGGAGCGCACGGAACGGGAGGACAAGTTCTGGAAATATGACCCTTCCGATGTGGAAGAGCGGGCCTATTGGGATGACTACATGGCGGCCTATCAGGATGCCATTCGGCGCACAGATGAAAACTACGCACCCTGGTACGTCATCCCCACCGATAATAAAAAGTATGCCCGGATGGCGCTGAAGTTCCTCATCGTGGATCTCCTACGCCACCTGGACCTGGAATGGCCAGCGCCCGACTTTGATCCGGAAGTAGAGCGCCAGCGCATTAAGGACGCCGACTAAGAGCTAGTCGCTTTCTGCGTCATCGACGTCGCGGGCAAGTTCCCGGGCCGCGGCGTTGAAGGTATCGAGAACAGAGAGCAGAGCTTCTTGGGCATTGATGACGCCCACGTTAAGCGCGTGGAAGAGCTGGTCTTCGTTCAGTCCGGCAGTGGTGACGAAGCAGGCGTCACCGCGCAGCTCCACCTCATCCTCGACCAGCCCGACGAGCGCGCGCCCATCGAATGCGCCTGCATTGAACTCATTGCACAGGACGTGGAAGATGGGGAGCATGTCGGCGTTGAGCTGCGTGGAGAGTACGCACTCGATGCGCACGAGGCCCTCTTCCACGGTGATGACCCAGTCCAGATCGTTGAGGCGGGCAACTGCGGCAGTCGCATCCTCCGGGTGCGCAGTGGCCGCCATGTCCAGTTCGGTGCTGTTCAGCGCGGTGAGCACGCGATCCCGGCTCACGGCGGGCAGTGGTGAGCCGGACATGATATCGAAGGGATCGGAACCTACGGATGCATTCTGGTTCGTTGTCGAGTTGTGGCTCATGCGTGCTCCTCCTTATCCCAGGTGACTGCCTGCGGGAAGCGCTGCGCCACGATATCGAAGATTTCCGCGAAGCTGGCGAGCGAGCTCAGCAGGAAGTGGCCCAGCTGGGCCAAGGAGAGGCCTTCGCCCACAGCCATGGCGCGGTTGGCTCCTAGGTGGATTTCCTCGTTTCCCTTTGCATCCTCTTCCACGAGGTAACTCAACGTCGGTGCAACGCTAGCCCAGTTCAGCTCCGCCACGGCGGTGGCCACGTCTTGCTCCAAGTGTGCGGGAAGCGTGCCTTCCCAGGAGGCGAAGGCGCTCAACACGTCGCCCTCGGCGTCGAGGTCACAGTGCACAGCGATATGGGGGACACCGGTCTGCAGCACGCGCCGCGCGGATGCGGTGTCGCCAGTGTCAGCGTCCTCGGTGGCTTCCGGTGCTGCCTCGACGAGGGCATAGTCGGCGTCGATAAGCTCGCACAACTGCGCCAACCGGTCGATGGTGACCGGCTCAACCACGTGGAGATCGGTCACTGCTGTTCACCCTGGGCGTCCTCGGATCCCTCGCCTGCCTGCGCGGCGGACTCGGACCCGAGCTTGGCCATTTCTTCGGCGGCGGCGACCATGGCGTTCTGGGCGTTGATGACGCCGTCCACGGAGGCGCGCAGTGCGGCTGCGAGTTGTTCGTCGGTCATCCCGGCCGCGCACGGAAGGTCGGCCTCAGTGCGAACGAGGAGCATGCCGTCGAAGTCCGCGATCACCGCGCGGGCACCCATGGCCACGGAGTTGATCTGGTTGGCCGCCAGGAAAAGGCCTGCATCAGCCTTGGCGTAGTTGACGTCCGTCGGCACATCACAGCGCACGATGGCAACGCTCTCCAACACGGCGAACATGCAGGGCAGACCGTTGAGGTTTGCAGTGGCGGCATCGTCGCGGCCGGTGACTGGCTCGAGTTCGATGTCGAAGGTCTTCATCGCCTCGATGATGCGGTCGAGGGTGACCTCCGGCAGTGCGTGCGGGTCTTCGGCGGCGGTGGTTGTCGGATTAGTCATGGTTGTGCTCCTTCCAGGTCACGAGCTGCGGGTACTGCTGTTCAATCCACTCGAAGGACTGCAACACGGCATCCAAGGTAGACATGACGAACGCGCCAAGCTGGTTGCGGGAGGCACCATGTGTCACGTCGAGATCACGCGCACCAGAGACCGCCAAGGCGTTATCGGGTGCCTCGAAGAAGCGGAAAGTCGGGGTGAAATGGTCCTGGTTCCACGCGTTGATGTGCATGAGGAGCGCAGGCCCCTCGGAGGCGGGGACCGAGCCGCGCCACACGGAATCGACGATGAGTGAGGAGCCAACGAGCTGGAAGGCAATGGCGGCGTTGGAGAAACCGGTGCGCAAAAGGTTGACCGTCTGGCCGTCCTGGGTCTTTTGCTCTTCGATGCGGTACTCCAAGTTCTCTGACTCAAAGATCTCCGCGATGCGCTCGAGGGTGACCTCCTCGATGGGGGTGTCGGGCTGCAGCTGGCGCTGCTGCGCGTCGTCGTGATTAGTGGTGTCCGTCAATTCTTCTACTCACTTTGCTACTTGCTACATATTTCTTAATCTTTTCCGGCCCCGACACTACCGGAGCCGTCCTCCTCGGGTGCGCAGGTGGGGGCATCGACGAGCTGTTCGCCGCCGAGTTCGTGGGCAAGCGCTGGTTTTAACTCTGGGTAGCGGAAGACGTGGCCCAGATTCTCCAGCCGGCTGGGCACCACCTTCTGGTTAGCCAGTGCGAGCTCGCGTGCGCCTTCCTTACCCAGCAGAAGGGCGGGCCCGATGCTGGGAATGGGCATAAAAGTGGGGCGGTGGAGCAGTGCGCCGAGGGCGTCGACGTAGTCTCGGTTGAGCACCGGCTGCGGGGAGACCGCGTTGATCGCGCCCTGCCACTCTGGGTCGAGCGCGGCGCGGACAAACATGTCTGAAAGATCGTCCTGTGCAACCCAGCTATTCCACATGGTGCCCTTGCCGAACGTGCCGCCGAGTCCAGTAGAAAACAGTGCACGCAGCAGCGGGAGGATACCCGCGTTGGCTGATTGCACTATGCCGGTGCGCAGGTTCACCACGCGCTTTCCCGCCTCGCGCGCCGGCGCGCAGGCCTCCTCCCACGCCCCCACGACGTCGGCGAGGAAACCATCTCCACGTTCCGATTCTTCGGTGAGATCCTCGTCGCCCCGGTCCGGACCGTAGATGCCGATGGCGGAGGCGCAGACCATCGCTGACACGGACGGTGTCTGGGCTACAAGCTGGGCCAACAGGTGAGTGGGGCCCACGCGCGAATCCCGGATCGCCTCCTTGTGAGCGGAATTAAAACGACCGAAGATTGGCTCCCCGGCTAGGTGGATGAGAACATCGATTCCCTCTAACAAATCCTTGGCGGGAATGTTTGGGCGCCACAAGCGTTCGCCGGCACCCGGGGAGGAGCGCACTAAAGGAACGACGGTATGGCCCAAGGTGCCAAGTTGGGCGGCCACAGCAGCGCCAACCGTCCCGTGCGTTCCCGTAATCGCTATTGTGCGGGGCTCGGCGTTGAGCTCACCGAGCCGTTGGGCAAAGCGAAAGTCTTCGATGAGCTGTTGCTGGCGGTAGGCAAAGACCGACTCCACCGCACCCGTGGGAATGCGTGTGTCCACCTTGTCGGTGATGAGTGTGCCTTCCGGGTGATCCTCAAAGAGGTGTTCATGGCGCCAGTTGGCCAGCGAACGGAAGGGGGCGTTGATGCACACATCCGCAAAGGAACGCCGCGGCTGGTACCTACTCAAATCATGCCGGGCAACCCATTTCAGGCCGCCAGGCAAGCTCAAGACCGATGTTCCGTCTGCCAGTGACTCTGCCTGCTGCAGGGGAGACATGAATCCAAATGGCGCGGTGAGGCGGGCGAGCGCCCCGGGGCGGGTGTGCCATTGCCATACCTCTTCGCGCGGGGCTGGAACAACGTGCTGGGTAGTAAAACTCACTGTCTATGGACCTGCCTGAGAAAATTCGGGGGTGCGAGGGCGTATACAGCACGGATGAAGAGTGCTATGGTTGGTGCTGGCTTTCAAGCATAGACAAGTCCTATTAACCATTGTCCGACATCCTTTAAAGACCGCACCGTGAGGCGGGGAAGGAGGTCACGATGAGTGAAACCGGCACCCACGCGGAGTCCAACGAGCTGCTGAGCTCGAAAGACGTCGCGCGTACTGTCGCACGCATCGCGCACCAGATCATTGAGAAAACGGCGCTTGATTCGAGTGAATCTCCTCGGGTCCTGCTCTTAGGCATTCCCTCTGGTGGCGTGCCTTTAGCGCAGCGCCTTGCCGAAAAGATTGAGGAATTCTCCGGGGTGGAGGTTCCCTGGGGCTCCCTTGACATCACGTTGTATCGCGACGATCTATATGCCCGCCCGCACCGGGCATTGCAGCCCACCACAGTCCCAGCCGGTGGTATCAACGGCGCCACGGTCATCCTTGTTGATGATGTGCTGTATTCCGGCCGCACCATCCGCGCTGCGTTAGATGCCCTGGCAGATATCGGGCGCCCCGACATCATCCAACTTGCCGTCCTCGTGGACCGCGGACACCGCCAGGTGCCTATCCGCGCCGATTACGTGGGCAAGAATATCCCCACTGCGCGCGACGAGGACGTCACCGTCTACAACGCCGACATCGACGGCCGGGATGCCGTCATTCTTACCCGCTTCACTGCACAGCCCGGCAAGGAGGCATAAATGAAGCACCTCATCAATATCGCCGACCACAGCGCCGAGGAAATCCTCGGGCTCATGGATGAGGCCGACCGTTTCCGGGAAGCCTTGGACGGCCGCGAAGTTAAGAAGCTGCCGACTCTGCGCGGGCGAACCGTGTTTACGTTGTTCTATGAGAACTCCACCCGTACTCGCTCTTCCTTTGAAACGGCGGGAAAGTGGATGTCGGCGGATGTCATCAACCTGTCTGCCTCGACGTCCTCGGTGAAGAAGGGCGAGTCCCTCAAGGACACTGGGCTGACGCTGACCTCCATCGGCGCCGATGCCATCATCATCCGCCATCCTTCCTCCGGCGCGGCGCAGCAGCTGGCCGGTTGGGTAGCACCGGGAGGACAGGGACCGAGCGTGATTAACGCCGGCGATGGTGCCCACCAGCACCCCACGCAGGCGCTTCTCGACGCCGTCACGATGCGCCAGCGCCTACACCTTGGTACGGATCGCTCCGCCTCTGGCACCGGCTTCGAGGGCCTGAACGTCACCATCGTCGGCGACTGCCTGCACTCCCGCGTCGTGCGCTCCAACGTGGACCTGCTGTCGACGTTGGGCGCTGAGGTTACGCTTGTCGCTCCGCCGACGCTGCTGCCCTTTGGCGTCGACACCTGGCCGGTACGCGTCTCCCATGACTTCGACTCCGAGGTGGCCAAGGCTGATGTCGTCATGATGCTGCGCGTCCAAGCAGAGCGTATGAACGGCGGCTTCTTCCCCTCGCACCGCGAGTATGCAGCTCTTTACGGGATGTCCAAGGACCGCGCTGCTGCCATGAAGAAGGACGCCATCATCATGCACCCGGGCCCCATGGTCCGCGGCATGGAAATCAACTATGCGGTGGCTGACTATGACAACACCGCAGTGCTCCAGCAGGTCCACAACGGTGTCCACGTGCGCATGGCCACCCTCTTTACGCTGCTCACCAACGGCGAGAACGCCGGTATCTAAAACGAGTTATCTCATAAATCAACGAGGAGAGCTTTTCAGAAACCATGACTACTTATCCAGACACCGGCGTGCTCTCTGCTCCCGCGGCGGGCACCTTGCTCATCACCAATGTTCGCCCCTATGGGGAAGGGGAACCCACTAACATCCTGATCAAGGATGGCGTCATCGAGGCGATCGGCGCCACCGACATCACCCCAGCGGAAGGCGTCGACCGCACCATCGACGGGGGCGGCAACGTGCTGCTGCCGGGCCTGGTGGACATGCACGTCCACCTGCGTGAGCCAGGCCGCGAGGACACCGAGACCATCGAGACCGGTTCGCGGGCCGCCGCCAAGGGCGGGTTTACTGCCGTGTTCACCATGGCGAATACCTCCCCGGTCACGGACCAGCCGATCATCGCGGAGTCCGTTTGGGCCAAGGGCCAGGCACGCGGTTTGTGCGACGTCCATCCGGTTGGCTCCATCACGAAGGGCTTGGAGGGTAAAACGCTGACCGAGTTCGGCATGATGGCCCGCTCGGATGCCAAGGTGCGCATGTTCTCCGACGACGGCAAGTGTGTCCAAGACCCGCAGCTCATGCGCCGTGCCTTGGAATACGCCAAGGGGCTCGACGTCCTGCTGGCCCAGCACGCAGAGGATCACCGTATGACCGAAGGCGCGAGTGCCCATGAGGGCGAGGTTGCCGCCCGCCTGGGTCTGCGCGGCTGGCCGCGCGTGGCTGAGGAATCGATCGTGGCGCGCGACGCACTGCTCGCGCGTGACTACGGCAATCGTATGCACATCTGCCACGCTTCGACGAAGGGCACAGTCGAGCTGCTCAAGTGGGCCAAGGAACAGGGCATCCCGCTGACTGCTGAGGTGACCCCGCACCACCTTCTGCTGACCGATGACAAGCTGGTGACCTACGACGGCGTCTTCCGCGTGAACCCGCCGCTGCGCGAGGAATCCGACACCCTGGTCCTGCGCCAGGCATTGCTCGACGGGCTTATCGACGTCGTGGCAACGGACCACGCCCCGCACGGCAGCGAAGACAAGTGCGTCGAGTTCGAGCACGCCAAGCCGGGCATGCTGGGACTTGAATCCTCCCTGGCGGTCATCGCCAAGCTCTTTGTCGCCACTGGTCTGGCGGATTGGCGCTTCGTTGCTCGCGTCATGTCGGAGCGTCCGGCGGAGATTACCCGCCTGCCCGGCCATGGTCGCCCGATTGCGGTCGGCGAGCCGGCCAACCTCACCATCGTTGATCCGGAACATGAGTGGGTATCAGATTCCACCCGCCTGGCCTCGAAGTCGGAGAACAACCCCTATGAGGGGGAGGAGTTTGGCGCGCGCGTTACCTACACCATCCTGCGCGGCGCGGTGACCTACGACCTCTCTGCTGAAAGTGGTGACGAGGCAGACGAATAATCGGGATAATCGAGAGTCAGAGTTGCTCAACCCGAGTACCCAACGCTCATAGCCAACACAACCAACCCTTCACCGACAAAATCACTGAAAGGTTTAACGCACAGTGACTTCCACTAGCACCACTCCCGCCATCCTGGTCCTCGCCGATGGCCGTACTTTCCGTGGCTTCGGCTTCGGCGCCACGGGCACAACCCTGGGCGAGGCCGTCTTTACTACCGCCATGACTGGCTACCAAGAGACCATGACTGACCCGTCTTATCACCGTCAGATCGTCGTGGCCTCCGCGCCCCAGATTGGTAACACCGGCTGGAACGATGAGGACAGCGAGTCCCACGGCGACCAGATTTGGGTTGCCGGCCTGGTTATCCGTGACCTTGCCCGCCGTGTTTCCAACTGGCGCGCCGCCCGTTCCCTGCCGGAGGAGATGGAGAAGCAGGGAATCATCGGCATCGGCGGAATTGATACCCGTACCCTGGTGCGTCACCTGCGTAACCACGGTTCCATCAAGGCCGGTATCTTCTCCGGCGAGGCAGCTGAGCGGGACGTCGAGGAGCTCATCGCTGAGGTCAAGAATCAGCCATCCATGGCAGGTCTTGACCTGTCCGAAGAAGTCTCGACCGATGAGGTCTACACCTTCCCAGCTGTAGGGGAGAAGCGCTTCACCGTCGTGGCCTATGACATGGGTGTTAAGACCGCAACCCCGAAGAATTTCGCCGAGCGCGGCATCGAGACCATCGTGGTTCCAGCCAACACCCCCTTCGAGAAGATCAAGCAGTACAACCCGGATGGCGTGTTTGTCTCCAACGGTCCGGGCGACCCAGCTACCGCTGACACCATGGTGGGCATCGTGCGCGATATCCTTGCTGCCAAGTACCCCTTCTTTGGCATCTGCTTTGGCAACCAAATCCTCGGCCGCGCGCTGGGTATGGACACCTACAAGCTGAAGTTCGGCCACCGCGGCATCAACGTCCCGGTGCGCAACCAGCTCACCGGCAAGATCGACATCACCTCCCAGAACCACGGCTTCGCCCTGGCCAGCCCATCCGGCAAGGAGAACCCGGCGGGCGAGGAGTTCGATACTGACTTCGGCCCGGCAGTTGTGTCCCACACCTGCCTCAACGACAACACCATCGAGGGCGTAGCGCTCAAGAACGGCATGGCCTATTCCGTGCAGTACCACCCTGAGTCTGCTGCTGGCCCGCACGATGCTAACCCGCTCTTTGACCAGTTCATCGAGCTCATGACTGAGAAGTCCCCGAACAAGTAGAACGCAACCAGGAAGAGGAAGAAGAAACTAATGCCAAAGCGCAACGACATCAATCACGTCCTGGTTATCGGCTCCGGCCCGATTGTTATTGGCCAGGCCTGCGAGTTCGACTACTCCGGCACCCAGGCCTGCCGCGTGCTCAAGGAAGAAGGGCTGCGCGTAACGCTGGTCAATTCCAACCCGGCAACGATTATGACCGACCCGGAGTTCGCAGACCACACCTATGTGGAGCCCATCGAGCCCGAGTTCATCGAGAAGATCTTCCAGAAGGAAAAAGAAGAGGGCAATCCTATCGACGCCGTGCTGGCAACCCTCGGTGGCCAGACCGCCCTCAACGCCGCCGTACAGCTGGACCGCCTGGGCATCCTGAAGAAGTACGATATCGAGCTCATCGGTGCCGATATCGACGCCATCGAGCGCGGCGAGGACCGCCAGAAGTTCAAGGACATCGTGGCCTCCATCGGCGGTGAATCCGCGCGTTCCCGCGTCTGCCACACCATGGATGAGGTTCACGAGACTGTCGCCGAGCTCGGCCTCCCGGTCGTTGTACGCCCATCGTTTACGATGGGCGGCCTGGGCTCTGGTCTGGCCTTCAACGAGGAGGACCTCGACCGTATCGCCGGCGGCGGCCTGGCCGCCTCGCCGGAAGCGAACGTCCTCATCGAGGAGTCCATCCTGGGCTGGAAGGAGTTCGAGCTTGAGCTCATGCGCGATGGCGACGATAACGTCGTGGTCATCGCCTCCATCGAGAACGTCGACGCCCTTGGCGTCCACACCGGTGACTCCGTCACCGTAGCCCCGGCCTTGACCTTGACTGACCGCGAGTACCAGAAGATGCGCGACCAGGGTATCGCCATCATCCGCGAGGTCGGCGTCGACACCGGCGGCTGCAATATCCAGTTCGCTGTGAACCCGGATGACGGCCGCATCATCACCATCGAGATGAATCCGCGTGTGTCCCGCTCTTCGGCGCTAGCTTCTAAGGCCACCGGTTTCCCGATTGCCAAGCTGGCTGCCAAGCTGGCTATCGGCTACACCCTGGACGAGGTTCGTAACGACATCACCGGCGTGACCCCGGCCGCCTTCGAGCCGACGCTGGACTACGTCATTGTCAAGGCTCCGCGCTTTGCCTTCGAGAAGTTCCCGGGCGCTGATGACACCCTGACCACCACGATGAAGTCTGTGGGCGAGGCCATGGGCATTGGCCGCAACTACATCTCCGGCCTCAATAAGGTCATGCGCTCGCTGGAGGGCAAGCCTTCTGGTTTCTGGACCAAGCCGGATGAGTATTTCGCCGGTGAGCGCGCCACCGACCTCGACGCCGTGCTCAAGGATCTAGAGCGCCCGACCGATGGCCGTATGTACGACATCGAGCTGGCGCTGCGTTTGGGTGCTACCGTTGAGCAGCTCCACGAGCACTCCCACCTGGACCCGTGGTTCTTGGCGGAGCTCGAAGCACTCGTGCAGTTCCGCGAGGAGCTCGAGAACGCCCCAGTGCTCGACGCGCAGTTGTTGCGCCGCGCCAAGGTCTTTGGCCTCTCTGATGCCCAGATTGCCGCACTGCGTCCGGAGTTCGCCGGTGAGGATGGCGTGCGCTCCCTGCGTTGGTCCCTGGGTATTCGCCCGGTCTACAAGACCGTTGATACCTGTGCGGGCGAGTTCGAGGCACAAACCCCGTACCACTACAGCACCTACGAGATGGATCCGAACGCGGAATCCGAGGTTCGAGCCAACTCCGAAAAGACCAAGGGCAAGGTCATCATCTTGGGCTCCGGCCCGAACCGCATCGGTCAAGGCATTGAGTTTGACTACTCCTGTGTGCACGCCGCATTGGAGCTCTCCCGCGAGGGCTATGAGACGGTTATGGTCAACTGCAACCCGGAGACAGTATCGACGGACTACGACACTGCAGACCGCCTCTACTTCGAGCCCTTGACCTTCGAAGATGTCATGGAGGTCTACCACGCAGAGGCCGCCTGTGGTGAGGTTGCCGGTGTCATCGTCCAGCTGGGCGGGCAGACCCCGCTGGGCTTGGCCGAGCGCCTGACCGCCGCGGGCGTTCCGGTCGTCGGAACCTCTGCCGCCGCCATCGACCTGGCGGAAGACCGCGGCGAGTTCGGTAAGGTGCTTGCCGCTGCCGAGCTTCCAGCACCGGACTTCGGTACCGCCACCTCCTTCGATGAGGCCCGCGAGGTCGCCGCGAACATCGGCTACCCAGTGCTGGTCCGCCCGTCCTACGTGCTGGGCGGCCGCGGCATGGAGATTGTCTATGACGAAGACTCCCTGCGTGACTACATCGAGCGCGCCACCGAGATCACCTCGGATCACCCGGTGTTGGTGGACCGCTTCCTCGACAACGCTATCGAGATCGACGTCGACGCGCTGTGCGACGGCGAGGAGGTCTACCTCGGCGGAGTCATGGAGCACATCGAGGAGGCGGGTATCCACTCCGGCGACTCCTCCTGCGCCTTGCCGCCGATGACGCTCGGCCCGGAGGATATTGAAAAGGTGCGGGAGTCGACGCGTCGTCTAGCGCATGGTATCGGTGTCAAGGGCCTGATGAACGTCCAGTACGCGCTTAAGGACGATACCCTCTACGTCATTGAGGCCAACCCGCGCGCGTCCCGTACGGTGCCGTTCGTGTCCAAGGCCACTGGTGTGCCGATGGCTAAGGCCGCAGCGCGCGTCATGCTCGGCGCGTCCATCGCGCAGCTCAAGGATGAGGGAATCATCCCGTCCACCTATGACGGCGGCTCCCTGCCCATTGAGCACCCGATTGCGGTTAAGGAAGCCGTGCTGCCGTTCAACCGGTTCCGCCGCCCCGACGGTCAGCTGCTTGACACGCTGCTCTCCCCGGAGATGAAGTCCACCGGTGAGGTCATGGGCTTGGCCGACAACTTCGGCGCAGCCTATGCCAAGGGTGAGATGGCCGCCTTCGGCGAGCTGCCGACGGAGGGTACGGTCTTCGTGTCCGTGGCCAACCGCGACAAGCGCACGCTGATCTTCCCGATTCAGCGCCTGGCCTACATGGGCTACACCATCGTCGCCACGGCAGGCACCGCGCAGATGCTGCGCCGCAATGGCGTGGAGTGCGAGGTGGCAGTCAAGGTCTCTGAGGCTGAGGAGGGACAAGAGTCCATCGTCGACGCCATCCTGGCCGGCAAGGTCGACCTCATCCTCAACACACCGGCCGGTTCCGCCGGTGCACGCCACGACGGCTATGACATTCGCGCCGCGGCAGTATCCGTCGGGGTTCCGCTGGTGACGACCGTTCAGGGCGTTACCGCGGCGGTGCAGGGCATCGAAGCACTGCGTCAGGGAGATCTTAAGGTTCGCGCGCTGCAGGAGCTTAAGCATGACCCAGCCAACTAATGCTGCACCTACCTTTGGCGATCGCCTTGTCGCCGCGGGTAGGCAACGTGGGCGTCTGTGCGTAGGTATTGACCCACACCCACACCTCCTGGAGGCGTGGGGCCTGCCAGTCGACGTCGACGGACTGCGCACCTTCAGTATGCGTTGCGTAGAGGCATTCGCCGACACGGCAGCTGTAGTCAAGCCGCAAGTGGCGTTCTTTGAGCGCTGTGGTTCGCGCGGTTTCGCCGTCCTCGAAGAGGTTCTGGCAGCGCTGCGCGAGCAAGGCTGCCTGAGTCTGGCCGATGCTAAACGCGGCGATATCGGCTCCACCATGGCGGGTTATGCCGAGGCCTGGCTGGGGGAGGACTCGCCGTTGCGCGCGGACGCGGTGACGGTATCGCCTTACCTCGGTGTGGGAGCGTTGAGTCCTGTCTTCGATATTGCGGAAAAGACCCGTGCTGGTGTCTTCGTCCTTGCGGCGACCTCCAATCCGGAGGCCGTAGCGTTGCAATCGCTGAGCGTCGATGGCCGCAGCGTCGCGCAGCGCGTCGTTGATGAACTCGGACAGCGCAATGCCGCGGCAATGGTCATGGATGACGCTGTGGGAGCGCTCGGAGTGGTTGTCGGTGCGACACTCGACGCGCCGCCGGTATTAGACCATTTACATGGTCCGGTTCTTCTTCCGGGCGTGGGCGCGCAGGGCGCGACTCCGGCTGATGTTAGGCAACTCACCTCCGCGGCACCCGAGCTGGGCTTTGCCAACGTCTCCCGAGCCATCCTTTCGGCGGGCCCAGACGTTGCTGACCTGCGCAAAGCCGTAATTGATACGGCTGCTGAATTCCGAGACTAAAGAGCTCGGTCTCAAACGGCGCGCTGGATTAACAGGCGCGCCGTTTACCTGGTATTTTGTTTAAGGCATGTGCGTTGACGTGCAGGAACCTTTAATAGAAAGGGGCCGGGTTACGTCATCGCGTACAGACCAGTGCTAGGATTGCCAGAAGTCGGTTCGCGGCGGTAGCAAAAGCTACCCCGCGCTGGGGAAATCTCCCCACCGTGAGCCGAGATTCTGGTGTTAGCCATCAGATGACAATGTTCGTACTAATGAAATCGGAGGAAACCCGTGGCCCTTCCCAAGTTGACAGATGAGCAGCGCAAAGAAGCTCTCGCAAAGGCCGCTGAGGCTCGCAAGGCTCGCGCTGAGCTCAAGGCTGCGCTGAAGCGCGGCGAGACCAACCTGCAGGAAGTTCTGGAGAAGGCCGAGACCGATGAGATCATCGGTAAGACCAAGGTCTCCGCGCTTCTCGAGGCTCTGCCGAAGGTTGGCAAGGTCAAGGCTAAGGAAATCATGGAGGACCTGGAGATTGCTCAGACCCGCCGCCTGCGTGGCCTGGGTGACCGTCAGCGCCGCGCCCTGCTCGAGCGTTTCGGCTACGGCGAGTAATTAGCGCAATGGCTGACGAAACTGCACGCGGGCGCCTGGTCGTTCTGGCCGGGCCGTCCGCTGTGGGTAAGTCCACTGTGGTTTCGCGCCTGCGCGATGATGTAGACAACCTTTACTTCAGCGTCTCGATGACGACGCGCCAACCCCGCCCCGGCGAGTCTGATGGGGTGGACTACTTCTTTGTCTCCCCGGAGGCTTTCCAGGAACACATTGACGCCGGAGACATGCTCGAATGGGCAGAGATCCACGGTGGTTTGCAGCGTTCTGGTACGCCGGCTCAACCCGTTAGGGAAGCGATGTTGGCTGGTCGCCCAGTGTTGGTGGAGGTTGATCTTGCAGGCGCCCGCAACGTGAAGGCGGCGATGCCGGAGGCGGAAACCGTGTTTCTGGCCCCACCGTCCTGGGAGGTTTTGGTGGAGCGCCTGACTGGGCGCGGTACCGAGCCACAGGATGTGATCGACCGCCGTTTGCACACCGCAGAAACGGAACTTGCCGCGCAAAAAGAGTTCGACCACATCGTTGTCAATGACAATCTCGATGAGGCCGTTGCTGCAATTAGTGCTATCCTGCGTGGATAGACCACGATTTTGACCATCTACCAACAGTAAAGGTGCATGTGACCAACGTGACCACACCTGCCAATTCTGAGGCCGCAAAGCCGGAGCCAGTATTCGATCCGCCGACGGGTATCACTGACCCGCCTATCGATGAGCTGCTGGGCAAGGTCTCGTCTAAGTACGCCCTGGTGATCTTCGCCGCTAAGCGCGCACGTCAGATCAACAGCTACTACAAGGAACAGGACGAAGGCGTCTTCGAGTTCGTCGGACCGCTGGTGACCCCGGAGCCGGGCGAGAAGCCGCTGTCCATCGCACTGCGCGAGATCGACGCCGGCCTGCTGGACCACGAGGAAGGCAACTAGCCTTCGCCCGTGAAGGCAGCAGCCTAGCGCGTATTCCGAAATAGACCCACCCTAGTGTCGCTTGAGGCGCTTGGGTGGGTTTGTTGTGTCTTGGGTACTATCGTCCGAGTGAAGGATGTACAGCAAACCCCAGATTGTCCAGAGAGCAGCACTGCCTCGGCTCCCGCAGAGGCGGCTTCATCGGGTGCAGGCGGAACCACGCAGCCGCGTCGCATCCTTGTCGGTGTGGCCGGCGGAATCGCCGCCTATAAAGCATGTCATCTGATTCGGGACTTCACTGAGCACGGCGATGATGTCCGCGTGATTCCTACAGAAGCCGCGTTAAATTTCGTCGGTGCAGCCACCTTCGAGGCGCTGTCGGGGCATCCGGTCTCGACTACCGTTTTCGATGCAGTTGATGAGGTGCAGCATGTCGCACTGGGGCAGCAGGCCGATGCCGTCGTCATCGCCCCAGCCACCGCTGACTTGATCGCTCGGTTGGCCTGTGGCCGCGCCGATGATCTGCTGAGCGCCTCTGTGCTGGTTGCTACGTGTCCTGTCATCATTGCCCCAGCTATGCACACGGAGATGTGGCTCAATCCAGCGACGCAAGACAACGTGGCGACATTGCGTCGTCGCGGCGTTATCGTGATGGAACCGGCCCATGGGCGGCTCACCGGCGTTGATTCCGGTGCAGGCCGCTTGCCGGAACCGGGGCAGATAGCGGAGTTTGCCCGCACAATTATTGCTGGCCACCGCGTGGATCATGATTGGCAGGGGCTCAAGGTCGTGATTTCTGCCGGGGGGACGCAGGAGAACCTAGATCCGGTGCGGTACCTGGGCAATCGTTCCTCTGGTCGCCAGGGCTTTGCCTTAGGAGAAGTAGCCGCGCAGCGCGGTGCAGATGTAACTATCGTTGCCGGCAATACTGACGCGCTTCCGATTCCATCAGGCGCCTCCGTTGTGCGGGTGACTTCCACTCGCGATATGCACAAGGCAATGAACGCTGAAGCAGCGGATGCGGATATCGTCATCATGGCTGCAGCTGTTTCAGACTATCGGCCGGCTTCCGTCGCGGACTCCAAGATGAAGAAGGGGGCCGCTGACGAGGACTTAGCTCATCTCGAGCTGGTAGAAAACCCGGATATCCTCAAGGGGTTGGTCGAACGCCGCGAGAATGGGGACTTGAAGCGCGATGCCATCATCGTCGGTTTTGCAGCGGAGACCGGGGATGCACACACGAGCGTGCTCGAGTACGCCCAGCAAAAATTCGTGAAGAAGGGGTGCGATGTACTCATGGCCAACGAGGTTGGGGAGGGCAAGGTCTTCGGACAGCCAACGAGTGCAGGGTGGATCCTTCGGAAGGGTGCTGATCCGGTGGAGGTTGAACCGGGATCGAAGCAGGTTGTAGCTGCCCAGATACTTAACGTGGTGAATGAAATTCTGGAAAGGTAGCGCTCGTTCTTGCAGCTGTAGACCGCTTGGTCTACGATGGGGCGGTGTTATTAGCCGGGACGTGGGATAGGCGCTGCCTTGCCCACGGCGCGCAGAACTAGTTTAAGGAAGATTTGTGACTGAAACAGCTGTTCAGGCGGTACGTCTTTTTACCAGCGAATCCGTGACAGAAGGTCACCCGGATAAGATTTGTGACGCTATCTCGGACGCCATTCTTGACGCCCTTCTTAAGGAAGACCCAAACGCACACGTCGCCGTGGAGACTCTTGTCACCACGGGCCAAGTTCACGTCGTGGGTGAGGTGCGCACCTCCGGGTATGTGGAGATCCCGCAGATTGTACGCAAGACCCTCGTGGAGATCGGGTTTACTTCCTCCGACGTGGGATTTGACGGCCACACCTGCGGAGTCAACGTAGCGATTGGTGAGCAATCCCAAGAGATTGGCGCCGGAGTGGACGCCTCAACCGAGGTTCGCTCGGGCCAGTTTGAGGACGACGATCAATATGGCGCTGGCGACCAGGGCCTCATGTTCGGCTACGCAACGAATGAGACTCCAGAATTCATGCCGCTGCCGATCTCTACGGCACACCACCTTTCGCGTCGCCTCACCCAGGTCCGCAAGGAAGGCATCGTTCCTTCCCTGCGCCCAGATGGCAAGACCCAGGTCACCTTTGCATATGACGAGAACGATGTGCCGACTCGCTTAGAGACGATTGTCATCTCCACCCAGCATGATCCGGAGGTGACCCAGGACTGGCTCGCGGAACAGCTTCGTACCCATGTAGTCGAGTGGGTCGTCAACGATGCGGACCTGAGCAAGTACTACACCGACGACACCGAGCTACTCATCAACCCCTCTGGTTCCTTCATTCTTGGCGGGCCAATGGGTGATGCAGGCCTGACTGGGCGCAAGATCATCGTCGATACCTACGGCGGCATGGCCCGCCACGGTGGCGGTGCCTTCTCCGGCAAGGACCCGAGCAAGGTGGACCGCTCAGCCGCCTACGCTATGCGTTGGGTAGCTAAGAACATCGTGTCCGCCGGTCTGGCCGACCGCGCCGAAGTGCAGGTTGCATACGCTATTGGTCGCGCGAAGCCGGTTGGTCTCTATGTCGAGACCTTCGGTACTGCTCAAGCCGGTTTGAGCGATGCCGACATTCAGGCTGCGGTGGACAAGGTTTTTGATCTGCGCCCCGCCGCCATTATCCGCGAGCTCAACCTGCAGCGCCCGATCTACCGTCAAACCGCGGCCTACGGTCACTTTGGCCGCACCGATGTTGACCTTCCGTGGGAGGACACCTCGCGGGCTGTCGACTTGCGCCGCGCCGCCGGCCTGTAGAATCGGGCGCTATGCCCAAGAAGACACCCGCCGCCCAGCAACCGGTCGCGCGGGTGTTGCCTTTGTTGGGGGTAGCGCACCTGGACCGCGAATTCGACTACCTCATCGATGAATCGGATTCGCAGGCCGCCCAGCCAGGCGTACGCGTGCGCATTCGCTTCAATGGCCGGCTGGTCGACGCCATCCTGCTCTCCCGCGCCAGCGATTCCGACTTCGCTGGATCGCTTCGCTATATCGATCGCGTGATTTCCCCCTTTGCGGTGTACTCGCCGGAAATGTCGGCGCTCATCGAATCCCTTGCAGCCCGTTATGGCGGCGTGCGCTCCGATATCATCCGCGCCGCCATCCCGGCGCGTCATGCCAAGGCTGAGGAAGCGGATGTCGATACACCATGGGAAGAATTAGGTACAGCGGAGCACCCAGATCTCTCTGCCTGGTCCGGGTACCAGCATGGCGAGTCCTTCGTGGACTCTGTGCTGTCGGGCCATATTGCGCGAGCAGCATGGCAGATAGCGCCGGGGGAGGACTGGGCAAGCGCGCTGGCAGCGCTGGGCACCAGTGTGGCGCTCCAAGGCGGCGGCGTGCTCATGGTCGTACCGGACCAGAAGGACCTGGATCAGCTCGAGGAGGCCTTTCGCCGCCACGTCTCTGCCAAACAAATCACGGTGCTCGCGCACAGCACCGGCCCCCAGGCACGCTATCGCCGCTATCTATCGGCGTTGACGGGTCAAGCCCGAATCGTCATCGGGACGCGCTCCGCCGCCTTCGCCCCGGTCAAGGGCCTCCAATTGGCCGTCTTGCTCAACGATGGCGACGATAGCTTGGTTGACAACCTCAAGCCCTATGTTCACTCCAGGGAAGTGCTGAGCACACGCTCCGCGCAGGAAGGTTGCAGCCTTATCCTCGCCGGCCACGCCCGCACCGCGGAGGCCCAACTACTCGTTGAATCGGGGTGGGCCCACGATCTTCTACCCGCCGCGAACACACTGGAAGATAGGCGCCCCGAAATCGTTGCGGTGGGTGCGTATGGCGTCAACGTGGCCCGCCATATGCGGGGAGGCACGACGTCGGTAAGCGGCCCCGCCTTCCAAGCCACGCGCGCAGCCCTCGACCGGGGCGAGCCCGTCCTTGTTCAAGTCCCGCGCAAGGGCTATGCCCCAATCCTCGCCTGCGGGCAGTGCGCATCTCCTGCGCGGTGTCGTCATTGCAACGGTCCCTTAGGCCTGCCTTCCGCTCGCGGTTCGAAGCACGAGTCGACCGATTCTGCGGCGCTGCCCACGTGCCGGTGGTGCGGGCGCGTTGACGCGCATTACCGCTGTCCGGAGTGCGGCTCACCGCGGTTGCGCGCCATCGTGTTGGGCTCCGAGCGCACTGCGGAAGAGATGGGCCGGGCCTTTCCCAATACACGCGTGATTCAATCCGGTGGGTCCACGGTCGTAGATGAAATCCCAGACGCGCCCGCGCTCGTCATCGCGACACCCGGCGCGGAGCCGCGCGTAGCGAAAGGCGGGATGTACGGGGCTGCGCTCCTTGTGGAAACCGGGGCGTTGCTCGGCCGCCAGGATCTGCGCGCCACGGAGGACACATTGGCCACATGGGCCGCGGCGGCCACCCTCGTTGCGCCAGCCAAGGAGGGTGGTGTCGTTATCGTCGCCGCTGATGAACAGCTGCCGCTTGTGGATTTCTTTAGCCGGTGGGACATGGTGGGCGCCGCGGCGGCCGAGTTGCAGGCGCGCCGCGAGGTTCGCTTTCCGCCCGCGGTGCATATGGCGGCGATCGACGGGGCGGACGCCTCCCTCGATGCCTTCCTGGAGCTAGCGGAACTGCCGGAGCATGCGGAGCTTCTCGGGCCCGTACCGTTGCCGCCTGGCGTGAGCTTGCCGGGTGAATACGATCATGAGCGCGGCGGCGAACCACAGCGTCTGCTAATTCGAACCCCGCTGGGCCCGAGGTCCCTGCTGGGCCAGGCCTTGCGCACAGCCAATTCCTTGCGCAGCGCTCGCAAGGATGTTTTGCCTCTGCGTATCGCCGTGGATCCGATAAACATCGGTTAACGCTGCGCTCCTTTCCACCCCTGTCGAGCGCCTCCCGCGGAAGGTGAACTATTCTCGGTGCAGGAGCGCGGAGGGCCCTGGGCAGGCAAGGAATGCCAAGGCCGACAACCCCCGCACGACGTGCCACACCGTCAACCACGAGGAGTACCACTATGACCGTGCGAGAGGTTCGTCTCTACGGCGACCCGGTCCTCACCACCAGAGCTGAGGAAATCACCGAGTTCGGGCCATCATTGGAACGCTTGGCTCAGGACATGCTGGAGACAATGGAAGCCGCAGGGGGAGTAGGTTTAGCGGCCAACCAGATCGGTGTGACCAAGCGCATCTTTGTCTTCGATTGCTCGCATTATCAGCATGGTTTGCGCGGTGCCGTCATTAACCCGGTATGGGAAGCGGTGGGCCAGGACATGCAGTTGGGGACCGAAGGTTGCTTGTCCATCCCCGGCATTTCTCAGCCCACTGAACGCTTTTCTACCGTACTTCTGCGCGGATTCGACCCACACGGCCGCCCGATTTCCATGCTTGCCTCTGGGCTGATGGCGCGTTGTATCCAACACGAGACGGACCACTTGGATGGGATCTTGTTCTTGCAGCGTCTGAGCGATGAGCTTCGGAAGGACTCTATGAAAACCATCCGCCAATCGGAGTGGTTCAACGCATAGCCGTAGCCCTGCTTAATCAGCAGTACAGCAGATTCATTTTTGAACATTAGATTTAGAAACTCTCACACGAGAAAGGCATGCTCTAGCAGTGCGTATTGTTTTTGCCGGAACCCCGGAGCCCGCAGTTGTGGCTTTGGAGAAGCTCATTGACTCACCCCATGAGGTGGCCGCCGTCATTACTCGGCCTGATGCCCGCCGGGGCCGTGGCCGCACCGTTCATCCAAGTCCGGTGAAGGCACTGGCGGAAAAGCACGGTATCGAGGTGCTCACGCCGACCACACTTAAGCCAGGCACCGAGGACGGTGATGCCCTGCGTGCACGACTAGCAGACATTGCTCCCGAGGCTATCCCCGTGGTTGCCTACGGAAACCTGATCACCGAGGACTTGCTGAGCCTTCCGACGCACGGTTGGGTGAACCTTCACTTCTCCCTGCTCCCGGCGTGGCGAGGCGCGGCACCGGTGCAAGCAGCCATTGCGGCTGGGGATACTCGCACGGGTGCTACGACCTTCCGCATCGACCAAGGCCTGGACACTGGGGACATCCTCGCCACGATCGACGAGGACATCCAAGACACCGATACCGCGGATGACCTATTGACGCGGCTGGCCTATGCCGGTGGCGACCTCCTCGTGCGGACCATGGATGGGTTGGAAGACGGCAGCATCGCGCCGCAGCCGCAGGTAGGTGAAGCCTCTTATGCGCACAAGATCTCTACCGACGATGCCCGCATCGACTGGACTGCGCCCGCCGAGGCCGTTGATCGCCACATTCGCGCGCACACCCCGGGGCCGGGTGCTTGGACCATGTTGGGGCAGTCTCGCTTAAAAGTCGGTCCAGTAAACCTTGTGCCACCCACAGAACTTAAGGACCTTACTGAACACTCCGCGCTTTCCGCATTGCAGCCGGGTGAAGTCCACGTGGCCAAGAAGGAAGTGGTGGTCGGTACCGGCAGCTCCCCGGTTCGTTTGGGAAAGATTCAACCGCCAGGAAAGAAGATGATGAATGCCGCCGACTGGGGCCGCGGGCTTGCACACCAGGCTTCGCAGTCAGTAGAAGGCGGCGAGGATGAGGTGAAGTTCTCATGAGCGGAGGTTTTAGATCCCGCAGCAAGTCAGGCGATCCTGCAGACCGCGCGCCGCGTGGAAAGCAGCAACGCGGCGGTGCGAAACGCACTGCCAAAGGCAACAGGGAGCGTCGCGGCGGTCAGCGTCACGATACACGTCGCCCAGCGCCGTCGACCTCGGTGGTTTCTGCCGCGCAGCGCTGCGGGGTGGATCGTCCACGCGCGGTGGCTTTCGAAGTATTGCAACGCGTGGACGCAGACGATGCCTTTGCCAACCTCACGCTGCCGAAAGCCGTAAGCGCCAATAACCTCAGTGGCCGCGATGCTGCCTTCGCCACCGAGTTAACCTACGGCACGCTGCGGACCGAGGGCGTGCTCGATGCCGTCATCGCCGAGTGCGCCTCTCGTGGCCTCGACGCTATCGCCCCCGACGTGCTCACCGCCCTGCGAATGGGAACCTACCAGGTGCTCTATACCCGCGTTGAGGCACACGCGGCGGTCGATACTACCGTGCGCCTCGTGGAGGCAGCTGGTCAGGACAAGGCTAAAGGTTTTGCCAACGGCATCATGCGCACCATCACCCGTACGCCGGCGCAAGCGTGGTTGGATCAGCTTGCTCCCCAAGGTCAGGTGGCTGCTTTGGCCTTCCGCCATGCCCATCCGGAGTGGATTGCCCGCTCCTTCGGCCGTGCCTTGGGTGTGTTGGAACCCGATGGCACTGGTGCGCTCAGCGCCGACCAGTCGCGTGAGCTGGAGCTCGCACTCGAGGCGGACTCCCAACGCCCCGTTGTGCACTTGGTAGCGCGCCCCGGTGAGATCTCCGCCGAAGAACTCGCCCTGATCACCGGTTGCGAGGAAGGCCGCTATTCTCCCTATGCGGTCTACCTTGAGCACGGGGATCCTGGTTCGCTAGAGCCGGTTCGCCAACGGCTGGCGGCAGTCCAAGACGAAGGTTCGCAGCTCATTGCCCGCGCGGTAACGGAAGCCGAGCTCAGTGGTGAAGACACCGGACGCTGGCTGGATCTGTGCGCCGGACCTGGTGGCAAGGCCGCCCTCATGGGGGCGATCGCCCGAATTGAGGGCGCGACAGTTGATGCCGTCGAAGTCTCCCCGCATCGCGCCACCTTGGTGGAAAAGACGGTGGGGGACCTGCCTGTGCGCGTGCACCAAGCGGACGGCCGAGCACCAGGACTGAAACCAGGCTTTGACCGCGTGCTGGTCGACGCCCCCTGCTCCGGCCTAGGCGCGCTCCGCCGGCGCCCGGAAGCTCGCTGGCGCAAGGCCGAATCAGATATTGCGGAGCTGAACCAGCTGCAAACCGAGCTGCTCGAGTCCGCGTTGGAGCTGGTGCGCCCAGGTGGCGTCGTGGTGTACTCGACTTGCTCGCCGGATCTGCGTGAGACCAGGGGCATCGTGGATGCCGCCGTGCAGCGGCACGCAGAGGGATCAGCGATTCAGATCGAAGAACTAGATACGCGCGACGAGCTGCCGGAGATGGGGGACCTTGGCGCCGAGCTGTCCGCGCAGATGTGGCCGCACCGCCATGGCACCGATGCGATGTCTTTCGCGGTCTTGCGCCGAGTGGCGGACTGAGGCTGCGAGAGGGACTAGGCTGAAGGTCATGTCTGCACTCTCGTCTGGTCCCATTATTTCCCCGTCCATCTTGGCCGCCGACTTCACCCGCTTGGGCGAAGAGGTCCGCGCCGTGGCCAACGCAGATTGGATCCACGTCGACATCATGGATGGACACTTCGTCCCGAACCTGTCCTTTGGCCCGGATATCACTGCGACGGTGGACGGGATTACACCGCAAACGCTGGACGTTCACCTCATGATCGAGGAACCCGAGAAGTGGGTAGAAACCTACGCCAAGGCCGGCGCCGATTGCATCATCTTCCACGTCGAGGCCGTCGCCGACAAGGACGCGGCCATCGCCCTGGCGCGTACAATCCGGGATTTAGGTGTGCGCGCGGGCTTTTCCATTAAGCCGGGCACGCCGATCGACCCTTGGCTGGACGCCCTCGAGCACTTCGACGAAGTGCTCGTTATGTCAGTTGAGCCGGGCTTTGGTGGTCAGAGCTTTATGCCGGATCAGCTGGACAAGGTGCGCGCCTTGCGCGCGGCCATCGACGAGCGTGGTCTGGACGTCCTCATCGAGATTGACGGTGGCATTTCCGCTGAAACGATTCGCTCCGCCGCCGAGGCGGGCTGCGATGCTTTCGTCGCAGGTTCCGCCATTTACAAACAAGCAGACAAGGCAGCGGCCGTCGACGAGCTGCGTAGCTTGGCCACGCTGTGATCCCACACCTAAACTCAGCGGTTCTCACGCGGGCGCTGCGTGTGGCCATGGAGGCCGGCGATAAGGTGCGCGGCACGACGAGCCCAAACCCGCCTGTAGGAGCAGTCATACTTGATGCCGCCGGCCGCGTCGCCGGTGTCGGCGCAACCCAGCCCCCGGGCGGTCCGCATGCCGAAGTCATGGCGTTACGCGAAGCGGGCGACAAGGCGCGGGGCGGCACGGCGGTCGTGACCTTGGAACCCTGTAACCACACCGGACGTACTGGGCCCTGTGCGCAGGCGCTTATCGATGCCTCTGTGGCCGCCGTTTACTTCCTTCACCCAGACCCCACCCCGGAGGCCGGCGGCGGCGCGGCCACATTGCGCGGCGCCGGCATTGCCGTGGGGCAGATTGAGGCGCCGGACGGCGTGAGCGATGCACTCGCCGGGTGGTTGGGTGCGGTGCGCTTGGGCCGGCCGCACGTGACGCTTAAGTTTGCCCAAAGCCTCGACGGGTTTACCGCCACAGTGGATGGCAGCAGCCAATGGATTACCGGGGAGCAGGCTCGCGAGCATGTGCACCGCGACCGGTCAAAAAGGGATGCCATCCTCATCGGCACGGGCACCGCGCTGGCTGATAACCCGTCGTTGACGGCACGTTACCGGGACGGCTCCTTGCGTGAAACGCAGCCGCGGCGCGTCGTCATCGGCTCCCGGGACGTGGACCGAGGCGGAAGCAGTAATCTGGCAAAGCTAGGTTTCGAGCACTATTCCACCCCGCAGGAGGCGCTAGCCGAGCTGTACGCCAGCGGCGCGCGCGACATTCTCGTCGAAGGCGGTGCGGGACTCGCGACGAGCTTTATGGAATTGGGCAGCGTGGATTGCATTCAGGCATACATCGGCAACGTCATCCTTGGCCAGGGCAGGGGAGTTCTCACTCGGGCTATAGCCTCGAACTTGGCGCTGGCTCCGAGGTGGCAGCGCGCGGCGGTTACCGAGCTTGGCGCCGACCTGCTCGTGGAATACCGGAAGAATGAGAAGTAGGAAAGGGGAGTACGGACTATGTTTACCGGACTCGTAGAAGAAATCGGGCACGTCGATAGCGTGGAACCGCAGGGCGATGCAGTCCGTTTGGGCATCGCGGCATCTACCGTGCTGAGTGATGCGCAGTTGGGTGATTCCATCGCTGTCAACGGCGTCTGCCTGACCGTAGCCGAGCTGGGAGAAGGAACCTTTATCGCAGACGTTATGAAGGAATCCTTGAACCGTAGTTCATTGGGAGAACTCGAAGTGGGTTCGGCGGTTAACCTCGAGCGGGCGGTGCTCCCAACGACTCGTTTGGGCGGCCACATCGTGCAGGGCCATGTCGACGGCACCGGCACGCTGCTTTCCCGCACCCCCTCGGAGCACTGGGAGGTGTTGCGTTTTAGCCTGCCGCGGGAGCTCGCCCGATACGTCGTGGAGAAGGGATCCATCGCCGTCCAAGGAACGTCCCTGACGGTGTCCGCGGTATCGGCGGATGAAGATAAACCTGGCGCGGATGGCTTTTTTGAGGTCTCTCTCATTCCCACCACATTGCGCGATACCGTGTTTGGTGCAATGGCGCCCGGCGCCCGCGTAAACCTCGAGGTAGACGTGGTTGCAAAGTATGTAGAGAAAATGGTTCACCCTAACGCCCACGCCGCGGGCACAGAGGGATAGAGTTAGTCCTTATGAGCGCTGCAGATTCAGCATTTAGTTTAGATAGCGTCGAGCAAGCCATCGCCGACATCGCGGCCGGCAAGGCCGTCGTCGTCGTGGACAATGAAGATCGGGAAAACGAAGGTGATCTCATCTTCGCCGCCGAGCTCGCCACCCCGGAACTCGTGGCTTTCATGGTGCGTTATAGCTCCGGATATATTTGTGCACCTTTGCTCCCAGAGGACTGCAAGCGCCTGAACTTGCCACCGATGATGGCGGTCAATCAAGACGTGCGCCAGACCGCCTACACCGTCACCGTGGACCTTGCTAATGGCTCCACTGGCATCTCCGCTACCTCGCGCTGTGAGACCATCCGCAAGCTGGCTGATCCCTCCTCCGAGCCGTCGCAGTTTACGCGCCCGGGCCATGTCGTCCCGCTGGCTGCCCGCCCGAATGGTGTGCTCGAGCGTGATGGCCACACGGAAGCTGCGATCGATCTGGCACGGTTGGCGGGGCTCCGCCCGGCCGGCGTGCTCTGTGAGATCGTTTCCGAAGAAGACCCCACGGATATGGCTCGCTCGCCGGAGCTGCGCCGCTTCGCCGACGTCCACGGGCTCACGATGATCTCCATCGAGCAGCTCATCAAGTGGCGCCGCCACAATGAGCAACAGGTTCACCGCGAGGTAGAAACCCGCCTGCCCACCGAGTACGGCGAGTTTCGCGCAGTTGGGTATGTGAATGGCGTCGACAAGCGCGAGCACATTGCCCTTTTCGTCGGTGACGTGGAGAGCTATTCCGGTGCGGAAGACGTACCTGTCCGCGTGCACTCTGAGTGCCTGACCGGTGATGTCTTCGCATCTGAGCGCTGTGACTGCGGCCCGCAGCTGCAGGAATCCCTCCGCGCGGTCCAGGCGGCCGGGCGTGGCATTGTCATCTACCTGCGCGGACAGGAAGGGCGTGGCATTGGCTTGGTAAACAAGCTCAAGGCCTATCGCTTGCAAGATGACGGGATGGACACCGTCGACGCCAACGTGGAACAGGGGCTGCCTGAAGACGCCCGCGAGTACTCCGTTGCCGGACAAATCCTGCGCGATGTGGGCGTGAAATCCGTCAACCTCTTGACCAACAACCCACACAAGGGTGAAGGGCTACAGGGCTTCGGCATTGACGCCACCGCCCGCACCGGCCTGGCTACACCCGCCACGGCGGAAAACATTAGCTATCTGCGCACGAAGCGCGACAGGATGGGCCATGACCTGCCACAGGTGGCCGAATGGGATCTCAAACACTCCTAGAGCATTAAGACCAAACACTGGAACAAAACAAAGGAGCACACCGTGAGCAAGGAAGGCCTGCCAACCCCGAACAATGTCTCGGGAGAAGGACTCCGCGTCGCCGTAGTTACCGCCACGTGGAACGCCGAGATCTGCGATCAGCTGCACCGCCGCGCGCTTGAGACCGCCGAAGCCGCTGGTGCTGAGGTCACTCCATTGCGCGTCGTCGGCGCCCTCGAGCTGCCCGTCGTGGTCCAGGCCGCGGCGCGCACCCACGATGCCGTGGTGGCGCTGGGCTGTGTCGTCCGGGGCGGCACTCCGCACTTTGACTACGTGTGTGACTCGGTCACGCAGGGGCTGACGCGTATTGCTCTCGATGAGTCGACGCCCGTGGGAAATGGTGTCCTGACGGTGAACGACTATGAGCAAGCCGTCGATCGCGCCGGATTTGAGAACTCTTCAGAAGATAAAGGCGCGGAGGCTATGCATGCAGCTTTAGAAACCGTGCATACGTTGCGTACACTGAACGAGTCGACCCTAAAGTAGGCTGCCAAGCGCAACCACGGCGATCTGCATATCGCGCAGGCCCGTGGCCTGTCTTAGCGGAGTGATGAGGAGATGGAAACTCGATGACGGATCCACAGGTGCCTTCGGCGCACGAAGAGCGCGCGCGGTCAGCCCGCGCTGGCAAGGCCTCCCAATCCTCGCAGCCGGGCGCGCCCGCTGCGTCTGGGGGTTCCTCGAGCGTGAGCGATGAGCAGGTGCGGGCTTATACCAGCGCCGATCCCTTCGCCCAGACTTCATCCAAGCCCTGGGAGTATGAGGCCACCTCGCCCTATCTGCGCAAGGTGGCAATCATCTGGATCATCCTTGTGATGGCAGCGCACCTGTTTATGGGCTTCACGGTTGGCTTGTCCTTTACCGGCGCGACTGTGACGACGATTGATAAGTTTGCCTTCCCCGGCGTCGGCGTGATTATCTCCATCCTGTCTTGGTTGGCACTGACGCGTCCGCGGCTGCGCGCGAACTCCGATGGCGTAGAGATCCGCAACATTGTGGGAACCCGCTTCTACCCGTGGCAGGTCATCTATGGCCTGTCCTTTCCCGAAGGCTCGCGCATGGCACGCATCGAACTTCCTGACTTTGAATATGTTCCGGTGTGGGCCCTGCAATCGGGCGATAGGCAGGACATTGTCACCAAGGTCCGCTCTTTCCGTGACTTGGAAGCACGCTACATGCCGCAGGATGACTAGTGGCTGATCCCTCTGAGTACCGCCCTGCGCCCGGAAGCATCCCCACGGATCCGGGCGTTTATAAGTTCCGCGATGACAATCGCCGCGTCATCTATGTGGGCAAGGCAAAGAATTTGCGGGCGCGCCTATCGAACTATTTTCAAGACATCACGCAATTGCACCCGCGGACCCGCCAGATGGTCCTCACCGCCGCATCGGTGGAATGGACCGTGGTGGCCAGCGAGGTGGAAGCGCTGCAGCTGGAGTACACGTGGATTAAGCGCTTCGATCCACGCTTCAACGTCATGTACCGCGATGACAAAACGTATCCGATGCTTGCGGTATCTGTGGGGGAGACCATCCCGCGAGCGTTTTTCTACCGCGGCCCACGCCGTAAAGGTGTGCGCTACTTTGGCCCCTATTCCCACGCCTGGGCAGTGCGTGAATCGCTTGACCTGCTGACGCGAATTTTCCCTATGCGCACGTGTGCCAAAGGGGTATTCAACCGCCATGAGCGCTTGGGGCGGCCTTGTTTGTTGGGGTATATCGGAAAATGCGATGCCCCCTGCATTGGCAGGGTGAGCGCCGAGGAACACCGTGAGACGGTGAACCAGCTGCTGAGCTTCATGAACGGCAATACTGGTCCTGTGCGCAAGCGACTAACCCAGCGAATGGAGGAAGCCTCAGAGAACCTCGAGTTCGAGCTGGCTGCCCGCCTGCGCGACGATCTCGGCGCGATTGACAAGCTCATGGAGCAACAGGCTGTGGTGCTTTCCGACGGCACCGACGCCGACCTCATCGCGTTTAGCTCCGACGAGTTGGAGGCAGCAGTTCAGATCTTTCACGTGCGCGCGGGGCGCATCCGCGGCCAGCGAGGCTGGGTGGTGGAACGCTCCGGTGACCAAGCCATCACGGAGCCAATCGAGGAAGGACAGCCTGATCCGGGGCTTCCGGCGCTCATCCAGAATTTCTTAATCCAGTTCTATTCGGATGCCGTGGAGCGCCAGCGCCAGGAGGCCGCGGAAGACGCCAAGCTGGAGCGCAGGGGAGTAGACCAGGAATCCCATACCGCGGTTCATCGGGGAAACGCCATCCCTCGTGAGATCTTGGTCCAAACGCTGCCGGACGAAGCCGATGAGGTGAAGATAGTTCTGGAGGACCTGCGGGGCGCGCAGATTGACTTGCGGGTTCCGCAACGCGGTGACAAGCGTGCCTTGATGGAGACCGTCGAGCGCAATGCGAAGGAGCAGCTGCGGCAGCACAAACTCAAGCGAGTCGGAGACCTTACTGCCCGATCCGCAGCCCTGCAGGAGCTGCAGGAAGCGTTAGACATGGATTCCGCGCCGCTGCGCATCGAGTGCACGGATATCTCGCACATTCAGGGCACCGATGTCGTGGCCTCCCTGGTGGTTTTCGAGGATGGGCTACCGCGCAAGTCCGATTACCGCCGCTACCGCATCAAGGAGGCGGCGGGCGATGGCCGCTCCAACGACGTGGGGTCTATCGCTGAGGTGACTCGGCGCCGCTTCAAGCACCACCACGAGGACAAACGAGCGGTTCCGGACGAGGAGCTGGAGAACACCACCTTCGCTGAAGAAATGGTCCGCGAGGAGGCCGCGAGCCAGACCAAACGCAGCTCCTATCCGCCGCAACTGTTCATCGTCGACGGTGGCGCACCGCAGGTGGCGGCGGCGCAGGCGGTGTTCGACGAGCTTGGCATCGTCGATGTGACACTCATCGGCCTGGCTAAGCGCCTGGAAGAAGTGTGGGTCCCAGGCGATGATGAGCCGGTGATCCTGCCACGTAATTCGCAGGCGCTATTTCTTCTACAGCACCTCCGCGATGAGGCGCACCGCGTAGCTATTACGTATCACCGACAGCAGCGGTCGAAGCGGATGCGCTCGTCCGTACTCGATGCGGTACCGGGATTGGGGCCGCAGCGGCGCACCGATCTGGTGAAGCACTTCGGCTCAGTGAAGAAGCTCAAAGAGGCCAGCGTGGAGGAGATTGCTGCGGTGAAGGGGTTTGGCCCGAAGCTGGCGCAGACGGTATTTGATCATCTCCAGGATTCCTAAGCAGGATTCCCTCCTTGCCTCGTGATCAGATGGTAAGAATGGAAGTCATGACGCTGTTAGACTCCCCACCCATTTTGATCACGGGCATGTCAGGCGGTGGCCTGACGTCGGCGGCAAAAGTGCTGGAGGATAAGGGCTATTACGTAGCCCACAACATTCCGCCGAAGTCTATCGTCGACCTGCTGAAGCTGTGCGCGCGCCCCGATTCTCCGGTGACAAAGATTGCCGCGGTGACCGATGTGCGCTCCAGAATGTTTCCGGGTTCTTTAGCGGAGACCTTGGAGGAACTCGAAAAGCTGGACATGAAGCCCACCCTGCTTTTCCTCGATGCGCGCGATGATGTGCTCATCCGTCGCTTTGATTCGGTGCGACGCACCCACCCGATGCAGGAGGGAGAGACACTCAAAGCGGGCATCCAACGAGAGCGCGCAGCGGTGCAATCTATCCGCGAGCGAGCGGACATCATCATCGATACGACCAACCTGTCCGTCCACGATCTGCGTCGTGCGATAGAAGCATCCTTCGGCGAAATGGGTCATGAGAAGCAACACGTCACGCTTGAGTCCTTCGGCTTCAAGCATGGCTCCCCGCGTGACGCGGACCTTGTCGTCGATGTTCGCTTTCTTCCCAATCCCTATTGGGTACCTGAGCTGCGGGGTTACCGTGGCACCGACGAGCCGGTTGCGGATTATGTCTTGTCCCAAGAGGCTGCTGGGCCCTTTATCGAGCGTTTCATCACCATGTTTGACTCGATGCTCACCGGCTACCGCCATGAGGGGAAGAACTTCATCACCGTGGGCATCGGTTGTACCGGTGGGCACCATCGCTCCGTGGCAGTTACGGAAGAAATTGCCCGCCGCCTCAGGGACCGCGGTGACCTCGATGTGAGCACGTTGCACCGAGATATTTCTCGCGATTAGGTGCGATAAAATACGTATTCATTCCCTACCTGAATAGTTGAAAGCTAGTGTTCCCGTGACGACTCTCCCTATCCACATGGCTAGCCTGGGCGGCGGCCATGGGCTGTATCAAACTCTGCTGGCCGCACGCCGTACGGGCGCGGAGACAATCTCCGCCATTGTTACCGTGGCCGATGATGGCGGTTCCTCCGGCCGGTTGCGCCGTGAGATGGACATAATCCCGCCTGGTGATTTGCGCATGGCCCTTGCAGCTCTGTCGAGCGATTCGGAAGAAGGACAGCTGTGGGCTTCTACTTTGCAGCATCGATTCCAGAGCACTGGTGCCATGGCTGGGCACGCTGTGGGCAATCTCCTTATCGCCGGACTCAACGAGGTGTTGGGGGACTTCCAGGCGGCGCTCGATGCCGTTGCGCGTTTGACGGAGTCGGCCGGACGGGTGCTGCCGGCCGTAAATCTACCGCTCGAGATTGAGGCGGATGTTTCCGGGCTTGACGACGACCCCCGTATCATGCGCTCCGTGCGCGGCCAGGTGGCCGTTGCCTCAACTGTGGGGCAGGTGCGCCGCGTGCGCATCATCCCGGAGAAGCCGGAAGCTAACCCGGAAACGATCGCTGCGCTGCACGACGCGGATTTGATCACCTTGGGCCCCGGCTCGTGGTTTAGCTCCGTGCTCCCGCACGTTCTCGTTCCAGACATCGTCAACGCTATAACGTCGTCGGATGCCCTTCGCGTGGTGGTGCTCAATCTTTCCGCCGAACCAGGGGAGACCCAGGGGTTTTCTGCGGAGCGCCACCTGCACGTGCTAGCGCAGCATGCGCCAAACCTGCGGGTCGACAAAGTCATCGTCGACGGCACCGGTCTCCCCAATGAATCGGAGCGAGTCTTTGTGCAGCGCGCTGCTAGTGTGCTCGGCGCCAGCGCAGTATTTCGGGATGTCTGTCAGACGGACGCTGACGGGAACTCGCTGAACAAACACTGTCCAGACAAGCTAGCGCAAGTTCTCACCGAACTGTATTCCGAGTACGCTGCCGAACGTGGGGCGACGGCGGGTGCCCCGGGCACTCATCGGGGCTAGGCGCACGATAGACTATGGGGCATTCATTGTTCACTGCTACGTCATAGCGCACAAGCGCGGCGCGACGCGTTGCGTGCCTTCCAGAGTGAGGTCAGGTTGCGTCGTACTGCGCTACTGCCGACGTTCGCGGTGCACTGTGTCAAGAGTCGAAAGGGGAGGCACGAGGTGTCTGCGTCGTTGACCGAGCAGGTCAAGGAAGAGCTTACGGCGGTGTCCGTACCGCGCCAGTCCGCTCGTGCGGCGGAGGTTGCCGCAATTCTCAGGTTTGCCGGTGACCTCCACATCACCGGGGATCGAGTGAGGTACGAGGTCGAATTGGAATCCCAGAGCGTGGCCAATCGTTTGGTCACTGCGCTCGATGAGCTGTACTCAATCGTGGCGAGCACCCATGTGGCGGGTCCCGCTGCATCCTCTAAGAAGAGCAGGGTGCAAGTGCGAATCACCTCCGGGGCCAAGGAGCTTACGAGGCGGCTGGGTTTGGTAACTCGTTCCGGACACCCCGTGGTGGGCCTGCCGCCGCAGGTCATTTCAGGTTCTGTTGCTGATAATGAAGCGGCGTGGCGTGGAGCCTTCTTGGCTCAAGGATCATTGACAGAGCCGGGCCGCTCTTCAGCGCTCGAGGTGACGTGTCCGTGCCAGGAGGCGGCTCTCGCCCTCGTGGGTTGCGCGCGCCGTTTGGGCGTGGTGGCGAAAACCAAGGAAACACGCGGCGCCGACCGCGTCGTGGTGCGCGATGGCGACGCCATTGGCGCGTTGCTGACCCGCATGGGCGCTCAGGAGACTCGCCTGACGTGGGAAAAGAAGCGCATCCAGCGAGAGGCTCACGACACCTCCCGCCGCCTCGACAACTTTGACGATGCCAACTTGCGCCGTTCCGCTCGAGCGGCAGTAACCGCTGCGGCCCGCGTCGAGCGTGCCATGGTGATCTTGGGTGATGACGTGCCGGAGCACTTGGCTGATGCTGGCCGCCTACGTGTGCAGCACCGCGAAGCCTCCTTGGAAGAACTCGGGCGTTTGGCAGATCCGCCGATGACCAAGGACGCGGTGGCTGGACGTATTCGCCGCCTATTGTCCATGGCGGATAAACGCGCCAAGGAACTTGGTGTACCGGATACGACGAAAGCGGTGACTGAGGATCTCTTTGAGGAGTCCTAGAATCCAAACGTCGTAGTCTCCAATCCTTGCCCCAGACAGAGTCGTGGGTGCCCGTTCGGGCACTGAAAGGCTCGTCTGGGGCATTTTTCACGGTTTGGGTGCCCGTACTGTTTTGGGTTAACCCGCTCTTTTCCGGTTAAGTGAGATATCCCACCCTACAATTCCGACACCCAACACAATCCCACATAATCGGGCATTACCGCAGGTGTCTGAACTTTGGTCCCCCACCATCCCCGATAGAAGCCTTAACAGTGTACGCCTCTTTGTGCCGTCATGTGAGAGCTTGCAACAGGAGCTCACATGCTCACTGCGGGAAGCACAATGGGTCGGTACTATCGGCCGTGTTGGGAAAACCACCGAGCACGTCACGGAAGTGGCAGAGCAACGGTTCCGCGGAAGCGGTTTACCGCACTGCCGTTAAAGACAGAGTCTCGGAAGCCCCACAACAGAACTTCACTCGATTATTTGAGGAGACATTACAGTGACCATTCGCGTAGGTATCAACGGATTTGGCCGTATCGGCCGTAACTTCTTCCGTGCAGTTGCACAGGGCAACACCGACCTCGAGGTCGTAGCCGTCAATGACCTGACTGACAACGGCACTCTTGCCAACCTGCTTAAGTACGACTCCGTGCTGGGCCGCTTCGACGGCACCATCGAGCACGACGAGGAGTCCATCACCGTCAACGGTCACCGCATCGCTGTCTCCGCAGAGCGTGACCCGAAGAACCTGAAGTGGTCTGAGCACAACGTTGACATCGTCATCGAGTCCACCGGCTTCTTCACCGACGGTGAGGCTGCCAAGGCTCACATCGAGGCCGGTGCCAAGAAGGTCATCATCTCCGCACCGGGCAAGAACGTTGACGGCACCTTCGTCTACGGCGTCAACTCCGACAAGTACGATGCTGATAAGCACAACGTCATCTCCGCTGCTTCCTGCACCACCAACTGCCTGGCTCCGATGGCAAAGGTCCTCAACGACAAGTTCGGCATTGAGAAGGGCCTCATGACCACCGTTCACTCCTACACCGGTGACCAGCGCCTGCAGGATGCTCCGCACCGCGACCTGCGCCGCGCCCGCGCCGCCGCCGTGAACATGGTTCCGACCTCCACCGGCGCTGCTAAGGCTGTCGCTCTGGTTCTGCCGGAGCTCGAGGGCAAGCTGGACGGCTACGCAATGCGCGTTCCGACCATCACCGGTTCCGCCACCGACCTGACCTTCGAGGCTTCCCGCGAGGTTACCGCCGAGGAGATCAACGCTGCCATCAAGGAAGCTGCTACCGGCGAATTCGGTGAGACCCTGGGCTACACCGAGGACCCGATTGTCTCCACTGACATCATCACCGACCCGCACGGCTGCATCTTCGATGCCGGCATGACCAAGGTCTCCAACGGCAACCTGGTCAAGGTACTCGGCTGGTACGACAACGAGTGGGGCTACACCAACCAGCTCGTCCGCACCACCTCCTTGGTTGCCTCCAAGCTCTAAGGACTCGATTCTTAGAATGAGCACAGTGAACCAAGCTGTGATTGCCTGCGGTAGCACCACAGGTTAGAAAACCGGCCCATGCGCCACGCCTCATGATTACGTGGCGTGCGCTGGGCCGTTATTCGTCTATCCAGAACGCACACGGCGCCCCGAACCCGCCGTGCTAGGCGTTCACCACACTTTCTAATTGAATAGCATTAACCTTTAGCTTGAATACCTACCTTTAAGGAGAACACTATGGCTTTCAAGACTGTGGACGACTTGCTCGCAGAAGGCGTTTCCGGCCGTCACATCCTTGTTCGTTCGGACTTCAACGTTCCGCTCGATGACGAGGGAAACATCACCGACTCTGGCCGTATCACCGCCTCGTTGCCGACTATCAAGGCATTGATCGAAGGCGGAGCCAAGGTCATCCTGTCCGCGCATCTGGGTCGCCCGAAGGGCGAGGTCAACCCGAAGTACTCCCTGGCACCGGTTGCTGAGGCACTGTCTGAGGCCCTGGGCCAGTACGTTGCCCTGGCCGGCGACGTCAGCGGTGAGGATGCCCATGAGCGCGCCAACGGCCTCAATGATGGCGATGTCCTGCTGCTCGAGAATGTTCGCTTCGATCCTCGCGAAACCTCCAAGGACGAGGCCGAGCGTGGGGCCTTTGCCGATGAGCTCGTTGCACTCGCTGCGGATAATGGCGCCTTCGTTTCTGATGGCTTTGGCGTCGTCCACCGCGCACAGGCTTCGGTGTATGACGTCGCCAAGCGCCTGCCTGCCTACGCCGGCAAGCTGGTTCAGAAGGAAGTGGAGACCCTCGCAGCAGTGGCTGAGAAGCCTGAGCACCCGTATGTTGTCGTACTCGGCGGCGCTAAGGTTTCCGACAAGCTCGGTGTGATCGAAGCCCTTGCTGGCAAGGCCGACAAGGTCATCATCGGCGGCGGCATGTGCTACACGCTCCTGGCTGCAAAGGGCTACAACGTTCAGAATTCCCTGCTGCAAGAAGACCAGATCGACAACTGCAAGGAGCTGCTCGAGCGCTTCGGCGACAAGATCGTCCTGCCGGTCGACCTCGTTGCTGCAACCGAGTTCAACGCTGACGCAGAGAACAAGGTCGTTGCACTCGACGGAATTCCGGAGGGCTGGATGTCCCTCGATATTGGACCGGAGTCTGTAAAGAAGTTCGACGAGGTCATCGCTTCCTCCAAGACCGTCTTCTGGAACGGCCCGATGGGCGTGTTCGAGATGGAGGCCTTCTCCAAGGGCACCGCAGGTGTCGCTCAGTCCATCATCGACGCCACCGCGAAGAACGGCTCCTTCACCGTCGTTGGCGGTGGCGACTCCGCAGCCTCCGTCCGCCTCCTCGGCCTCGACGAAGAAGGCTTCTCCCACATTTCCACGGGCGGCGGCGCTTCCTTGGAGTTCCTGGAGGGCAAGGAGCTGCCGGGCGTTAAGGTCCTGGAATCCTAGTCATATACACCGTCAACACAGTCTGATCTAGAAAGGCTAATCATGGCACGTACCCCGCTAATTGCTGGTAACTGGAAGATGAACCTCGACCACAAGGAAGCCATCAGCTCCCTGCAGAAGTTCGCCTTCTCCCTGCCGAAGGACTACTACGAAAAGGTCGACGTGGCCTTCATGGTCCCGTTCACTGATATCCGCACTGTGCAAACGCTTGTCGACGGCGACGACCTCCAGTTCACCTATGGCGCACAGGATATTTCCAAGCACGAGTCTGGCGCCTACACCGGTGAAGTATCCGGCAAGATGCTGTCCGCCTTGGGCTGCTCGTGGGCAGTCGTAGGCCACTCCGAGCGCCGTCAGTACCATGGCGAGACCGACCAGCTCGTTGCGGAAAAGGCTGCAGCGGCACTGGCTAACGGAATCAGCCCGATTGTGTGCGTCGGCGAACCCCTCAACGTGCGCGAGGCTGGCACCCACGTCGACTACGTGGTCACCCAGACGCGCAACTCCCTGCAGGGGCTTGCCGCAGAGGATCTTGCCAAGACCGTCATCGCATACGAGCCCGTGTGGGCAATCGGCACCGGCAAGGTTGCCTCCGCTGATGACGCACAGGAAGTGTGCGCCGCTATCCGTGAGCTCATTCGCGAGCTGGGTGGCGATGAAGTGGCCGAAGGCATCCGCATTCTCTACGGTGGTTCCGTCAAGGTCGACTCCATCGCAGAGATCGTGGGCAAGCCTGATGTAGACGGCGGCCTCGTCGGCGGTGCATCCCTGAAGGGCGAGGAGTTTGCCAAGTTGGCGGCTAACGCTGCACAGGGCGCTTAGTTCTTCCAGCTGATCGCATCTGCACCACTCTGTCGTGGCGGGTCGGAATGGTTTCTGGCCCGCCACGTGGTGTATCATCAAGGTTTATTGCGCCCGTTCGCTGGCGCCCCTTTTCCAGCGTGAAAGTGATGCACACCTTCACGCGCCACACTAACCGTTTGAACGCGTACAACAAGGAACTATTTCATGATCTTGGCACTGGAAATCATCCTCGTGATTGCCGCAATCTTGATGTCTATCTTCGTGCTGCTGCACAAAGGTAAGGGCGGCGGCCTGTCCAGCCTCTTTGGCGGCGGCGTACAGTCCAACCTGTCTGGTTCCACCGTGGTGGAAAAGAACCTCGACCGCTATACCGTGGTCATGGTGGTCATCTGGCTCGCCTGCATCGTAGCCCTGAACCTGCTGCAGGCTTATAGCTAAAGGCCGCTGACGAGCCTCCGGCTCCGGACACGATTAACGCCGCGTGCCTCCTCACGTCGAGGGGGACACGCGGCGTTATAGGTTTTCTCGGCCCGGGCGCACGCGTTGTTAGAGCTTCTGCGCGGCGTCTTCGCTCACGAAAAGCAGGGTCTCTTCCGCTCCCTGGGCGCCAGCGGCCGGCCAGTCTTCTGCGGCAGCGCCAGCAACAAGGTGTGATACCGCCTCGGCTTTTTCTTCTCCGGAGACAAGGAACCAAATGCGCTGAGAGCGGTTGATCGCGGGATAGGTTAGCGTGACACGCTCCGAAGGCGGCTTCGGGGAATCGTGGACTGCGAATGCATAGTCCGAGTCCTCGTAGACTGCCTCCGAATGCGGGAAGAGGGAATTGATATGGCCTTCGTGTCCCATGCCGAGGAGATGCAGATCAAAACCCTCAGGTGCGAATTCACGAATCTCGCCTTCGTAAGCCTGGGCGGCGTGTTCCATGGACACGGCGCCCAAGTCATAGCCGTGGATATGGCGCTCGGGAACGCCGACCTGGCTCAGAAGAGCTTCGCGGGCTTGGCCCTCGTTGGAATCAGGATCACTGACCGGCACGTTGCGCTCGTCGCCGAAGAAGACATGGACTCGTGTCCAGTCCACCGAGAGGGCAGGGAAGTCGGTTCCTTGCTGCTGGGCGGCGTGAGCAAGGCGAGCCAATTCGCGCAAGACACCAATGCCTGCACCGCCACCGGTGAGGACTACGCGGGCTACTCCGTCTTTGTGAAGGCCTCCGCCCGGGGCTTGAACCGCCGCAACCGTCTCAATAAAGGCGAGTGCGGCGGAGGATATGAGCTCATCGATGTCGCTAACGCGGCGAAGCGTGACCATAGTGCAGAAAGATCCTTGTGAATGCTGTGTCTAGGGGGTCTAGGGGTCTAGGTGAAAAAGTAAAGTCTACGACTACACACTGTAGTCCACTCGAGCTAAAGCGCGGAGAGAATGGGCGTATGTCTTATCTGCGTCGAGGTGGCGGAGTTCCTCTGAGAGTACTTCCGCTTCGGAACGAACGGTGAGACTTACGAGGGACTCTGGGGAGCCGGGAACGCTGACCCTGACCGTCTCGGAATCGACAATGGTCACGCTGACATCTGCAGTGGGGCGGCGGAAGACTACCGAGGAAATCGGGAAAGGACCCGCCGTGCAGTCCGAGACGGTGCGGGTGACGGGGACGGAGAGGGCGTCGAGAAGCCAGCCAGCAGCGAAGTCGACTGCAGCGTGGTGCTCAGCACCAGAAATTTCGACGGAAGTGACCGGCTCATGGGGGTGACGGTCAAGCGCCGAGGCTACGATGCCACGCCACAGGGTAATAGCGCCCCACGACATGTCGGAATCACCAGGCGTGTAGCCCGAAGACAACACGTGCAGGTCATACTGGTCAACGCCGCTGCCGAAAGCCACGTTCGTAATGCGGCGTTGGGCGAGTGCGCCGATGGGCACCGCGGCTGGTGACGGTGGGCACGCGGTGGGCCACCATGCCACGATTGGGGTATCGGGAAGAAGAAGGGGAGTAACCACTGACTCCGCTTGGTCCGCTAGCGCGCCGTGCAGGTGCATCACGACGATTTCGGAAGCGCCCGCTTCGCCGCCCACGCGCAGCTCGGCGTCGAGTCGCGTCTCTTCCTCCAAGGAACCCGTGGCAATCACGATGACGCGAGAAGGGTGCTCGTGGGAGGCATCACGAACCGAGGCGAGAAGGTTGTCTAGGTCATCGCCTTCCTCAGTCATGACGATGAGGGTGAGGACGCGGCCTGTCGTGAGCGTGTAATGCTCCTGCATCTCCACGAGCTTCTTGGAGATCTTGCGCGTAGTCGTATCGGGCAAGGGGATAATCATTAAGCCATTCCTCCTAGGGACCTACGGACGACGCCAGGAATGTCCCCGGCGGCGCAGCATTTTATCGGCAGACTCCGGTCCCCACGTGCCGGCGCGGTATTGCTCCGGCTGACCAATGTTGGACCAGTATTCAATGATGGGATCGAGGATGGACCAAGACAACTCAACCTCTTCATTGGTGGGGAAGAGGGAAGACTCGTCAAGGAGGGCGTCGAGAATCAGGCGCTCATAGGCCTCGGGAGACTCCTCCGTAAAGGCCTCGGCATACGCGAAGTCCATGTTGACATCGCGGACCTCCATCGTGGATCCGGGTACTTTGGAACCAAAACGCATGGTGACGCCCTCATCTGGCTGTACGCGGATCACCACGGCATTCTGGCCCAGGGCCTCAGCTTGGCCTTGATCAAAAGGCTGGTGGGGAGCTGTCTTAAACACGAGCGCAATTTCAGTCACGCGGCGGCCGAGACGTTTGCCAGTGCGCAGGTAGAAAGGAACGCCCGCCCAACGGCGGGAATTGACCTCAAGAGTGCAGGCTGCATAGGTTTCCGTCGTGGACTCCGGATCAAAACCCTCTTCCTCCCGGAGGCCTTTGACATATTGCGATCCTTGCCAGCCGGCGGAGTATTGGCCACGCGCAGTGGTCTTGTTCAGCGGATGCACGGCGTTGGTGGCTCGCAGCACCTTAATCTTTTCCGCCTGAAGAGCCTCGGGGTCGAAGGAGGAGGGCTCCTCCATTGCTACGAGCGCAAGCAATTGGAGGAGGTGGTTTTGGATGACGTCGCGCGCGGCGCCGATGCCGTCATAATAGCCGGCACGCCCGCCCAGCCCGATGTCCTCAGCCATCGTGATCTGCACGTGATCGATGTAATGCGCATTCCACATTGGCTCGAAAATCTGGTTGGCAAAGCGCAGGGCCATGATGTTTTGGACCGTTTCCTTGCCCAGGTAATGGTCGATGCGGAAAACCGAGGACTCAGGGAAGACGGCGTTGACAATCTCGTTGAGCTCGCGCGCGGAAGCCTGATCGTGTCCGAATGGCTTTTCAATGATGACGCGGCGCCAGGAATTATCCGTGCTATCGGCCATACCGACGCGCTCAAGCTGGTGGCAAATATCGGAGAAAAACTCCGGCGGTACCGAAAGATAGTAGGCCCAGTTTCCACCCGTGCCGCGGGAGTCATTGAGCTCCGCCAGCCGCGCAGAAAGCTTGTCAAAGCCGGCGTCATCGAAGTTGCCCTGCACAAACTCGATTCCCTTGGCAAGGTGCTCCCACACATGCTCGTTGAAGGTGGTTCGCGCACCTGCTTCGGCGGCCTCGCGGACATAGTCACAGAATGCCTGCTTGTCCCAGTCGCGACGGCCGTAGCCGACCAAAGTGAAGCCTGCCGGAAGCAATCCGCGGTTGGCCAAGTCGTAGATGGCGGGGAGGAGCTTCTTGCGCGCCAAGTCACCCGTGACGCCGAAAATCACCATGCCAGAGGGGCCGGCGATGCGTGGCAAGCGCTTATCCTTCGAGTTGCGCAACGGGTTGACCCACGCGCTGCTAGTGCTCACTAAGTGTCCTTTCGGTCTGTGTGAGGTAAGTCCAACAGCCCAGCATAGCGACACGCGCCCCGCCGACCATAGTTGCATGGCCATTTGCGGTGCGCGCGGCGATTGTAGGCGGTCAAGAATTCACGTTCGATTAGGAGAGGCGGTCGGTCATGGAGGCAAGCAATTCCTCCCAGGCGTTGACGAACTTGTCGACGCCCTCCTTCTCCAACACAGCAAAAACATCGTCGAAGTCGATGCCGACTGCCTTCAGTTGTGACCACACGTTCTCTGCTTGCTCAGCAGAGCCACTGAGAGCGTCGCCGTGCAGGTTGCCCTGTTCGAGAACGGCATCGATGGTTTTCTCCGGCATTGTGTTGACGGTATCTGGGCCAGCTAGCTCGGAGACGTACAGCGTGGCGGGGTAGTCGGGGTTCTTGACGCCCGTCGACGCCCACAGGGGGCGCTGCGGGTGTGCACCAGACGGCAGGTGTGCGCCTGGCTCCTTGAATTCCTTGAGGAACAGGGCATAGGCACGCTGGGCGTTGGCAACCCCGGCCTTTCCACGCAGTGCGAGGGCCTCCTCAGTGCCGATCAGCTCGAGGCGCTTGTCCACTTCGGTATCCAGGCGGGAGACGAAGAAGGATGCCACGGAATGAATCGTGGAGACGTCCTTGCCAGCCTCGGCAGCGCGCTTGATTCCCTCCTTGTACGCAGCGATGACGTGGGCATAACGCTCTACGGAGAAGATTAGGGTGACGTTGACGGAGATACCTTCCGCAAGCGCCTCGGTGATGGCTGGTAGGGAGCCTTCCGTAGCCGGAATCTTGATCATGAGGTTGGGGCGGTCAACCTTGGCCCACAATTCGCGCGCCTGCTTCAAGGTTGCGTCTGCATCGGCGGAGATGCGTGGGTCAACCTCGATGGAGACGCGGCCGTCGCGCCCGCCCGACTTCTCGTAAATCTCAGTGAAGATATCGCATGCGTTGCGGACATCGTCGATTGCCAGCGAGTACACCGCCTCATCTGCGGCAGCGGACTTTTCCTTCAGCGCTGCGATGTCGGCGTCATAGGAGGTGCCGGAGGACATTGCCGCGGCAAAGATGGCTGGGTTCGTGGTGACGCCCACGATGGACTTGGTGTCCAAGAGCTCACGAAGATTGCCGGAGTCTAGGCGCTCGCGGGAAAGATCGTCGAGCCAGGTCGACGTCCCGAGGCGAGCCAATTCATCAATATGCGTCATGGTGTTGTGCAGATCCTTTCGTGGTGAGAACTCGGAACGGGAAACTAGCTTTCCTTGGCAGCGTTCAGTGATTCCCGGGCGGCGTCGGCAACAGCGTCGGCGGTGAAGCCGAACTTCTCAAAGAGCTCCGCCGCCGGTGCGGAGGCACCGAAGTGTTCCAGGGATACAGTGCGGCCGAAAGTACCGGTGTACTTGTGCCACGGCATCGAGATGCCAGCCTCCACGGAGACGCGAGCGCGGACTGAGGAGGGAAGGACCGATTCGCGGTAGGAGGCGTCCTGCTCGTCGAACCACTCCAGGCACGGAGCGGAGACAACGCGCGTTGCCGTGCCTTCAGTCTCGAGCTGCTTGGCGGCTTCTACCGCGAGCTGAACCTCGGAACCGGTGGCGAGGAGAATGACGTCCGGGGTTTCCTTCGACGCTTCAACGAGGACGTAGGCGCCGCGGCGAACGCCTTCGGCGGCCTTCTCCTTGGTGCCCTCGAGAACCGGAAGATTCTGACGAGAGAGTGCTAGGCCCTTCGGTGCAGCCTTGTATTCCATCGCCGCGGCCCATGCCTGGGCAGTTTCGTTGGCATCTGCCGGACGGATGACGGAGAGATTCGGGATGGCACGCAGTGCTGCGAGGGTTTCTACCGGCTGGTGGGTCGGGCCGTCCTCACCCAGACCAATCGAGTCGTGGGTCCACACGTAGTAGGTATCAGTAGACATGAGCGCACCGAGGCGCACAGCCGGGTACTGGTACTCGGAGAAGATGAGGAAGGTACCGCCGTAAACGCGGGTATTACCGTGCAGCGCGATGCCGTTCATGATTGCGGACATGGCGTGCTCACGAATACCGAAGTGCAGGTTGCGGCCGTAAGGCGTGGCCGTCCAGGCACCCGTGGTGATGGACTCCGGGCCGAAGGAATCCGCGCCCTTGATGACAGTGTTGTTGGAACCCGCCAGGTCGGCGGAGCCGCCCCACATCTCCGGCAGGGAGGCTGCGAGCGCTTGGATGGCGGCCTCAGAGGCCTTGCGCGTGGCCAGAGATTCGCCTGCCTCCCAGGTGGGAAGGTCAGCGGCGAAGTCAGCCGGAAGTTCCCGGGCCTGGAGGCGGTCGAAGAGCTTCTTTTCCTCCGGGTGGGCCGCAGCCCATGCGTCGAACTTCTCCTGCCATTCGGCGTGCTTTTGTGCACCGCGGGCAGTCAGCTCGCGGGTGTGAGCGAGGACTTCCTCGTCGATGTGGAAGGACTGTGTGGGATCGAAGCCGAGGACTTCCTTGGTGGCGGCGACCTCATCCTCACCGAGGGCGGCGCCGTGGACGCCACCGGTGTTCATCTTGTTCGGTGCCGGGTAACCGATGACCGTCTTCACACGGATGAAGGAAGGCCGGGAGGTCTCGGCGCGGGCAGCGGCGGCGGCTGCCTCGATGGCTTCAACGTCCTCGCCGGATTCGACGGTCTGCACATGCCAGCCGTAGGCCTCGTAGCGCTTGGCCACATCCTCATTGAAGGCAATGTTGGTGTCGTCCTCAATGGAGATGCGGTTGTCGTCCCAGAAGACGATGAGGTTCCCCAGCTTCTGCGTACCCGCCAGGGACGAAGCCTCAGCAGTCACGCCCTCCTGCAGGTCACCGTCCGAGGCGATGACGTAGATGAAGTGATCGAAGGGAGACTCGCCAGCTGGGGCGGAGGCGTCGAACAATCCGCGCTCCTTGCGCGCGGCCATTGCCATACCAACCGCGGAGGCCAGGCCCTGGCCCAGCGGGCCGGTAGTGATTTCTACGCCGTCGGTGTGGTGCACCTCCGGGTGGCCGGGCGTCTTGGAACCCCAGGTGCGCAAGGACTTGAGGTCCTCCATCTCGAGGCCGAAGCCACCGAGGAAGAGCTGAATGTATTGCGTCAGGGACGAGTGTCCGACGGAAAGGACGAAGCGGTCGCGCCCGGCCCAGTGGACGTCTGCTGGATCGTGGTTTAGCACGCGTTGGTAGAGCGTGTAGGCCAACGGGGCCAGGGACATAGCGGTACCCGGGTGGCCGGAGCCGCAGTTTTGGACTGCGTCGGCAGCTAGCACGCGCACAGTATCCACGGCGCGGGTATCGAGGTCACTCCAGTCCGAAGGGTAGCGGCGCTGGACCATAGCCTGCAGTTCCGGGGACAACTTATCGTGCGACACGGCGAAAACCTCACTTCGCTTCTGGAAACAGATATACCGTTTATCAGTGTAAAGGTTTTTCGATCCTCGGCGGGGGATTATAGAAACCAGGTTTCGGACGGTAATCTGGCATGGTTGACGCCGTTGCTCCCTGCTATCGGCCAGTGGCCGGCGAGTTTTCTCCGGAGAATGATCTGGATTCTCGCCACGAGGTTTTCAGGATGTGTTCTAGACGTCCTTGGGAACTTTCTAGCACGAGCAGACGACCACTACTTCAGACCAATAAGCCATTCACCCACGTGCCGGATTTACGGAGGACTGTTCCTTGGAGACCATCAAGGCCTATTTTGCGCTAACGAAACCGAGGATCATTGAGCTCCTCCTCGTGGCAGCAATCCCGGCTATGCTCCAGGCCCAGCGTGGATTCGAGGCGGTGTCGTCGAATTTCTGGCTCATCTTATCCACCATCTTTGGTGGCTGGATGGGTGCCGCAGCAGCCCACACGTTCAACAACGTTGTGGACTATGAAATCGACCAGAAGATGCAACGTACGCGCGCTCGCCCGCTGGTGCGCAAGACCATTGCGCGCCGCAATGCCGCCGCCTTCGCCTGGGTCATGCTGGTGCTGTCCGTCTTTTGGCTGGGCGTGCTGGCGCATTCTTGGCTGGCCGCGTTCTTCGTGCTGTTGACCAACTTTTTCTACGTCATCGTCTACACGAAGTTCCTCAAGATGCGGAATTCCCAGAACATCGTGTGGGGCGGTCTCGCTGGCTGTATGCCCGCCATGGTGGGCTGGGCAGTGATTCGGGATAACGCGCCCGCGGGGGAGCCCGATAAGTGGTGGCAGGCCGTGGTGTTGTTCCTCATCATTTTCTTCTGGACCCCACCACACACGTGGGCACTCGCAATGAAGTACAAAGAGGACTACCGCAAGGCTGGGGTACCGATGTTGCCCGTTGTTGCCGGAGAAGTGGAAGTAACTCGCCAAATCGTTTGGTACACAATCGGAACGGTCATCGTAACCTTCCTCATCATCCCGGCCGCTTCGTGGATCTATCTGGTGGCCGCGGTGGCTTCCGGTGTGGTCTTCCTGTGGATGGCCATCCGCCTGCACCAAGGAGTAAAGAAGGGCGCAAAGGTCAAGCCCATGCGCCTGTTTATCTACTCCAACAACTATCTGTCAGTTCTTTTCATCGGCCTGTCCATCGACGCCATCGTGGGTTGGGAGCCCATCGGGCGCATGCTGGGTTGGTCAGCCACGCTCTTTTAATTAGCTAGTGTTTATCTAGCTATTCTTCCTCCCGCACGCGCAAAACAATTGAGCCGGTGGTCTTGCGCTCTTGGAGGTCGCGGTGGGCCTGAGCGGCTTCTGCAAGCGGATATTCTGCAGATACGCGGAAGTCAAGCTCGCCGTCGATAACAGCCTGCACCACGGCTTGAGCACGCATCTGGAACTCGCCTTCTTGGGAGGTCCAGGCGCCGAGTGAGGGGCGGGTGAGGAAGATGGAGCCGTGCTTATTCAGCAGCTGCGGATCCATGGGCGGGACTGGTCCCGATGCGGCGCCGAAGAGCGCCACAGTACCGCGCGGGCGCACGACTTCGAGGGACTCGCCGAAGGTCGCCTTGCCGACGCCGTCGTAAACCACGTCAACCCCACGCCCACCGTTGTGGCGGCGTACCTGTTCGGCCAGGCCACTGCTGTAGCGGAAGACACAGTCAGCACCTGCACCGTAGGCCAGCTCTTCTTTCTCATCGGTGGAGACCACTGAGTAAACGGTGGCGCCGAGGGACTTGGCCATCTGCGTAAGGACTAGGCCGACGCCGCCCGCACCGGCGGTAATCAGGCACGATGCGCCTTCCCCAAGCTGATATACACCGTGGGTGAGATAGTGGGCCGTCATGCCTTGGAGGAGCATGGACCCTGCGACGGCGGACGGGATCTCATCCGGGACGGCCACCACGCGGTCGCGCGGCACACAGACTTGCTCGGCATAGGAACCGAATGCGTGATCCCAGGCAACCATCGTGCCCGGGGCGATCTCCCCCTGGGGATCGTGCACAACCCGGCCGGTGCCTTCGAGGCCGAGAATGAAAGGCACAGAGGCGTTGTAGATGCCTTCGCGGTAGTAGGTGTCGATGTAGTTGACGCCGGCCACGGAGACGTCGACAAGCAACTGCTCCTGCGATGGCGTGGGGGAATCTACCTCAGCGTAGGTGAGGACCTCAGGCCCTCCGGTCGTGGTCACCTGAATAGCATGCATGGTGTCTAGGCTAAACGACACCCCAGCCCCCGCGCAGCAAAAGCGCCGCCTTCCTCCTAGCGTGGTGGGGAAGACGGCGCTGTGAGCACCTACCGGGTTGCCCTAGCTTTGGGTTGCGGAGCTGCTTTCGACACCAGGTTGAGTAGCGCTGGAGGAAGCAATTTCAGTGGTGCGGACGCGGCGCAGTCCATGCGCCCACAGTAGGGCGGTGAAGGCCGTAACCACCGAGGACATGCCAACGTGGAAGGGGACCGTCCAGCGTGGAATGTGCAGGTAGAACTGCGTTACGCCAAGAGCCCATTGGATGACGATGCAGGCAATGAGTACCCAGCCGGCCTTCCTGGCTGCCTTGGGCGCACCAGTGCGGTGAAGGAGGAAGACCACGATGAGGGTCAGCGCCAAGTAGACGTACATGCAGATAGCGTGGATGACGGCCATGCCATAGGTATCGACACCGAGGCGCCCCTCCATGCCCACGCCAGCGTCGCCGGAGTGTGTTCCAGAGCCGGTGACAAAGGTACCGGTGAGAAGCACGATGGAGAGCGCTACCGCAGCAACGACCGCGAGCGTGCGCACGGCGGCGGGGAAGAGGCGAGTAGGGGTTCCGTCATCGGGTTCGTTGATGCGGGAGAACAGCATGGCCGCAATCCACACTAGGGCCATAGAGGGGAGGAAGTGAATTGCCACACTCCACCAAGAAAGCTTCAGCACGACCGACAGGGCACCAATGAGTGCCTGCACGAAGATACCTGCGAGCCCCGTCCAGGCATAGACCTTGAGCTCCTTGCGGCGCTGCGCCTTGTGAACGGCCACGATGCTGGCGATGGCCGCGGCCGCCACAACAAAGGTCAAAAGCCGGTTACCAAACTCAATGGCCTGGTGCAGCATGGGGGCCGCGCCCTGGATAGGAACGAGGGAGCCGGGGTGGCAGTTGGGCCACGTCACGCAACCAAGGCCGGAGCCGGTCACGCGGACGATGGAACCCGATACTGTAATGCCAGCCTGACAGATTAAGAGGACGAGTGCGATAATGCGCTGTGTCTTCAGCGAGGGTCCTGCAGGATTTGTAGCAGGCACAGGGGTGCGTTGAGAAGAAATGTTGGCAGTACTCACGGGTACTCAGCCTACCGCTCGGCACCGCTCCGGAACCAAAACCAGCATGTGCGTCACGCCGTGCAAGGGAGAAGAATCACTTTTAGCCCTCGAAGCGGAACCAACGCACCGCTGCAAACGACGCTACCGCTGACCAACCGATGAGGACGAGGATCTCAAAGACAGGGAACGCTCCTTTAAGAGCGATGTCGAGCCCACCGGCCATCGCCACAGTGGGTACGAGCGTGAGTACCCCATTATCGCCCAGACCCTGAGAATACATCACCCAGCCGACGGTGCCGAGCAGAATGAACCAAATGAGGTTGGACACCGCCAGGACAGCCTCAGAGCTGAGGGTCCCGCCGAGCAGCAAGCCGAGCGCTGTAAATGTGGCAACACCAAACGCCAACACCACCACACCGATGGCGGCACCGCCGGCAGTAATACGCAGCCCGAGGATGGCAGCTGCTGTGCCCAGTACAAGGACCTGAAGTACCACCATTGAAAGAACGCCAAGGATCTTTCCCACCACGATGGCCCAAGCCGGAACTCCTGATGCGCCCGTTCGTTTGAGCGCGCCATAGCGACGGTCGAAAGCCAGAGAAATAGCTTGGCCGGTAAACCCAGAGGATGTAGTGCCGACGGCTAGGACCATGGGGAAGATCTCCTCTACGCCGTGGCCCGTACTGTCCTGCATCTTGGCGGCGCCGATCAGGATAGCGAGCGGAATGATGATGCTCAGTAGCTGTTGCTCGCCGTGCCGCAGCATCAGCTTTGACTCGATTGCCCCTTGGGCACGGGCCATGGCGGCAACGCCAACGCGCTGCGGATTCGGGCTGAATGTGCCGGGTGCGAAGGTGCTCATGGAGCTTCTCCTTGATCAAACAAAGTGGTAGGTGTCAGATGCGGGCTAACTGCGCATCTCGCGGCCGGTGAGATCTAGGAAGACCTCTTCGAGGTTACGGTGCGAGGTTTGCAGGTTGCGGAGGACAACGTTGTGCGCGGCTAAGAACGCGGCGAGCTCTGCGATGACCTCCGGGCTGACCGAAGAGGTGAGCCGGTAGTGGAGGGGTCGGGTAGCGTCGGCGGCGATGCCTGCCTTACGCAGCGCCTCAAGGTCCACTGGAGTCGCGGTCTCAAAACTCACCTGTGGGATATCAGCGGAACTCGTCAACGACGCTGCGGTGCCGCTGGCGACGAGCTGGCCGTGATCAATAATGACCACGCGGTCGCTGAGTGCTTCCGCTTCATCCATGAGGTGCGTGGTGAGGATGACTGTCACACCATCTGCACGCAACGCACGGATGAGATCCCACACGGCAAGGCGCGATTGCGCGTCCATACCTGCCGTGGGTTCATCGAGGAAGACCAATTCTGGACGTCCAATGATGGCCAAGGCGAGAGAAAGCCGCTGTTGCTGCCCGCCCGACAAACGGCGGTAACTATTCTTTTCCACCGCCCGCAGCCCTAGGGTATCCAGTAGCCATTCCGGGTCTAAGGGGTTGTCGTTATAGGAGGCGCTAAGTTGCAGCATCTCCTTAACCTTGATTCCGGAATAAGAACCTCCGCCCTGCAGCATGATGCCAATGCGGGCGCGCACCGCGTCAGGGGTGCGCGCAGGGTCAAGCCCCAGAACCTCAATGTGGCCGGAGGTGGGTTTCTTAAATCCCTCACACATCTCGATGGTGGTTGTCTTGCCCGCACCATTGGGGCCAAGCAGACATAGAATCTCGCCGTAATTAGCGCGGAAGCTCAGCCCATTTACCGCGTTGACGTCGCCATAGGTCTTTATGACGTTTTCTAGGATGAGAGCCGATCTAGTCACAGGCAGTTAGTTTAAGACACGCACGCCCGCTCGACGCAACGCAACCCACCCCGCAGCAATCAGTGCTACGAACGTCACCACAGCGGCCAAGTAGATAACGAAGACCGTGCCTGGGGGCAGGCCTAGCCCGCGCGGTAGGACGATGAAGCTCATCAACCCGGAGTAAATCATTACCGCCATACGGAAGAAGCGCCGGTTTGCCCACGCCGCGAGCGGCAGCACCGCCCACAGGATGTACCAAGGCTGGACGACGGGGAAGAAAACCACGAGCGCGAAGGTGGACACACCGAGTCCGCCCACCGGGTGGATGGCTCCGCGGAAAGTCGCATACAGCATGCGGAGCATAAAACCGGCGGCAATGATGACGCCGACAGTGCGGGTGACGCTGAGAATGGCCTCGGTGTGATCACCCAAACCCAACAGCATCCCGAGGAAGCCGGCGCCGACGCCCACGGAGGTTGTCGCAGAGAGCCAGGAGCGGATCGTAGCCGCGCCGCCTTGACCAAAGATCCATCCAATATCGATACCTGTGACTATCGTGACTGCCGCAATAGAGACGGCGAGCAGAAGCAGCTGGGCAAGACCGGCGCCAAGGACCGCCCGGACGGCGGGCACACCGTGCTTGTCGACGAGACCGCGAGCAGCCGCCATCCCGACAAACCCAAGTCCAATAAAGCCGGTAACCTTCACCATGCCGGCGCACGAAATGAGGACGCCAGACGCGATGAACAGTGCCCATACCCGCCAACGGGCGGCGTGGGAATCGTTGACAGCCCGAAGACCCAATTCCACTCCGACGAGAGCCAGCCCCAGCATGAAGGATTCATTGTGAATGCCTCCTACCAGGTGAAGGATGGTCAAGGGGTTGAGGATGCCGAGCCAGAGTGCTGCCTCTGGGGCCACGCGGCAGCGGGTGGCGAGACGTGAAATGGCCCAGCCAGCAGCGATAATGCCGACGAGGGAAAACACTCGGTGCAGGACTACACCCCAGATGATGGAGTCGTGGGTGAGCCAGCTGACCAATGCGGCCAGTCCTAACGCCACAGGGCCATACGGGGAGGGGGAGTTTGCCCAGATGAAAGGGACCGAACGGGCAAGGTCATTATCTGCGCCCAAAAGTTCCACGGGGCCTGCGGAATAGGGATCGAGGCCTTGCAGCACGATGGATCCGTTGGCCAGGTAGGAGTAGATGTCTTGGGTGAAAAGGGGAGCGGTGACCAGTAGTGGAAGTACCCATCCCAGCCAGGTTCGCCACATCTGGCTTTGCGTCAGCACTCGGGGGGAGTGGCTAAACCTCGTATCTTCCCCGTCGCCCGTTAGCTTTGGATTATGTTCGGCCTTGCGCAGGCGCAGTGGTGCTCCCACGAGTGGGGCCATACAAATCCACGCGGTCACCATGAAACCGACACCGATAAACACGATGGCGGAGGAGGACTGCAGCATTCGTGACATGAGTGAACCGAAAGGTAAGGACTCATACGGGTTTCCCACCACTGGGAGCGCGCCGGCGCCCAGGCCGCCGAGTGCAATGAGCAATGCGCCGATCGTGCCGAGCCAGCGAAGCGTGAACAGTGTACGCAGCTGGGAGATGGTGCGGCGGTGGGCGTCGCCAAGCGCGGCGTGATCTGCGCCCTCGGCGGAGTCGGGGAAGTCTTGGTGAAGGAGCGCGGAACGGGAACCAGGAACACCCATGCGGGGAAGCTCATCGCGCACGCCCCAGATGACGCGGGGCAGTCGCCCCGATCGGGTGTAGTCGCGTTCCATATTCATGACTGTCTACCTTAGCGGCTCAGTGGTGAGCGGGAACTAGCTGCCCGCGACACGAATGAAAGAGTGGAAATTGGGAATGAATTAAGGAACACTAGTGTTGTCTAAACAGGGAATGATTCACTCAAGGAGGTGTGCACCGTGACGAAGGAGTTACCCAGGGAGACTCGCTCGACCGAGGGCGATACTCGCCGCCACGTCATGTTGTTGCTTCTCAAGGACGGCCCGGTGACGGCGTCGTACTTAGGTGAACGCCTAGGTCTCTCTGCAGCCGGCATACGCCGGCACTTAGACATTTTGGTGGAGGAAGGACTCACCGAGGTTGTACACCGCCGCCCAGCAGCCCGCCCCGGGCAGTCGGCAGGCCGTGGTCGCCCCGCCAAGCACTTTCGCCTCACGGATCAAGGCCGTGCCCAATTCGGTCACGCCTATGACCAACTGGCGGCGGAAGCACTCACCGCGTTGCGGGAAGCGGGTGGGCCCGAGGCGGTCCGGCGCTTTGCCAAAGCCCGCTTCGAGCGGCTCGTGGAAGACGTGCGCCCTTTGGTTGAGGAAGAAGAATCCGTACCTGAGGTGGCACGCCAGCTAGCCGCTGTGCTTGATGCACACGGCTATGCGGCCACGGTGACATCGGTGGGAAATGGAGTACAGATTTGCCAGCACCATTGCCCGGTGGCCCATGTGGCGGCTGAGCATCCGGAGTTGTGTGAAGCTGAACAAGAAGTTTTCTCCGCACTATTAGGCAAACATGTGCAGCCCTTGGCCTCCATCGCGGATGGCCACGGAATCTGCACCACGAATATCCCCTTAAAACCTGTCCCGCCGTCTGCGGTGGAACGGGAAAGAGACTAATCAACATAGAAAGGAGCGGGCTTTGACACAGGCACAACCAGCACCAGGGCTTGAGACCAAGATGAGCGATGATGAGATCATCTCCTCCATCGGTGGATATGACTACGGCTGGCACGATTCGGACGCGGCCGGCCAGGCAGCACACCGAGGTTTGAGCGAAGACGTCGTCCGCGATATCTCGGAGAAGAAGAACGAGCCGGAATGGATGCTTGAGTCCCGACTCAAGGCACTGCGCGTTTTCAACAAGAAGCCGGTGCCCACGTGGGGTCCGGATCTGTCCGACATCGACTTTGACAACATTAAGTACTTTGTCCGCTCCACTGAGAAGCAGGCCCAAACCTGGGATGACCTGCCGTCAGACATTAAGGAGACCTACGACAAGCTGGGTATCCCGGATGCCGAGAAGAAGCGTCTAGTCTCCGGTGTTGCCGCCCAGTACGAGTCCGAGGTGGTCTACCACAAGATTCGTGAGGACCTCGAAGCCCAGGGCGTTATCTTCGTCGATACCGATACCGCTGTGCGCGAGTACCCGGAGATCCTCCAGGAGTACTTCGGCACGGTCATCCCGGCCGGTGACAATAAGTTCTCCGCACTGAACAATGCCTGCTGGTCTGGCGGCTCCTTCGTCTATGTGCCAAAGGGCGTCCACGTGGACATCCCGTTGCAGGCTTACTTCCGCATCAACACGGAGAACATGGGTCAGTTCGAGCGCACCCTCATCATCGTGGAAGAGGACGCCTACGTCCACTACATCGAGGGCTGCACCGCTCCGATCTACAACTCGGACTCACTGCACACCGGTGTCATCGAGATCGTCGTGAAGAAGGGCGGCCGCTGCCGCTACACCACCATTCAGAACTGGTCCACCAACGTCTATAACTTGGTGACCCAGCGCGCCAAGGTGGAAGAGGGCGGCACCATGGAATGGGTCGATGGCAACATCGGTTCCAAGGTCACCATGAAGTACCCCTCCTGCTGGCTGACCGGCGAGCACGCTAAGGGCGAGGTTCTCTCCCTGGCATTCGCGGCGGACAACCAGGTGCAGGACACCGGCTCCAAGATGGTCCACATGGCGCCGAACACCTCCTCCAACATTGTGTCCAAATCGGTGGCCCGCAATGGTGGCCGCGCCGCTTACCGTGGTTTGGTGCAGGTCAACGCCAATGCTGCCAACTCCACGGCCAACGTCGAGTGCGACGCGCTGCTGGTGGACAATAACTCGCGTTCGGATACGTATCCGTACAACGATATCCGCAACGACCACGTCACCTTGGGCCACGAGGCGACCGTCTCGCAGGTCTCCGAGGAGCAGTTGTTCTACCTCATGTCCCGCGGTATCGCCGAGGAAGAGGCCATGGCGATGATCGTGCGCGGCTTCGTTGAGCCGATTGCAAAGGAGCTCCCCATGGAATACGCATTGGAGCTCAACCGTCTTATCGAGCTGCAGATGGAAGGATCGGTGGGCTAAGTGGTAGCTTCCAACGAATTTAATCCTGCTGACGTCACCAAGGGTGACCAGTTCACGTCATTCAATGTGGAGGACTTCCCGGTCCCGCATGGCCGCGATGAGGTGTGGCGCTTTATCGCCCTGCGCAACCTGCGAGGCCTGCACAACGGTGAGTTTGCGCCGGCAACCGCACAGAAGATCGACGTCACCGCTCCGGAAGGCGTAACCTCCGAAACCGTTGCGCCTGACGACGCCCGCCTCGGCACCGCTGGCGCCCCTGCTGACCGCGTTGCCGCACAGGCCTGGACTTCCATGCCGGAGGCACAGGTTGTCACTGTGGACGCTGAGGCACAGTTGAACAAGCCAGTGGAGATCACCATTACCGGTGCTGGTGAGGGCGTGACCTCCTTTGGTGCGACCTCCATCCACGTGGGACACCACGCAGAAGCCACCATCGTGCTCAAGTACGTCGGCTCCGGCACCCACGCGGACAATGTTGAGTTCGTGTTGGGCGACGGCGCCCACGTCACCGTCGTCGTTGACGCCGACTGGGAAGATGACGCCGTCCACCTGTCCCACCAGATTGCGAAGGTGGGCCGCGACGCCGTCCTGCGCCACAACACTGCCATCTTCGGCGGCGAGATTGTGCGCCTCGTTCCGCGTGTGGTTTTCGACGCCCCGGGCGGCGATGCCGAGCTGCTGGGCGTCTACTTCGCCGACGCCGGCCAATACTTCGAGAACCGCCTGCTGGTGGACCACGATGTGCCGAACTGCCGCTCCCGCGTTTTCTACAAGGGCGCGCTGCAGGGCGCTACGGCCGCGCAGAAGGCCGAGGCTGGCTCCACTTCCCGCACACCGGAGGCCCGCACCTGCTGGGTCGGTGACGTGCTCATCCGCAAGAACGCGAACAACACGGACACCTATGAGACGAACAACAACCTGATTCTCACCGAGGGCGCGCGTGCAGACGCCATCCCGAACCTGGAGATCCAGACCGGTGAGATCGTCGGTGCCGGCCATGCCGCAACTGTGGGCCGCTTCGATGACCTCGAGCTGTTCTACCTCATGTCCCGCGGCATTCCGGCCGCCGAGGCACGCCGCCTCATCATCCGCGGCTTCTTCTCCGAAGTCATCTCACGCATCCCGGTCGAGTCCCTGCGCGAGGAACTGGAATCCCGCGTCGTCGACGAGCTCGCCAAGATCAACGCTTAAAACTCCCCGAAAGCAGGTACCAACTCAATGTCTACTTTGGAAATCAAGAATCTCCACGCGCAGGTGCTCCCCAACGAGGAGGACGGCGAGCCGAAGGAGATCCTCAAGGGCGTCAACCTGACCATCAACTCCGGTGAGACCCATGCCGTCATGGGGCCCAATGGCTCCGGCAAGTCCACCCTGTCCTACGTCATTGCCGGTCACCCCAAGTACGAGGTTACTGAGGGCGAGGTGCTCCTCGACGGCGAAAACATCCTCGAGATGGAAGTTGATGAGCGCGCCCGCGCTGGCCTCTTCCTCGCCATGCAGTACCCGACCGAGGTGCCGGGCGTGAAGATGTCGCAGTTCATGCGCTCTGCCGTGACCGCTATTCGTGGCGAGGCCCCGAAGCTGCGCGAGTGGAACAAGGAGCTCACGGAAGCTCGTGAGAAGCTCTCCATCGACAAGTCCTTCGCCCACCGTTCCGTGAACGAAGGTTTTTCCGGCGGTGAGAAGAAGCGCCACGAGGTCATGCAGCTGGACATCCTCAAGCCGAAGTTCGCAGTCATGGATGAGACCGACTCCGGCCTGGACGTCGACGCCCTGCGCGTGGTTTCCGAGGGGATTAACCGCTACCAGGAAGAAACCAAGGGCGGCATCCTCCTCATCACGCACTACAAGCGCATCCTCAACTACGTCGTCCCGGACTTTGTCCACGTCTTCGCAGACGGACACGTCATCAAGACCGGTGGCGCCGAGCTGGCTGATCAGCTTGAGGCGGACGGCTACGAGCAGTTCCTCAAGTAGAACTCATCAGGCTGCACACACCACAACACGCAAGAGATAAAGAACCGAGCACAAGGACCTATGTCTGAACTAGACGTTAATGCGATCAGGGAGCAATTCCCCATCCTCTCGCGCACAGTGCGCGACGGTAAGCCACTGGTGTACCTGGATTCGGGTGCGACCTCGCAACGTCCCCTCCCGGTGTGGAAGGCCGAGGAGGAGTTCGTACTCGGCACCAATGCGCCGGTGCACCGCGGCTCCTACCAGTTGGCGGAGGAAGCCGATGACGCGTATGAGTCCGCCCGCCAGGCCATTGCCGCTTTCGTTGGCGCGGACCGCGATGAGATTTCCTTCACCAAGAACGCCACTGAGGCGTTGAATGAAGTTGCCTACGTGCTTAGCGATGAGCGCGCGGGTCAGCTTTATGTCGGCGAGGGCGATACCGTCGTCGTCACCGAATTGGAGCACCATGCGAACTTGGTTCCGTGGCAGGAGCTGTGCCAGCGCACTGGTGCGACGCTGAAGTGGTACTCCATGACTGAGGACGGCCGCATTGATCTCGATTCGCTCGAGCTCGATGACTCCGTCAAGGTCGTGGCTTTTACCCACCAGTCCAACGTGACGGGAGCCGTGGCCCCCGTCGAGGAACTGGTGCGCCGTGCCCGCGCTGTAGGCGCCATGGTGGTTCTGGACGCGTGCCAGTCCGTTCCGCACATGCCGGTGGACTTCCACGCTCTCGACGTGGACTTCGCCGCGTTCTCTGGGCACAAGATGTGCGGCCCGACCGGCGTCGGTGTGCTCTACGGCAAGGCGGAGCTGCTGGCACAGCTGCCGCCCTTCCTTACTGGCGGTTCCATGATCGAGGTGGTCAAGATGGAGGGCTCGACCTTTGCCGAGCCGCCGACTCGCTTCGAGGCCGGAACTCAGATGACCAGCCAGGTCGTTGGTCTGGGGGCCGCGGTGAAGTTTTTGAGCGAAGTGGGCATGGAGGCCATCCACGCCCACGAGCAGAAGCTCACCGCATTGGCTTTGGACAAGCTTTCCGAGATTCCTGGTCTACGGATCATCGGCCCCGAAAACACTGAGGATCGCGGGGGAGCGGTCTCCTTCATCGTGGAGGGCATCCACCCGCATGATTTGGGCCAGGTGCTCGACGCTCATGGAGTGTCCATCCGAACTGGTCACCACTGCGCGTGGCCACTGCACCGCGCGTGCAAGGCTAATTCGACCGCACGCGCTAGCTTTTACCTGTACAACACTGAGGACGAGGTCGACGCCCTCGTAGAGGCGGTGCGGGCTGCCCGTGCTTTCTTTGGAGTGAGCGAATGAACCTAGATTCCATGTACCAGGATGTGATCCTGGACCACTATAAGAACCCGAAATTCTCCGGCCTGCGCGATGGCCAGGCTGAGGTTCACCACGTCAACCCCTCGTGCGGCGATGAGATCACGCTGCGCGTGAAGCTGTCGGCCGACGGCAAGACTGTGGAGGACGTGTCCTACGACGCTGAAGGCTGCTCCATCTCGCAGGCTTCGACCTCTGTCATGGCGGAAGAAATCGTAGGCATCCCGTTGGAGGAGGCCAACGCCAAGCTCGAGGAGTTTGACCGCATGGTGACTTCCCGCGGCGAAGTTGAGGGAGACGACGAGATCATTGGGGATGGCGTCGCTTTTGCCGGCGTGGCCAAGTTCCCTGCCCGTGTTAAGTGCGCGCTGCTGGGGTGGAAGGCCTTCCAGGCTGCCACCGCGCAGGCGCTGACTGAATTGGAGAAGTAGATGGCGGATACCACTAACGATAGCCAGCCGACCGACCCGTATCAGGACGAGAACGCCTCCTTCGCCGGCGGCGGTGTAAAGCCTGAGCAGACCGAAGAGCAGATTGCCAAGGCATTCGACATCACCGAATACCTCCGGGACGTCATCGATCCGGAGCTGGGCATCAACGTTGTTGACTTGGGCCTGGTCTACGACCTCTGGCTCGAGGACATTGACGGCAAGAACACCTGCGTCATCAACATGACGCTGACGTCCCCGGCGTGCCCGCTGACTGACGTCATCGGTGAGCAGATCGACGACGTCGTCGTGGGCAACAAGCTTGCCGACGCCGTCCAGCTCAACTGGGTGTGGATGCCGCCGTGGGGCCCGAACATGATCACCGAAGAGGGCCGCGAGATGCTCCAGGCCCTCGGCTTCGCGGTCTAATCGTTTCGCTGCCCCACAGTGGGCAAGGACGCCGGATCCAGCGCCGAGGAGATGATATCGACGGCTTCTTCTTGGGTTGCAGCGGACTGAAGGCGAGCGCGGAAGTCCTCCTTCATGATTGCCCGCGCCAGCTTGGAAAGCAGCTTGAGGTGTTGCTTGCCGGCGTCGTCTGGCACGGCAATGAGGAACACCATCGTTGTGGGCTCCTCACCCTGTGCCCACGTGATTGCTTCGGGAAGACGTGCAAAAGCCAAGGTAGGAACCTTCACGCCAGCTGAACGGGCATGCGGGATCGCCACGCCATGGCCCACGCCGGTAGAGTGCTTCGTCTCGCGCTCAAGAGCCGCTGTGAGCACCGCAGAAGGATCAGCAAAGCGAGGAGAAACTAGCCGCACTAGTGCTTCGATGGTTTCGTCGCGAGTACTGCCCAGACTGTGGTCGAGGCTCACCGTTTCGATAGACAGCAGTGGTTGTCCCAGATGCGAGCTTTCCGCCGCGTTTGCTGAAGCTTTGTCCGCAGCGCCCTGGTCGCTCTTGCTCTCATTCTTCTCTGTCGTTTTCTTATGCTGAGTAAGTGCGATTAAGAGGAGCATGACTGATGCACAGACGACAACGCCAATAAGCAATGCCACGAAGAAGCCCACGACGTTGTCGACAGCACCGAGCACTGCGACAATGGGGCCGCCGTGCATGACATGGTCTTTAACTCCGAATGCGCCTGCTAGGCCACCGGCAACCGCACCGCCGATGACGTTCGCCGGAATGACCTGCAGAGGGCGTGCAGCGGCAAGAGGAATTGCGCCTTCCGTAATGCCGAATAGCCCCATGAAAAGCGCGGCGATACCGGCGTCTTTTTCGGCCTTATTAAACCAGGCACGGCGGGCAAGGGTGGCAGCGCCCACCGCCAATGGCGGTACAGCGATAGCAGTAGCGGCCATTCCCATAGGGGCTGCATTACCAGCGGCAATCATGCCTCCACCAAAGAGGAACGCTGTCTTGTTGAAGGGGCCGCCCATGTCAAACGCGATCATCGCGCCGATAACGAGGCCAAGCACAACGACAGAGGAGCCTTGCATTCCTGCGAGGTACTCGGTCATGGCTTCAAATGCGCCAGCTATCGGTGAGCCGACCAGGTAAATGAAGATAAGACCCACAATGAGGGTGGTGAAAATCGGGATAACGATGATCGGCCAAATCGGGGCAATGTATTTGTTCACCGGAATCTTCTTGATTCCAAGCGCCACATAGCCGGACAGGATGCCGGTGACGATACCTCCCAAGAACCCGGCACCGGCTTCAGATCCGTAGAGTGATCCAGTCGTAGCGATGAGGCCAGTAATCAGACCAGGCGCCAACCCAGGACGGTCCGCAATGCCCACTGCGATATAGCCGGAAAGAATCGGCACCATGAGTGAAAAGGCCAAACCACCCAGCTCGTTCAGCGTATTCCAGAAGGAATCCTCGGGAATTGCCAAGCCTTCGGGCGTCGGGGTTCCTCCAATTGACAGTGCTACTGCGATGAGGAGACCGCCGGTCACCACGAACGGGATCATGTGGGATACGCCGTTCATCAGCGCTTTGTAGAGAGTCTGTCCCACTGCGCGCACGCCATTGGAGTTACCGGAGCTGTCCTCGCGCTGAGAGCCCTTTGGCTCTTCGGCGGAAGGCTTTTCTTCCCATTTCGACGCGGACAGCGAACGGCGGAGGAGCTCCTTTGGGTGCTTAATAGCTTCATCGACGCCCGTTGCTGCCAAGCGCTTGCCGCGGAAACGATCCTTGGCAATCACAGTGTCGGCGCCAATTACGATGGCATCGGCTTCTTCGATGTCCTTAGCGCTAAAGGTGCCTTCGACACCGATTGAGCCGTGGGTCTCAACTTTGATCCGGTATCCAAGTTCCGCGGCAGCGGCCTCGAGGTTTTCAGCCGCCATGTAGGTATGCGCAATACCAGTTGGGCAGGCGGTAATCGCGAGGATTAATGGCGGTTTCGATGTGGCTGATGTACTCATGATGTCAATGTAGGCACATCTTTCATCTTGTATAGGTCAAGCGCGCCGAATCCGGGCCACGAATTTCCAGATGACTTATCCTCCGTACCGTTAGCTTTACGTCGATCAGCGCCCTGCCGCTGGTTCGGGTTTAACTGCCCTGGTTGCTAGACTGTTTCGACGTGATTGTGACCAATGATTTCGAGGTGCGCGTGGGCGCACGCACGCTTCTCGACGCCCCCGGCCAGCACCTCCGCGTACAGCCGGGTGACCGCATCGGGCTGGTCGGCCGCAACGGCGCAGGAAAGACCACGACGATGCGCATTTTGGCGGGGGAGACCGAGCCTTATGGCGGTTCGGTAACGCGCTCTGGCCCCATTGGTTACCTGCCGCAGGATTCTCGCGAGGGCAACATCGAACAGACCGCGCGTGAGCGCGTGCTCTCTGCGCGCGGCTTGGATGAGATCAAGCGGTGCATGGCCAAGCAGCAGGAGCTCATGGAGACGGCAACGGACGACAAGTTCCGCGATAAGGCCATCCGCAAGTTCTCCCGCTTGGAAGAGGAATATCATTCCCTCGGCGGCTACGAGGCGGATTCCGAGTGCGCGCAGATCTGTGACAACCTTGGCCTCCCGCAGCGCGTCCTAGATCAGCAGCTCAAGACGCTCTCCGGTGGCCAGCGCCGCCGCGTGGAGTTAGCGCAGATTCTTTTCGCGGCGTCAGCTGGCTCCGGTAAGTCCCAGACCACGCTGCTTCTCGACGAGCCCACGAACCACCTCGACGCAGATTCCATCACCTGGCTGCGTGGCTTCCTGTCCAAGCATGAGGGCGGGCTCATCATGATCTCGCACGACGTGGACCTGTTGGAGGCCGTCTGCAACAAGGTCTGGTTCCTCGACGCCGTGCGCGCCGAGGCGGATGTCTACAACATGGGCTTTAAAAAGTACCTTGATGCCCGCGCGACCGATGAGGCCCGCCGCCGCCGTGAGCGCGCCAACGCAGAGAAGAAGGCGGCCGCCCTGCACAAGCAGGCCGCAAAGCTCGGTGCTAAGGCCACGAAGGCCGCGGCAGCAAAGCAGATGCTGCACCGCGCTGAGCGCATGATGAACGAGCTCGATGACGTGCGTGTGGCTGACAAGGTTGCCCACATCAAGTTCCCGGAGCCGGCTCCCTGCGGTAAGACCCCGATGAACGCGAGGGGCCTGACCAAGATGTATGGCTCGCTCGAGGTCTTCGCCGGCGTGGACTTGGCCATTGACAAGGGCTCGCGCGTCGTCGTGCTGGGCTATAACGGTGCCGGAAAGACGACCCTGCTGAAACTGCTGGCCGGCGTGGAGCGCACCGACGGTGAGGGCGGTATTGTCTCCGGCCATGGTTTGCGCATCGGCTACTTTGCCCAGGAACACGACAACATTGACCCAGACAAGACCGTGTGGGAAAACACCATCGAGGCTTGCCCCGATGCAGGCCAGCAGGATTTGCGTGGTCTGCTCGGCGCCTTTATGTTCTCCGGGGACAAGCTGGAGCAGCCCGCCGGCACGCTCTCCGGTGGCGAGAAAACTCGACTTTCTCTGGCGACGCTGGTGTCCTCGCGCGCAAACGTGCTGCTTCTCGACGAGCCCACGAACAACCTCGACCCCCAGTCCCGCGAGCAGGTTCTCGATGCGCTCGGTACTTATACCGGAGCCGTGGTTCTGGTAACCCACGATCCAGGCGCGGTAAAGGCCCTCAACCCAGAGCGTGTCATCATCATGCCCGACGGCGACGAGGATCTGTGGAACGACGAATACATGGAGATCGTTGAGTTAGCCTAGGGGGGCTAGCTCCTAGCCCCAGAATCGGCAACGGCAACGCTCTATGTTCTTCTGGTCACCGTGGTACTTCGTGGCCTTCCATAAAACCTATAGTGCGCTAGAATCGGGGGCACACTCACGCACCGCTCAAGGCTCTTTTCTTGGGTCCTTCCGGCATCCCACGCACAAGGGTCTAGTAGCGCTACGACCCCAGCCGTGCTGCAGCAGGAGAGGACTGAAGCCATGAGCCACACCGATACCCTCGATTCTGTCATTGAACCACTGCTTACCGGTTTGGTGAGCAAGCGGCCTGAAGTCCGTGTGGACTGGGCCTTTGCCGAGCTTAAGGAAGGTATTGAGTCAGGTCAGTGGGATGGCCACATCGACCAGGTCCGGGATCGCCTCACCGGTTACCTGCGCACGGACAAGGTGTGGACCAAGGTCATGGCCGCGCGTTTACTCACTGTTCTCGCTGAGTCTGGCCACTTTCATTACGAGGACTATCTCACCTTCCGCGCATGGTATGTCACTGAAGAAGACACGCGTGGCGTAGTCAAGGACATCGGACACGTCATGGCGGTCGGCTACGGCGCGGACTACGTGGAAACCTGCGTGCGCATGGGGATGATTCCTGCCGTGGAAGGCGCGGCAATTATTTCTTGCCGCCTGCGCGTCCCAGGGGGAGTGTGGCACGACGATGAGGCAGAACGCTTAGCGCGTGCTGCGTGCACGGCGATTGCTAAGAGCACCTCGCCGCACATTCTAGAAATATGGACTGAGCGCCTGAGCAATACAGTCCTCAACGAGGGAGTGCGCAATGGTAATCGCGCGGTAGTGGAAAACTTCGCCCGCTTTCTCACTGCCACAGCGCACATGGTGCGTAGTGAACCCGAGAAATGGGGAATCGACGTTGACCGCGCGCAACTAGCACTACCTCTAATAGCGGAACTCGAAGAGAAACTTCGCAACGCCGGCGCATAAGTATTCTCTTTCCACCAGTGAAAGCGCCATTTAATGTTCGCGCGCAGCACTAAAGAAGCGCACCCTATCAACCTCCATCGGCTGGGGCCGCTGCCAGGGATAGCGATCCGGAGTGGCCATAACAGGCGCGCTCAGCTGCAGGAGGGTGTCCGTGCCTGCGGGGCCGCCTACTGTCAGCTCGCCATCGCGTATTTCGATCTCTGAGGCAAAACTGCGGTCAACGCTCTTATTCTGCACAATGGCAGTTGGTATCTCAGCGAAGACAGTTCTTCCGCGCCGCAAAACGGTAACATCGTCGGATATATAACTGGGGCGAATGCGCTCAGCGGCAATCAACCCCCACACGAAGATGATGGCCCACAGTGACAGCAGTAGCGCCACAACCCGCACCACACCTGTGGGGAGAATCAGGTGGACGACTACCATTTCAACCACCAACACCGCGGTGACAAAACCAAGTATTTGCAGCCTGCCCGGAGGGTGGGGAAGTGCCTGAGCACCGGCAGGCAGCAAAGTCTCGCCGCGTATCCAAAGCCACAAATCGCGGTAGAGGCTAAGTTCATACTTTGCCAATCGGAATCCAGGATGCTTTCCCAGGAATCTCCATATCCTATCCATGTGGCGCTCCCGCCAGTGCCGCGAGCGCTCTGCCCTGTGCACCAGTTGTCGGTGCATCGGTGGCGCTCAGCGGGACCTTACCTGGGCGCAACGTAGGATAGATTCCCCGCATGAGGCCGCGTTCGCCTAAATGCTGCAGCTTGGCGACGATTACCGCGACCCCGCGATCATTCGGGGACAGGGTACCAAGTTCACGCCACAGCGATTCAACGTCGCGGAGGACTCTCAAGCATTCGGCGTCTTCAAGGTTCTCGCGCAATTGTTGCCAGGTTCGTTTCGTTGCGACACCACACAGCGCCATCAGATCCCAAGAATCAAGCTCGAGCTGCAGCATTGCGGGATCATGGATCGCCTCTTTGAGTGATTCGCGGATGTCTCGTGGAGTCCCGTTGGGTGCTTGGGCAAGGGCGCGTAAGCGTTCACGTTGGTTCTTGAGCCGAGCGATGCGATCGTCGAGCACGCCGCATGAACGATCGATAGCATCCGGCAGATTTACGTCGGCGACGGGGACTCCGGCGTCGATAAGCGCACGCGCGCGCAGCACCGAAGCCAAGTCAGAAACAGAATAGTCGCGGTAGTTCCCGCTGGTGCGGGCGGGTTCAGGGACCGCGCCCGTCTCGTGTAAATGTCGTACAGAACGAACTGAGCATCCAGCGACCGCGGCGACGTCCGATATCTTCATAGGACAAAGCTAAACCCTCACATAGTGTGAGGGTCAAGTGCTTGGTGAAAACTAATCCGAGTTGCTGAGGCTTTTAGTTTCGGAAGCCGTGTACCGGCGCCGGGATGAAGCCACCGCGGTTGATGAAGGTGGAGTTGCCCACCTCATTGACCGGAATGACCGGAGCGTAGCCCAACAGGCCGCCGAAGTTGACCTCATCGCCAGCCTTGGTTCCCGGGGCGGGGATAACGCGCACGGCAGTCGTCTTATGATTCATCATGCCAATGGCGGCTTCATCAGCGATCATGCCGGCAATAGTCTCCGCGGAAGTATCGCCCGGAATGGCGATCATGTCCAGGCCCACCGAGCAGATGGAGGTCATGGCCTCCAGCTTGTCGATGGAAATAGCGCCGGTGCGCACCGCATCGATCATGCCCTTGTCTTCCGAAACCGGGATGAAGGAACCAGACAGACCGCCCACGCGGGAGCAGGCCATCATGCCGCCCTTCTTGACGGCGTCGTTAAGCAGTGCGAGGGCTGCCGTCGTTCCGTGCGTGCCCACTTGATCCAGGCCCATGTGTTCCAGGATGTGCGCGACGGAATCTCCCAGCTCCGCAGTGGGGGCCAACGAAAGGTCGATGATGCCAAAGGGAACACCGAGGCGCTCCGAGGCCATCGAACCAACGAGCTGTCCGGCACGCGTGACCTTGAAGGCTGCCTTCTTGACCTCCTCGGCGACCTCATTAAGGGTGGCGCCCTCCAGGGATCCGAGAGCACGGTCGACAACACCCGGCCCAGACACACCGACGGAGACAACGCAGTCTGGTTCCTCGATACCGTGGAAGGCACCGGCCATGAAGGGGTTATCGCCCACGGAGTTGGAGAAGATCACGAGCTTGGCACAGCCGATGGCGCTGCGGTCCTTCGTGAGCTCGGCTGCTTCCTTGATGATGCGTCCCATCTGCGCGGCGGCGTTCATGTTGATGCCGGCGCGCGAGGATGCGATATTCACCGAGGAGCACACCAGGTTGGTCTCAGCCAGCGCCTCCGGGATGGAGCGGATGAGTGTCTTCTCCGCGGTGGTGGCACCCTTTTCAACCAGTGCGGAGTAGCCGCCGACGAAGTTAACACCTGTCGTCTCAGCGGCGCGATCCAGTGCACGGGCGACGTCAACGGGGTTTCCTTCGACGCCAGCCACGATAAGTGAGATCGGCGTGACGGAAATACGCTTGTTGACGATCGGGATGCCGAGCTCGGCCTCGATCCCTTCGCAGACTTCCACGAGCTGAGCCGCCCGGGTGGTCACGCGATCATAAACGGCCTCTGCGGTAGCTTCCATGGTGGAGCGCGTGCAGCCGAGCAGCGAAATCCCCATGGTGACGGTGCGGATATCGAGGCGGTATTTCTCGATCATCTCGATGGTGTCGAGAATACTGACGGTGTTGAAGCGATTAAGCATGACTGATTTTCGCTCCTAAATCTCATTCATGGCGGTGAACAGTGCTTCCGACTGCACGCGAATGGATTGTTTGATGGACTCACCGACGGTATTCATCCGCTCCTGAATCTGCTGGATGCTGACCTCATTCTCATCGAATTCGACGCGCAGGATCATCGTGAAGTACCCAGACATGAGGGTCTGAGAGACGTCAACGATGTTGATCTTGAGCTCAGCGAGGGCGGTGGAAACGGCAGAGATAATTCCGGTGTTATCAACACCGGTAACAGTCATGATGGCGATCATAGTTTGATTGTAGCCCGTGGGTTTTTCACGCTGCCCTGGGGTCATGCAGGATAGCGAGCCGGCGCGTACGGTGGCGCACATGACTGATACGACAACAACTGCACGCAAGAAGGTTCTGTACATTGGCGGCCACGGCAAGGTTGGGCTTTTGACGGCGCCCAAGCTTGTCGACGCCAACCTCACCGTCCATTCCCTCATCCGCAACCCGGACCAGGTCTCTGATATTGAGGCCCTCGGTGCCACCGCGGTGGTGCGCGATCTCACCGAGCTTTCTGTTGAGGACTGGGCAGAGCTTTTGGCTGACTATGACGTCGTCGTGTGGGGCGCCGGAAATGGTGGCCGTGCTGGTGCGGAGGTGACGTGGGCGGTCGACCGTGATGCGGCGCTGGCATCTATTGCGGGTCTGGAAAAGCTTTCTGCCGAGGGCAAGAACACTCCCGCCTACATCATGATTTCCTACATGGGTGCCACGGAGAACACGACCGATCCTGCGGATGAGAAGTGGTACGCCTACGTGGAGTCGAAGAAGGAGGTGGACAACAAGCTCAACTCCACCGACCTCAATTACCTCATCCTTGGCCCGGCAGCCCTGACGGAGGAGCCTTCGCGCGGCATCACCGTGCTAGATAAGGACGCAGAGCGCACCGGTAAGCTGACAACCTCCCGAGAGCTTGTCGCTGAGGTGGTCACCGAGGTCGCCGGCCGCGAAAGCTTCCCGACTTCGCCGCTAGAGTTCATCGATGGCGATGGCAGCGTGAAGGATATCTAAAATCGAGCGGATGCCGCCGCGTCAAGCGCGGCGATGACCTGCTCTCTGCTCAGTTGGTGGTGGAGGCTCGCATAACGAAGTGGCTTTGTGGACAGGTGGGCCGCGATATACCACCCTGTGGGGTGCTTGAACGTCGCTTGGCTTTGGAACCGTACCACGGCCACACCCTGCTCCCGGAAGGAGCGGGGAGAAGTGTGGGACTCAAACTCATCGCTGATGATTTCTTGAACTGTGCCATCTGGAAGGAAAATGCGCACTTTCGCCTTGTAGTAGTACTCGGTGGGATCAGCGTGCGGCACGTGTCGACCTGTTTGCCAGATCTCACTAAGCAGCGCGGGATAATACTCGATCCACCCATTTTCCGACGCCGTCCGTAGGCGGCGAGCACCCCACGTAGAGCTCCGAATTGCTCGAATGTTCCGACCGGCCGCCACGACGAGGAAGAGAACAAAGACCGCAACGGCCAATCCCTGCCATCCGGAACTAATAGACATATCTTCGCCGATAAAGGCTGATAGTGCGATAGCTAGGCCCACTACCGCCGTGATGAGGTTGTTCCGTAGACTTCGCCATTCAGGTGCGGCCCCGCCTGGGAGTGGCCCAGCCGCTGCGATCGCGCGAGCGATGCTAGATGTGCTTGATCTCAAGTTCGGGGCGGACACAGAACTCCGAGTGCGGGGAATGAGTCTCTCGGAGTAGTGGTGTTCCGGGAAGTCGAATGGTGCTAAAGCGTGGTCAGACATTCTTATCACTAACTTCTTACCCAGTTCCGCTCTGCAAAAGACAGTGCTGCTTCAATGTTCTTTTGGCGCAGACCATTGTGCAGTTCTGGCTGCGGTTTATCTGCATCTACCCGGTATCCCACTACACCCCATCCGTTGTTGTGGTTGAAGTCCACGGTGGCGACGAGGGGACCGTCGGCAAGCAGCCGGCCACGCAGCTTCAGCCAGTTCGGGTTTGGAGCAATGAATTCCTCGGTCATGCTTTTCGTCAATGAGCCGTCCGGCTGCAAGATCAGTATCGGGGCGGTGTAGTAATAGTCGGTCTTGTCGTCGTAATCAACGCGGCGCTTATAGGTCAGCTCGCCGATCAGTGCGGGGCGGTACTCGATCCAGCCATTCTCCCACGCGGTGCGAAGCCTTGTTGTGGAACCCAAGCGCCCCCGCAAAATCAAGATTCCAACGAAGACGAACACGAGGGCTACAGCTCCAGTGATAAGGCTGGCTATCGGAATATTCCCAATCGTTCCTCCGGCTCCGGGAAACAGGACTGATATAAAGAGCGTGTGAGCCACCGAGAAGAGTAGCGCTGAACCGCCAATGAAGATGAAAAAGGAAGCAACGATGACCATGCCGAGATTGGATTGGCCGATCGGAGACCCGACGCTATTAATAGCCTCGCGGATGCCGCTGCGATCCATGTTTGGGTTGGGGTGCTGATCGTGATCCTTCAAATCCTTAGGCGCGAGGGATCCTGCACTTGAAGAAGGAAGCTTCAGCGGAGTGCGGGGCAGCTGCAAAGGCGAGTGAGTCATGGATCACAGCTTAATGGTCGTGGTCTCCATTTTCTCGGTGACCATCGGCGGCTGGGGACTAGCCCCCAACGGAAGGAACTCAGTCTTAATTGGGAGAGCTAGCGCACCCACCGCTGTTCAGCGAATTGGAGCACGGCATCAAGTTGGCCGCTGGTGAGACCGCTGGATAGTTCCGCCTCCGAACTTGATCCATCAGCGCGGTAAGCCGCGACGGTCCATCCATTATTGTGCGCGGTATCCACGGTTGCTAGCCGGGAGCCCTCAGCGAGCGCGGCGCCCCGTGATCTCAGCCAGTTTGGATTCGCAGCGCTGAACTCACCGGACATGGCCTTCGCTAGTCTGCCATCTGGCTGAAGGAACAAAAGGGGCGCCGAGTAATAGAAATAGGTCCGTTCACGGTCTTCGGGACCTTCGGTCTTGCTGCGTAGGTAAACCAACTCACCGATGAGAGCGGGACGGTATTCGACCCAGCCGTTGCGCCACGCGGTGCGCAGACGCTGTGCATTTCGGGTTTCCTTGAGAATACTCCGCAAACCTACGACGAAAACAGTAAGACTGACGAGGCAAATAATGACTGGGATAAGCGAAAATATTCCTAGATCTGAGAAGCTGCTTTGCGGAGGACCAAAGCTACCAGTGAAGAAAGGAATCGACATGCTGCACATAAACAGCCCGACTAGACCTATAAAAGCCCAGGCTGCGACAACACCAAACGAGAGGCGTCCCGGCTGAGGCCCAGCCTCCTCGATGACCTCGCGAAGACCTGAATTGTCCATCCGCGGGTTCGGCTGAGCATCGTGGGTGCGCTGTTCCTTTGGAGCAAGCCGCGGCGTAGCGCTCAGACTTATTCCGCACTGCGTGCGCGAAAGTCGTAGGGGAGTATGGTCCATGCGCCACAGTGTAGCGCCAACCACACATCGCCACCGAGTACTGACGCCTAGTGATCGGCGTGGGAGCCGCGAATCGATTGCTCGACCAAATCCAAAACCTGCTCGAGATTCTTCGTGTCCCCGAGCGCTAGGCGGTTGATAAATCCGTCCATAAAGGTTTCAAGATATGTCACGAGGGTGTCGATGGAGACGTCGTCTCGCATGCGCCCCTTCTCGGCGTTGGATTCCAAGCGGGCACGGACCGCCTCATCAAGAATCTGTTGCTCCTCATGCCAGCGCGCGGCGAAAGACGGATCGGTACGCAGCATCGAGGTCACAGCAAGCCGGGTGGCAAGCCAGTCATGGCGCTCCGGATGGCGCAGCATCTCACTCATGACTTCGACGAGACCGTTGTTCGCAACAACTTCGGCCTCACGGGCGGCGTCTTCCCGGGCCAAGGCAAGAAAGAGGGACTCCTTATCACCGAAGTGGTGGAAGATTGCCCCACGCGACTTACCTGTGGCTTCTTCGAGACGCCGCACCGTCGCGCCGTCATAGCCGTGCTCAGCGAAGCATTTACGTGCGCCAACCAGAATGTCGTGGCGGCGGCGGTTCAGTTCAGAGTCGCTCATAATCGGCATGGCTGAAAACTAGCTCCTTTAAGCACGGCGGCGGGTAAACGGGTGGAGGAAGTAGAGGGGAGGGACAGAAGCAGAAAGGCCAGCCAGCACTCCATGTTGCTAGCTGGCCTTGGTGCCTAACTATGTAGGTCGCCCCAGAGTCGGGGTGCCTACATAATGGGCAAGGCTGCTTTAGGCCTTGACCATCTGGCGCAGAACGAACTGCAGAATGCCGCCGTGGCGGTAGTAGTCGGCCTCACCAGGTGTGTCGATGCGAACCTTGGCATCGAACTCAACGGTCTCGCCGGACTCCTTGGTGGCGGTCACGTGGACCGTCTTCGGAATGCCGCCCTCGTTGAGGGCTGCGATGCCGTCGATATCGAAGGTCTCGGTGCCATCCAAGCCCAGGGACTCGTGGGACTCGCCCTCCGGGAACTGCAGCGGGATGACGCCCATGCCAATGAGGTTCGAGCGGTGAATACGCTCGAAGGACTCAGTGATGACAGCCTTCACGCCAAGCAGGTTGGTGCCCTTAGCAGCCCAGTCACGGGAGGAACCGGTGCCGTACTCCTTACCAGCAAGGACAACCAGCGGAATGTCGGCTGCCTTGTAGTTCTCGCAGGCATCGAAGATGAAGGCTTGCGGTGCGCCCTCCTGGGTGAAGTCACGGGTGTAGCCACCGGCGACGTCGACCAGCTGGTTCTGGAGGCGGATGTTGGCGAAGGTACCGCGCATCATGACCTCGTGGTTACCGCGACGGGAACCGAGGGAGTTGTAGTCCTGGCGCTCCACACCGTTGGCATCCAGGTACTGAGCGGCCGGGGTACCCGGCTTAATGGAGGAAGCCGGGGAGATGTGGTCGGTGGTCACGGAGTCACCGAGCTTAGCAAGGACGCGAGCGCCCTTGATGTCCTGAACGGGCTCCGGCTCAGTCGGCATGCCGTCGAAGTACGGTGCCTTGCGGATGTAGGTGGAATCCTCGTTCCACTTGAAGGTCTCGCCCTCCGGAACGTCCAGGTTGCGCCATGCGTCGTCACCCTTGAACACGTCGGCGTAGTCAGCCTCGTAGAGCTCGCGGGAGATGGCCTGCTGGATGGTGTCCTCGATCTCCTTCGGGGAAGGCCAGATGTCCTTGAGGAAGACATCGTTGCCGTCCTGATCCTGACCCAGCGCCTGAGTCTCGAAATCGAAGTCCATGGTGCCAGCAATAGCGTATGCAATGACCATGATGGGGGAGGCCAAGTAGTTCATCTTGACGTCCGGGGAAATGCGGCCCTCAAAGTTACGGTTGCCGGACAGCACCGCGGTAGCAGCCAGATCATGCTCGTTGATGGCGTTGGAGATTTCCTCCGGCAGAGGGCCGGAGTTACCGATACAGGTGGTGCAGCCGAAGCCGGAGAGGTAGAAGCCAAGCGCCTCCAGATCCTTCCAGAGGTCTGCGCGCTGGAAGTAGCCGTCAACAACCTGGGAACCCGGGGCACAAATGGTCTTGACCCACGGCTTGGACTTCAGGCCCTTTTCAGCAGCCTTACGTGCGATGAGGCCAGCGCCAACCATGACGGACGGGTTAGAGGTGTTGGTGCAGGAGGTAATGGAAGCGATAGCAACCATGCCGTGGTCCAGGGTGTACTCACCACCGTTCGGGGAGGTGACGGTAACCGGGTTGGACTGGCGGCCGGAGCCGCCCTTGGCTGCGGACTCGCCTTCGCCTGCGCGAGACTTGTTCAGGCCACCGGTAACGTCGACGAGAGCATTCTCGTCGCCGCCCTCGGAGGTCATGCGCTTTGCCTCGATGGTGGACTCGTCTGCAACAACCTCGCCGGAAGCGTAGGTCGGCAGATCCTTGCGGAACTGCTCCTTTGCCTCGGAGAGGAGAATGCGGTCCTGCGGGCGCTTCGGGCCGGCGATGGACGGCTTAACAGTGGACAGATCCAGCTCGAGGTACTCGGAGTACTGTGCCTCCGGAGCGTCCTGCTCGAGCCACATGCCCTGAGCCTTGGCATAAGCCTCGACGCGATCGATCTGCTCCTGCGGACGGCCGGTGAGCTCGAGGTACTTGATGGTCTCCTCGTCGATCGGGAAGATCGCAGCGGTGGAACCGAACTCGGGGGACATGTTACCGATGGTGGCGCGGTTGGCCAGCGGCACGGACTTGACACCGTTGCCGTAGAACTCAACGAACTTCTGAACCACACCGTGCTGGCGCAGCATCTCGGTGATGGTCAGCACCACGTCGGTAGCGGTCACGCCGGTCGGAATCTCGCCGGTGAGCTTGAAGCCCACGACGCGCGGGATCAGCATGGACACCGGCTGGCCCAGCATTGCAGCCTCGGCCTCGATGCCGCCAACGCCCCAGCCCAGGATGCCCAGGCCGTTTTCCATGGTGGTGTGGGAGTCGGTACCAATACAGGTATCCGGGTAGGCAACACCATCGTTGTCGAAGACCACGCGGGAGAGGTACTCAATGTTTACCTGGTGGACAATTCCGGTTCCCGGAGGAACAACGCGGAAGTTGGAGAAGTTCTCGGCACCCCAGCGCAGGAACTGGTAGCGCTCCTGGTTGCGCTCGTACTCGATCTCGACGTTCTTTTCCAAAGCCTCGGTGGAGCCGAAAGCCTCTACGATGACGGAGTGGTCAATAACCATCTCGGCCGGGTTGAGCGGGTTCACCTGGTCCGGCTTGCCGCCGAGGGTGGCGATAGCCTCACGCATGGTTGCCAAGTCGACCACGCAGGGGACGCCGGTGAAGTCCTGCATCAGAACGCGGGCCGGGGTGAACTGGATCTCGGTATCCGGCTCAGCGGACGGATCCCAGTTGGCCAAAGCGTTAATGTGATCCTTGGTTACGTTCTTCCCGTCCTCGTAGCGCAGCTGGTTCTCAGCCAGGACCTTGAGGGAGTAAGGAAGCTTCTCCAGGCCCTCGACTGCATTGATGTCAAAGTAGTCATAGGACTTACCGTTGACCTCAAGAGTCTTCTTGGCGCCGAAGGAGTTCAGGCTTTCAGTCATAAGGAGCTCCATTCCTTGCTTTTCGCTTGTGGGTTATCGAACACTGGTCGAAGGTTCATCGAATTTGCCGATATGCCCTAGCAACCACATGGAGCCAGGTGTATCGGCGATCTCAGAACGCGAATGTTCCGTATCTATTGTAGATGCAAGAACCCTCGGTCGACACCAGCATAACAGTACGGGCGTTCTGTTTCCTACATTTCGGGGGTAGCGGCGAGTCACCGGCCTCGCCCACGCTCCGAGGTTTAGGCTCGATCGGGAATCCGGGGGACAAACCTCCGAATCGTGTTTGGACAGAAGACTGTGCCACCAAGCATTAACGGCCATAGAGATTAAGGAGTGGCGGATGATCCCGGCGGGCGTAGATGTAGACGACATTGCAGATCAGCTCTCGGTCGACGGTGTAGCATTCTCCAACCCAGAGCTGGCGCTAGACGACGACCTCCAGGCCCGCATCGCAGACCCCCTCCAGCCCAACCATGGCATCGCAGTGGTAGATGTCTTCCCCGACAAGATTCCAGATCTACGCGACCTGGCGACAACCCTTCAAGAACAAACGGGACTCGATACCGTGATTCTCCAGGCGCCAATGCGAGTGTCCGCAGTCAGTAATTCTTATGATCGGGCATCCATTGAGGCAGCCGAGGATTCGCTACCAACTGGACTCGATCAGGTAACTTTGCTGAATGATTTCTATGCAACTGCAGATCATTTTTCAGCGCCATGGCTAGCAATCTTGACGTTGTTTTTCTGCGTAGCGGCAGTTGCAGGCTGGGCGGGATTTCGAGCCGCTACACAAAAAGCTGACACGGTCAGAAACTAAGCGATCGAGGCCGCCGCGAGAATTCCGCTAAACATGCGCCACACCCACCACAGGGGTAGGGAAGTGGCACAAATCAACCACTAAGACTTGACTTTTGTAACGGGGGAGTGGTTGAGAGGGCGTAAGAGCCCTAGGGATACGGCCCACGCAGCGACCACATCGGATGCCGCACGGGCACCTTAAGTCGACGAATACTTCGGCTCTCTCCAGTCCCGAAATGGAGCGTTCCCTGCACCCCAGAAGACAGGTTCCACTGGGAGCAATCGGAGCTGATGCGGCAAGCCCAGGGCCGCAATCCACAGCGATAGTTAAGGGGGAGAGGTTTGCATTCCGGGGAAGAGTGAGCAACGTCACAGTCACACATTGATAACAAAGTCATTGCAGGTTAGGTGCGCCTGTAACGCCTTGTGGCTTTCCGTGGCTGATGTGAAAGATGGGAAAAGTGTGCGAGATGGCGTGTCGGTGACGTATGGTTCACGTATCGACTCACGGGTTGACTATTGCTCCATACGTTCATGGACCAAGCCTTGACTCTCAACTGATTTGTCGCACGGGTATGTGGGGAAGCACGCCGCGAGCGAAGAGGACCGTTGGGGTTCACCGCCTGGTGGATGACCGTCGCACCGCGCTAGCGATGCGCGTAGCAATGCAGTTTTCTCGACGCAGTCGGTACCAGTGTTCAACCTTTTAGATATCGAAACACCTACCTCCCGAGTGGAAGAGGCTTCATACACTTCATTCGCACGCCCTCATCGAGGGCTGTGATGGCCATGAGTTCCATCGGTTTCCGGTTGGGTGCCAGCTGCGAGGGCTTGCGCGTGCGCCACTAAGGACCGCGGAAGTGCCCTCCACGAGCGCGGCGCCGAGCGAGGAGGAACCGACGCAGGACCTCGAGCCCGAATATGGGTGTGTGTCCCTTCGTCGTCGGATCGTGCAGCCATACTCGGCGCCGCTCTCCGTGAGCCCAACGAGCACCATGCGAGTGCAGTGTGGCTAGCTATGACGCACGGTTCGACGTGATGTTGGTGCACACGCCAGACGCCCCGCAGATTTCCCTGCCGCCTCTATAAGAGAAAATGCCGCCCCGTCTATTCGGCATTTCGTGGCGTAGAGAGCAAAGAGCTCTTCAGGGGCAAGCCGCGTTCGCGTATCCCGGTCAATTCCGGGCGCAAGCCTTATTAAGTCCACTATTCCCATTGGGAAATCGATTGCCGCCTCATCCTGCTTGAAGGCGAGACTAGCTACGTACACACCGCTGTTTCTTTTGCTCGTCCAACTCGTCACCTCCAGGTCTCGATGTCCGGCAAGCTCGTCTACGCAACGTGCGTGACATCTCCGGGGTAGGTGTCTAGGAGATAACCCTCGTGGCCACCACATCATCTTTCGGCTTTCGGCGCTTTAAGGCAGCGTGCGCTGCCATAGCGACCACCGCCGCCTTGTCTACTGTCTCCGCGCTCACTCCTGCAGTGGCTGCGGAACCTGAGCAGATCAACATCAAATCCCTGCTATCCTCCGACAACCCATCCATCGCAGACCTCGCGGGCGCAATCGCCCAGATTGAGGAGCGCATCGCACAAGCGGAAGCCTCCATAGGTGCGCAGCGCGAAACCGTCAACCGTGCGCTGGTCGATCTCAACGACGCCCGCACTAAGGCAAACCAAGCGCGCCAAGGAACAACGACGGCGCGCGAGCAGCTTGACGACGCACAAGCGGATGTCGCCGATGCCCAGGCCAAGCTGGATGAGGTCTCCCGTTCCGCCTACCGCCGAGCCAATACTTCCGATGCCGTCTCCCATGCGGCAGGAAAAGACGCGCGTTCGGACATGCTGGAGCGCCAGTCCTACCTTCGCTCGCAGTCTGAGAAGCAGCAGGCCGTCGTTAGCGACTTGGAGAAGCAGCGCACGGAAAAGGCGAACAAGGAATCCCAGCTGCGGAAGACCCAACAACTGGCCGAGGAACGTGCGGACCGGGCGGCCGATGCCGAGGCTGCCGCGCGCGAGCAACTCTCCGCGTCCGAGGCTTCTATTGAGGAATCTACGTCCGAACGCGAGGATCTGCTTTCCCAACTCTCATCTCTTCACAAGGCGCTAAATCAAGCCAAGGGTCTGGACGGAGAAGGTATGTCAAGCCCAACAGCTGGATCTAAGGTCAAGGAGCGGGCCGGGACTAATTCTGCACAGGGTCGTTCTGAGTCTAGTGCCGCAACTCCTGCCGACGGCCCATCGACGGTATCCTCACCGCCCGCTGCGGGGCACTCGACACCAGCCAGCACGGAGCCGACCGCCGAGTCCACAGCGTCCACCGTGGCCGGCCCCTCCGGCTCTGAGGCACAGAACCCCACGCTTCAATCGCAGCCGTCGACGGCTTCTGCCTCTGCAGACGAATTGGAAGAGCTCTCTAGCGCCGCAAGCACTGTGGCTTCCGATCCGAACGTGCAAGAGTTGTCGTCGACAAGCACGGCCAGCTCCTCTGAAGAGAACGCCGAGAACTCCCAGGGCGGTAGCTCCAGCTCTTTCGATCCGAACGGAATCGATGCGGAAACCGTTGCGCTTGGCATTGAAGCGGTGGGAACGGTGGCCTCGATGGTGGCCGCATCTCAGCCGGACCACAATAGCAGCTTGAGCCAAGAGGAAATCGATGCTCTGGCGGAAGGCTCTTCCAAGCTCTTTGCCCTCCAGGGTGGGCAAGACAGCGCTGCGGAAGCGACGGATTCCACGGAGACGTCCGATAGCGATGCAGCGAACGCAACTGATGACGAGGATTCCCTTGAATCCGATGTCTCCGGTGTCCTAGAGGAACTCGACACCACCGATAGCGTGACGAAGAAGGCATCCGCCTCACTGGGCGATGCCTCCCGCGAAGCGAAGATCGAGACCGTGATCGAGCGTGCGACGTCTCAAGTGGGAGTTCCTTATGCCTGGGGTGGTGGCGATGCCAACGGTCCTACGCAGGGCATTCGCGACGGCGGCGTCGCTGACTCTTATGGCGACTACAACAAGGTCGGCTTCGACTGTTCTGGGCTGGTGCTCTATGCCTTTGCTGGCGTCGGTATTTCCCTGCCGCATTACACCGGCTACCAGTATCAGAAGGGAACCAAGATTTCCCCGAGCGAGATGCAGCGAGGCGACCTTGTCTTCTACGGCCCGAGCGGAAATCAGCACGTGGCAATCTATCTTGGTGACGGCACCATGGTCGAAGCTCCGCAATCCGGTCAAAACGTCAGCATCTCCCCAGTACGACAAGCCGGCATGGCACCCTATGCCGTGCGACTGATCTAGTACATCCCGTTGCTAAACTGGGCTGCATGACTGACACACTGCGTACTGCCCAGGGCAACACCCGCGGCACCGATTCGGTGCCCTCTTCATTTGACGCCCTCCTCGTTCTTTCCTTCGGTGGCCCGGAAGGAAACGAGGAGGTCGTCCCGTTTTTGGAGAACGTTACTCGTGGGCGCGGCATCCCGCGCGAGCGGCTCGAAGTCGTCGGGGAACACTATTTCCGCCTAGGCGGCATTAGTCCGCTTAATGCGCTAAATCGAGAGATTATTTCTAATGTTTCCGCAGAGCTGAAGGAACGCGGACATAATCTACCGGTGTATTTCGGTAACCGTAACTGGTACCCGTTTGGGACAGAAGCCGTCGAGCAGATGGCCGCCGATGGTGTGCGCAACGTCGCCGTATTCGCCACCTCCGCCTGGGGTGGCTACAGTGCTTGCCGCCAGTACAACGAGGACATCGTTGCATTGCGCAAGCACCTCGAGGACAAGCAGCTGCCCAACATGAACTTCACCAAACTGCGCCAATTCTTCGATCACCCCAAGTTCATTGAGGAGATGGCCGCAGCCGTCCGCGAGGCTTATGCGGAGGTGTCGGAAGACAAGATGGCTAGCACCCGCATGCTTTTTACTGCGCATTCAGTGCCATCGGCACACGATGCTGTTGGGGGAGCAGAAGGCGATAAACATATCTATTCCCGCCAGGTAGCGGAGGCTGCACGGCTCGTAGCCAAGGCTGCCGGGGTCCAGAATTATGACCTAGTGTGGCAATCCCGTTCAGGAAACCCAGCCACCCCGTGGTTGGAACCGGACATTGTCGACCACACCACGCGAATCCACGAGGAAGATGGTGTCGATAGCGTTGTCGTGTGCCCAATTGGATTTATCTCCGATCACATGGAGGTCATCTGGGATCTCGATACTGAACTGAAGCAAGCCGCTGAGGAAATGGGCGTCAGCGTCTATCGCACCCGAACCGCCGGCCCATCTGCACGTTTTGCCTCGCTCATCGTGGACCTCATCGAGGAGTTAGAGCATGACGCTGAACCTGCCTCACTCGGTGAGGTTACCGTTCAGGGCTGTACGGTCAATGGCGCACCCTGCGCTGAAGGTTGTTGTGATATCTGGTCTCTGCGCAAGCCGCATTAACGCGCGAAATCGGTGAGCGCATAAGCCACGCCGGCCATGCGTGCTTGGCGGATATGGCGCCACAGGCGCAGAAGCTGCGGATCGAGACTGTGATCTTGAATGCGGTCAGTCACCGTCTCGATGATGGCCGCCACGCGGTCAGCGCGGGCGAAGAGCTTCGCTGCTCGCCCCGGCACTGCAGCGGGTAATCCGGGGGTGTCGTAGAAATCGCTTAGTGTGCCTACTGTTAGCCGGGGATTGGGGAGGGCATCGCTGCGATAGCCCAATGCCTCGATGAGGTTTGCTGACTCATTCGTCGCGGTACTCAAGAGCTCATCGGCCTCGCCCGGGCTAAGCCAAGCGGGCGAGGGTAACGGGGCAGTCTCTTCAATCACCGTCCACCGTGTCGCGCCCACGGCATAGGTGGGCACCAACACCAGGTTTCGATCCCGATTATTGGTACGCACCACGATTGCGCCTGCCGGATTTTCTGCCGCCGCTCGCGCCGATTCCGTGCCGGCTGGAAGTGCTGGCGCGTCGCCAGGACCGGAGAGAACTAGCCGAAGCAGCGGTTCGCGCTCTCCACGCTCGATGACGGAGGCCGTTTCACGCCGGAGAAGTGACATAACATCAACAAACGGCTCTCCGTCGACCCCTTGTTGCTCACCACCCAGCTCGCTGAGGGCATCAAGAAAGCCATCGGTGGATTCGTGCCCCCATAGCCATGCACCAAGCCAAACAGAAACGTTTTGTACAGGGGACCAGACTTCGGCGCGCATATCCATGGCTGGACAGTGTAGACGATAGGGTAGACCCCTATGAGCTTGAATTCCCGAGATCCCTATGGCGGCGATATTTTTGCAGGACATGCGCGGAACAAGAAGCCGGAGTACCCCGAGGTACCCGCTGAACCAGGCATGGTCGTCGAGGTTCGAGGTGATGACTTTGTAGGGGCAGTATTGGGCGTCGACAAAACCGTATGGGGCCCAGTCGTGCGCCTCGAGGACCGACATGGAAATGAGCGAGTATTCAAACTCGTGAAAGGGGGGTTCTTGTTGGAGGGGCAGCCAGTGACGTTAACGCGATACGTCGAAAAGCAGGCGCCGCGGAAGTCAAACTCCGGGTCGCGCCGTGTGGAAAATCTTGAGGCGAAAGTTGCCGCACCTTCGCGCATTTGGGTTGAAGGCATTCACGACGCGGCCATCGTTGAAAAGGTCTGGGGTCACGATCTGCGGGTGGAAGGTGTGGTCGTCGAATACCTCGAAGGACTCGATAACCTTGAGGAACGCCTGGCTGAGTTTCAGCCCGGTCCGGGACGCCGTGTGGGCGTCCTCGCGGATCACCTAGTCGAAGGATCAAAGGAAACGCGGTTGACGCAAACGGTGGGCGAGCACGTGCTTGTCACCGGTCACCCCTTCATTGATATCTGGGCGGCTGTAAAGCCTGAGCGCCTAGGGCTGCGCGCCTGGCCCGAGGTTCCCTATGGGGAAGACTGGAAGACGGGCATCTGCAAGCGCGCGGGGTGGTCTGATCCCAAGGAAGGGTGGAGCCGCGTGTACAACGCCGTGAATTCTTTCCGGGATCTCGATTCCACGCTCATCGGCGCCGTCGAGCGGCTCGTCGACTTTGTCACAACACCGGAATTGAGCAAAGAAGATTTGCTCTAATTCGAATTCGCTCGGTCAATGAGGTTGATGGCGAGCTGGCAACCGGCCGTCTCTGCTGCCCACCCCGCCGCTTGGAGGCGCTGGGACATCGCTTGTTTGGAAATGCCCAGCTCTTCCGCAGCTTCGTTCTGATTCAACCCGCCGCGTACAAGAGATGTCGCCTCACGGCCTTCCATTGTGCGCTTGTGCAGCACAAAGCCGAGTAGGGCGAATGCCGCTGCAATATCCTGCGCCTCCGCAGCGCGCCCGCGCCGATCAATTTTGGCGTAGACGTGTCCGGCCCGCGCCGAGCCCTTTACCGCGGCGGTTGCCACTGCGCGTGTTTCGGCATCACCTGCGCCTTCGCCAGGGATAATTCCAATGCCAATGGCCCAGTCACCGTCCGCGAGAAGCGCCATAACGACATCACAGACCGCCGGAGAAGAATAGGCCACAGCGCAAATATCCTCAACACCAAGGACCTCAAACTCGCCGATTCCCTCCAGGGTGGAAAGCGCGGCGGCGGATCGTTGGACCAAATCGGCGCGGCGTACCGAGCGTCCGCGGTAGCGGGCATGGACAGCTAGCACAGTGAGAGACTCCTTCCAGCAAGAAACAACGCTCAGTCTACTCTTTGCGCTTGACTGGGCCACGCATTCCGGGGCCGAGCGGCAACCGCGTGTCTAGGATGAGACCAGCGATTCCCACTGCCGCAGCGATAAGGAAGCCGGCGATCGTGTAGGGGCTCATCGCTCCGGTGAGCGCATCCCCGAAGAAGACCCCGATGGCGGTGGTGGGAATCGAACCGATGAGTGTAGCGATGGCGAAGTGAGTCACCGAAATCGGCGTGAGCGCTGCAACATAGTTTAGTAAGGAAAACGGAACTCCGGCGACCATTCTCAATGACGCCACCGCTAGCCAACCCCGGCGCTCAAGCCGGGCATTGATTGCATATACCGCTTTGTGCGTGAGATGCGGGCGAATCCACTCACCAAGTAAGCCGCGGACGATAAGGAGAGAAATGGTGGCGGAGATAGTCAGCGCGACAAGGGAAACAGAAAGCCCAAGCCACGGGCCGAAAAGAAGGCCTGCCGCCAAAGTCCACACGGTCCGGGGAATAGGGAACTGGGTGAAGAAGATGTAGGCTCCCGTAAAAGCAACGACAAACCACGGCCCGAGTTGGTCTGACCACGTGCGGAGGGCGGCGAGTGAGGGGACGTCGACAAGCACGGCGAGTAGCATCAATGCCGCACCGGCAGCGACTACTGCCGTCCAACGTTTCCACGTCCAACGCTTGCAGCTTTGCCACGCAGCGCGGCCCAGAGACGCGAAGAAGTCCCCGACGCTGTGCACCCAACCTGTGTTCATAGAGATAGAAGTCTAGTGCCGAAGACGCCAAACCCCGCATTGAGTCCAAAGCATGGGAGAACGGCTAAAGACGAAGGCAGGAGACGGCTTGGCTGGCTGGGGAGCAGCTGAGAGCTGCACCTCAACTTACTGTTAAGCCGCGATTCGATGCATGAGTATTGCCTTGCACGCGGGATACTGAACAGCACTGCGCATCCGCAAGCATCTCTAGGTCCACTTCTATTGTGACCGTCTTAGCTAGTTTCACCTTTATTGTCTCTACGCCCTAGCTGCGGAGCGAATTCTTGATTCACTACCTACTTTTGGCGCCCGCCCTGGCGCCTGCATTTTTCTTTGGAGAGCATTATGGACTTTATCCACAACCTCACGTCTTATATGGACGCAGCCACCTTGCTCGAAGCCTTTGGGCCCTGGGTCATCGGTGGTATAGCCCTTGTCGTCTTCATCGAGTCCGGTGTGCTCTTCCCATTTCTTCCGGGTGATTCACTACTCGTAACTGCCGCGATTCTGCGCCATGAGCTCCAGGTCTCCCTGTGGGTACTCATTGCTGTAGGCATGATCGCCGCGATAGCTGGTGACCAGGTGGGGTACTGGATTGGGCACCGTTTTGGCCGTGGCCTGTTTAAGAAGGACGCACGGCTTCTCAAACTGGAGTATCTCAACACCGCCGAGGACTTCTTCCGCAAGCACGGCCCGCTTGCACTAGTGCTCGGACGATTCGTCCCAATCGTGCGGACCTTCATTCCGGTAGCCGCCGGCACGGCGAGAATGCGGTACAAGAAATTCATTGGATGGAATGTCAGCGGCGCAGTCGCTTGGGTGCTCTCCATGAATCTCGTTGGTGTCTTTCTCGGAAACATTCCGGGCATTGCTGACTCGATTGAGAAGATTATGCTGCTTATCATCGCGTTGTCGGTGGCGCCTATCGTCATCAAGGGCCTGCATAGCTACATCACGTCGAAGAAGAAGGCTACGGTAGTAGAGGAGACGGCACCTACTGCGGAATCGCACGCATAGACCCTAGACGCATGAAGAAGGCCCCGCGCCTCACATCATCATCTCTGACGGTGTGAAGCACGGGGCTTCGGTCTGTGCCCGAGGGGGGACTTGAACCCCCACGTCCGTTAATAGGACACTAGCACCTCAAGCTAGCGCGTCTGCCATTCCGCCACCCGGGCTAGGGTGTTTGTTCAGCCTCTCGGCTGGGCACTCGCATACTGTATCCCGAACCGGCATAAATTCACAAATCGCCACTTCAGAGCGGGTTTTCACTGTGTTCTTAAACGAGGAAAACACAACGATGAAAGTTGCGTATCCACTGCCACCTCCTGAGACAGTCGGGTAGTAAGCGGCAACGCGGCAGATAGCTTTCCGGTAGAAATGGATTTATGACTAGCAACACTTCACATTCCACTGCGAACTACGCTACCGACTCCCGTTTCCCCGGCCCAGACCCCTATACACCGTTGGGGGATGTCCCAGCTTTTACCATGACCTCGTCCGATATCGAGGAGGGAGCGGAGATCGCAGAGCGTTTCCGCGCACCTGAAAATGTCTCGCCCCAGCTGTCCTGGTCGGACGTGCCCGAAGGGACCAAGTCCTTTGCCGTCACGTGCTTTGACCCTGACGCGCCGACGGGGTCCGGCTTCTGGCACTGGGCTGCCTTCAACATCCCGGCCGACGTACGCGAGCTCCCCACAGGTGCAGGGGCCGCTGAGGATCTCGGACTCGAAGGCGTTATCAGCTTGCGCGGTGACTCTGGCCAGCGCGTCTATTACGGCCCCCAGCCGCCTGCTGGTCACGCCCCGCACCGCTACCTCTTCGCCGTTCACGCTGTCGACGTCGAACGCCTCGAGATCGACCCGGAGGCAACACCTACGGTCCTCGGCTTCAACCTTTATTTCCACACCCTCGGGCGCGCGATTACCTGGGGCTGGTACGAGGCCCACTAAGCGGCCCAATTACACTCATCACAATGAGTAAGAACCCGGACATCCCTCCCACATCCGACGGAGTAGAAATCCCCGCCGCCCTGCGCGTGGGCGGCGCTTTCATGTTGTTGGCTGCCGTGTTGGCGCTATTCGGGCTCGTGTCCATTTTCACCGACGGATGGGGCGCGACCTTCGAATGGACGTGGCGCCGCCTCGCCATCGTTGGTGCAGCCCTCCTCGTCGGCGCATTCAGTACCCAACGCCGCGATCAGCGTGGTAGCCGCGAACAAATCATTGCGCTGATTCTCGCGCTAGTGCTTATCATCGCCAGCCGCGCGCTGCCCAGTACGGTCCTTACAACGATGGGCCAATACGTCGTCTTCCTCTACGCAGTGGCGGCAGGGCTGTGCGCGGTTATCATCCGCCGCACGTTGCGCTAAACGCTGAAGCGCCCCGTGCGGCTGGCCCGAAAGCTCTTCGCCGGGCTAGTCAATCCATTCCAGACCAGAACCAATGGCCTCCGAGATATTGCTGAGGCGGTGAGCGTGGATCTGCTGGGCAATGCCGCGGTGGATGTCACGGATCCAATCCGGGCCGCCGTAAATCAAGCCGGTGTAGCCCTGCAACAGCGAAGCGCCGGCCGTGATGCGCTCCCATGCTTGCTCCGGAGTGGAGATTCCGCCCGCGGAAATGAGCACCAGGTCGTCTCCTACGCGGGCATGGAGGCGCTTGAGCACCTCTAAGGAACGCGCAGCCACTGGGGGACCCGACACGCCGCCTGCGCCCATGGCGGCAACCTCAGCGGAGGGGGTCTTCAAACCCTCGCGAGAAATGGTGGTGTTGGTAGCCACGATTCCCGCCAGCCCCACTTCAACGGCCATATCCGCCACGGCATCAATGTCCTCATCGCTGAGGTCTGGGGCAATCTTGACCAAGACCGGCGAGGACGTCGATTCCACCACGGCCTCCATGATGGGGCGCAGCGATTCCACTGCCTGCAAGTCACGCAGCCCCGGGGTATTAGGGGAGGACACGTTGACCACAACGTAGTCGGCCAAATCCCCGAGAACTGATGCGCACTGACGGTAGTCATCCACCGCGTGCTCAGCCTCGGTGACCTTGTTCTTTCCGATATTGATGCCGATGACATCGTTGTAGCGGCGCTTCCGCAGGTTTCGTGCGGCCGCCAGCGCCCCTTCGTTATTGAAGCCCATGCGGTTGAGGATGGCCTTGTCTGCTTTGAGCCGGAACAACCGGGGAGCCGGGTTTCCCGGCTGCGCCTTCGGGGTGATGGTGCCCAGCTCCGCGTACCCAAAGCCGATGGGGGACCAGACGTCGGCTGCCGCCGCGTTCTTGTCAAAGCCTGCTGCTAAACCCAGCGGGCGCGGAAAGTGCACCCCAAACACGTCTTGTTCAAGGACGGGATCGGTAACCGGCAAAGCTTTGCCTAGAGCTCGGTTGAAGGGGCCGGCCGATTGGAACACAGCCAACCCGCCGTTGATGATCCCGTGAATTCTTTCCGGGCTGAGCTTAAACATCCCCTTCAAGGCGGCTTGGTAAGCCACGTGGCGGGCGCGGTCAAGAGCGGAGTACTGCATGCATTGTCCTTTGGAAAGTTAAGGCTGAAGGGGGGACTGAAATACTAACGCGGGGATTTCTCGAGCTGTGGATCAGAAATGAATTGGAGCCCGTCGCCAGAAGCGGAGGCGGCGACGAGGGTGCCGTCGCCAAGCACGGCAACATTGCGCGCATCCGCCACCGTATCCATGGTGCCGACGTTCTCCGGGACACCCGCAGCGATGGTGTAGGCGTGGAGGAGGTTGTTGTCTGTAGTTGTCGCCCACGCTAGCTTGCGCCCGGCGTCCCAGGCCACACCCCACGGCGTGCCATCGGTATTGCCGTACTGGTGCAAGCGGATGACGTCGCTGGCGGTATAGATGGCGATGCGCTTGCCGACAGTATCCGAAGCCACAACCACGGCGCCCTCGCCGCCTGCGATCTGACCTACGCCCTGGCCCACGCGAAGGCGTCCTCCTGCACGCTCCTTCTCCCAGTCCAGCGATTGAATCGTGGAGTCTTCCCTCAAGACACGGACGATGCCGTCGGCGCCATCCGGATTAGGCACGGAGATGAGCTGATCCGAGCCTGCTTCCACAGTGATGCCGGTAGTGCGTTCGCCATCGCGGTACACGCCGATGGTGGTGGAGTCCTTCGAGCCAACGAAGACTTCGCCACTGGAGGCTTCCGCAGCCACCGTCACCGGTTGCTCCTCTTCCACAGCCAATTCCTGCGGGGAATCCGGCTTGAGCGGATCAATGAGCATAACGCTATCCCCGCACGCTAGAAGGAAGTGCTTCTCAGAAGCGGTAAGGTCGCCACATTTCTCGTCCACGGTAACCTGGGTGGACTTTTTGCCTTCAAAGTCCGCAGCTGAACCTACCGCGAGCGAGGCCTCGGTGCGCACGGCGAGGATGTCGCCGACGGCTGCGAGGTCTGTCGCTGCATCGAATGGCACGACGTTACCCACCGGCTTCTCGGATGCCGGGGAGGACGCGGGCTCGGCCTTGCCATAGACCGCCGAGTCGGGGTCCCCGCCAACCCCGACCGTGGGATTACAGGCGGCAAGCGCGCATGCGCTGGAAAGGAGGGCAAAAGAAAGCAGGACTCGACGCGTTTTCACGATCCCTCATCCTAGCAGCCAGCGTGGTGGAAACAGGAAGCGATGGGACTCCCGAGTAGGCTATCGCGGGTGACTACAACAGCTACAACTGAAGCCATGACATGGCTGCAGGTCATCGTCCTGTCTCTTGTCCAAGGCCTCACCGAATTCCTGCCCGTGAGCTCGTCTGGGCACTTGCGCATCGTCTCCACTCTTTTCTGGGGACAGGATGCCGGTGCTTCCTTCACCGCTGTCATCCAGCTGGGCACCGAGCTGGCGGTGATTGTCTACTTCGCCGGGATGATTTGGCAGATCCTGAAAGGCTGGTGCGTGGGCCTCGTACACAAGGACCAGCGCGGTCAGGATTATCGAATGGGTTGGATGGTCATCGTTGGCTCAATTCCGATTGGCATCCTGGGAGTGCTGGGGAAAGACCTGATAAGGGATAATCTGCGCAACCTATGGATTACTGCTTCCATGCTCGTCCTGTTTTCCTTTGTGTTCATCCTGGCAGAGCGCGTGGGTAAGAAAACCCGCGGCTTCGACGAGCTCACGATGCGCGATGCCATCGTTATGGGACTATGCCAATGCCTGGCACTCATCCCTGGCGTCTCACGCTCCGGCGGCACCATCTCCGGTGGCCTCTTCCTCGGCCTCGACCGTGAGGTGGCCACGCGCTTTAGCTTTCTTTTGGCTATTCCGGCGGTGATGGCCTCGGGGCTGTTTTCGCTTGGCGACGCTTTCGGTCCCACCGTGGGACAATCCGCCACCGGCGCCCAATTGCTCGTTGGCACGCTCATCGCCTTCGTTGTGGGCTATGCATCTATCGCCTGGCTGCTGAAGTTCGTGGGCAGCCACTCCTTCGAGTGGTTCGCCGCTTACCGTATCCCCGTCGGCCTGATCGTCATGCTCTTGCTGGGCCTTGGCGTGCTCGCCGCGTAAGTGGTGAGGAGGCGCAGCCCCCAGCATCCTGCGATACATAGCCATGTGCCCGGCCATGCGCCCGCGTCGGAGGCAGCACACGTTAGGATTGTGAGCATGCAATCTTGGCCTGTCCCGCACATCGATTCCGTCCCTGGCGCTCCGTCGCCGCTTCACCTCTATGACTCCGCTGATGAAGCGGTCAAGAAGCTCAACATCAGTGGGGAGACTGCCACCATGTACGTCTGTGGCATCACCCCATATGATTCGACCCACCTGGGCCACGCCGCGACCTATCTGACCTTTGATCTGATTTACCGCCAGCTGCTGGATAACGGCTACAAGGTGAATTACGCCCAAAACATCACCGACGTGGATGATCCGCTCTTCGAGCGCGCGGAGCGCGATGGCGTGGATTGGCGTGAGTTGGGGACCTCCCAAATCAACCTTTTCCGCTCAGACATGGAGCTGCTCTCCGTGTTCCCCCCGGATCACTTTGTGGGGGCGATGGAGGCCATCGACGAGATTACGGAGATGGTGCAGGCGCTTCTCGACGCCAATGCGGCCTACGTCGTCGACGATCCGGAGTACCCGGATATTTATGCCTCCACTGAGGCCACGAAGAACTTCGGCTACGAGTCGAATTACTCCCGCGAGCAAATGGAGACCTTCTTTGCCGAGCGCGGCGGCGACCCTGATCGCCCCGGCAAGCGCGATCCTCTTGACGCTCTGATTTGGCGCGCGCACCGTGAAGGCGAACCGGCCTGGGATTCGCCTTTTGGGCCGGGCCGCCCTGGATGGCATATTGAGTGCTCCGCCATCGCAACCAACCGGCTTGGCTCCAGCTTCGATATTCAAGGCGGCGGGTCGGACCTGAAGTTCCCGCACCACGAATTCTCCGCAGCGCACGCAGAAGCAGCGCTCGGCGTGGAGCGCATGGCGCAGTCCTACGTACACACCGGCATGATCGGCTTGGACGGAACCAAGATGTCCAAGTCTTTGGGCAACCTCGTGTTCGTCCACAAGCTCGTGGAGGCGGGCGTCGATCCTTCGGCGATTCGCTTGGGCGTCTTCGCCGGCCACTACCGTGCCGACCGTGACTGGTCAGATGACGTTTTGCGCACTGCGCAGGAGCGACTCCAGCGATGGCGCGAAGCTTTAAGCCATCCGGGCACGGTGGAGGAAGTCAAGGAGGTCATTCAGCACCTGCGGTTGGCGTTGGCTGATGATCTCGATACTCCGCGCGCCATTGCGGTTCTCGATGAATGGGCGAAGAAGGCTCCAGAATCCGGGGAAGCAACAGAAGAGGCATCCGATTTGCTGCGCACCGCAGTTAATTCCTTGCTGGGCGTGCGCCTCTAGGTAACTTCAGGCATGATTTAGCTCATGACGATTCGTGCAGAATTCCAGCCCACCGTTGATGAGTTCATGTCCAACCTACAGTCCTTCGCTACCGGGGATTACCTCAAGGAAGAAGAAAAGGAATTCTGGGAGGCACCGTTTGATGCCGCGGTACTCCCACGCCTTCGCACTATCTTGGAGTCCTTCCTCGACGATATGGATAAGCTGCCGGATGACCCCGAAGGGTCACTCCTGAGCGCCGCGGTACGCCCCACCGTGGACAAGCTCGCGGCCTTCAACCAAGAAAACGCAGATGCAGTGCTGGAACCGGAGGAGAAGGAAGAGCTCACGGAGCTTATTCACTCCGCCTCTGCGGCAACCGGTGCGGACGATGAGGCACTCGCGCAGCTTCCGGAGCTGGACTTCTAATTGACTGACCACGCAACTTCCGCTTTCACTACCCGTCCAGCAGCAATCTTTTGGGATATGGACGGCACACTGACTAACTCCGAGCCCCTGTGGGAAGAGGCCACTTTTTATCTCTCTGAAACACTAGGGCGCCGCTTAACACCCACGGAGCGCTTAGCCACGGTTGGCGCTACCTTCGAGGACACCCTCAGCATCTGTGCGCACAAAGCAGGCGTTACGCTTCGACCAGGTGATAACGAACGCTACCGTGCGCTCATGTTTGACTACGTCAGGTCCCTTTTTGCCCAACACCTGGAGATTTTCCCGGGGATTCCCGAGCTGCTCGACGAACTCAAGGGCCTGGGAATGCCGATGATCGTGACCACAAACACGGAACGATATGTGGCTGATTCCGCGATTGCGGCCTTAGGCCGCGAGTACTTCGTCGACACGATTTGCGGTGACGAAGTACCCCAAGGCAAACCTGCCCCCGATATGTATATCGAGGCGGCGCGTCGAGTGGGTGCCGATCCACGGGACTGCCTTGTATTCGAAGACTCTGCGGCAGGTATGCGCGCGGCTGTCGACGCCGGATGCACCGTCATCGGACTGCCGGAGGGAGACCACGTCGCGGTGCCCGAGCAAGCCACCGAAATTACTGACCTCCGGGGCTCTGCTCACCGTCATCTGAAGGGGGCGACGGCGGCCAATGTTCACGAGTGGTTTAGCCGGTTACGCGCCGACTAGACGTACCGATTTCAGTTGCGCATCATGTCAGCTGGCTTTGCGTAACTGAGAATTTCGGCCGACTAGCAGAATTTTATGCAGCGGTGTGGAAGAATAAACCACCGTGAAGAATTTTGAGAGCCTATTTGAGGAACTGTCCCAGAAGATCGCCGAACGCCCTGAGGGCTCCGGCACCGTGGAGTCTTTTGACAAAGGGATCCACCATCTGGGCAAGAAGATCATCGAAGAGGCTGGCGAAGTGTGGATCGCCGCGGAATACCAGTCTGATGAAGAGCTCGCTGAGGAGATGTCACAGCTGCTGTATTGGCTCCAGGTTATGGCCCATAAGCGTGGCCTGAAGCTCGAAGACATTTACACCTACCTTTAATCGGCCATAAAGCCGTCCCACCATTCACCGTATTCAGCGCAGAAAGCACCACACACTGATGATCAAAATCGCCGTCCCCAACAAGGGATCGCTGTCCGAGGCAGCCCTTGAGATCCTCAAGGAAGCTGGCTACAAGGGCCGCGGACACAATAAATCGCTCAACGTCGTGGACGAGGAGAACGGAGTCGAGTTCTTCTTTCTGCGCCCAAAGGATATCGCCATCTACGTGGCACAAGGCGTCTTGGATCTGGGAATTACTGGTCGAGACTTAGCGCTCGATTCCCGCGCGAAATTCAATGAAGTTCTAGCACTCAATTTTGGCGGCTCGACCTTCCGTTACGCCGCACCAGCAGGGGAGCAGTGGGACGTCGCCAAGCTGCAAGGCAAGCGCATCGCCACGTCCTATCCCAACGTGGTGCGCGATCACCTCGCTGCCAATGGAATCGATGCAGAGGTTATCCGCCTTGACGGTGCAGTAGAGATTTCGATTCACCTTGGAGTCGCGGACGTCATTGCCGACGTTGTCTCCACAGGAGCCACCCTCCGCCAGCAGGGGCTTGAACCCTTTGGCGACCCCATCGTCTCCTCGGAGGCCGTGGTGATTAAGCGTGAAGGAGAAGACGTCACCGCTGATGAAAACGTTGTGCTTAGCCGCATTCGAGGAATCCTCAATGCGCGCCACTACGTCATGCTGGACTACAACGTGGCAGAAGAAAAGCTGCCAGACGTCGAGGCGGTGACCCCTGGGCTTACAGGACCGACCATCTCTCCTTTGGCCCGTGAAGGGTGGGTTGCCGTCCGCGTCATGGTTCCCCGCAAGCTGGCCAACCAAGTTATGGACAGCCTCGAAGAGCTCGGGGCAGAGGCAATTCTTGCCTCGGATCTTCGGATTGCCCGCTTTTAGGGGGAGATTCCAAACATCTTATTCGGGCTCCTAGCTACGATGGGGACTGACCATCATCGTTCTTCGATTTTTATGCAAGGAGTCAGCCCCGATGGCAAAGACAACTAAGAAGGATGCACAAGCAGAGGCCAAGGAGACCAAGGATGTAAAGTCCCAGGTCGAAGAAAAGGCCACCAACAAGTCTTCGAAGTCCGCCTCTAGCAAGAAGACGCGTACTGAGACTGACCTTCTCGGCTCCCTGGAAGTTCCGAACGATGCGTACTACGGCGTTCACACGCTCCGCGCTATCGAAAACTTCCAGATTTCCTACGTGACCATCAACACCATTCCGGACTTCATCCGCGGCATGGTCCAGGTCAAGAAGGCCACCGCTATGGCCAACCGCCGCCTACACGTTCTTCCGAAGAAGAAGGCAGAAGCAATTATCTGGGCCTGTGACCAGATTCTCGAAGAAGGCCGCTGCATGGACCAGTTCCCGCTGGATGTCTTCCAGGGTGGCGCTGGCACCTCGCTCAACATGAACACCAACGAGGTTGTGGCCAACCTGGCGCTCGAGCACCTCGGTGAGGAAAAGGGTGCCTACGACATCATCAACCCGAACGATGATGTCAACATGTCCCAGTCCACCAACGACGCGTACCCGACCGGCTTCCGTCTCGGCATCTACTACGCGATGGAGGACCTCATTGAGCGTATCGACGCGCTGCAGGCTGCGTTCCACGCCAAGGGCAATGAGTTCGTTGACATCCTGAAGATGGGCCGCACCCAGCTGCAGGACGCAGTGCCGATGACCCTGGGTGACGAATTCAAGGCCTTCGCTCACAACTTGGCCGAAGAGCAGGCCATCCTGCGTGACGCCCAGAAGCGCCTGCTGGAGATCAACCTCGGCGCAACCGCCATCGGTACCGGCGTGAACACCCCGGCCGGCTACCGCCACCAGGTCACCGCAGCACTGTCTGAGGTGACGGGCCTTGAGATCAAGACCGCCCGCGACCTCATTGAAGCAACCTCCGACTGTGGCGCCTACGTGCTTCTGCACTCCACCATTAAGCGCGCAGCGATGAAGCTGGCCAAGATCTGTAACGACCTGCGCCTGCTGGCCTCTGGCCCGCGCGCCGGCCTGGCTGAGATCAACCTGCCACCGCGTCAGGCCGGTTCCTCCATCATGCCGGGTAAGGTCAACCCGGTTATCCCGGAGGTTGTCAACCAGGTCTGCTTCAAGATCTTCGGTAATGACCACGTAGTCACCATGGCTGCCGAGGCTGGTCAGCTGCAGCTCAACGTCATGGAACCGGTTATCGGTGAGGCACTGTTCCAGTCCATCCGCATCATGGGCAACGCCGTCGACACCCTGCGTGAGAAGTGCGTCGTGGACATCACGGCTAACGCTGATGTTTGCCGCGCGTACGTTGAGAACTCCATCGGTATCGTCACCTACCTGAACCCGTTCATTGGTCACCACAACGGTGACATGATTGCTAAGGAGTCCCTCAAGACCGGCAAGGGTGTTAAGGAGCTCGTTCTGGAGAAGGGCCTGCTCGATGAGGAGACCCTTAACAAGGTTCTGTCCGTTGAGAACCTCATGCACCCGGAGTTCCGCGGTCAGCTCTACATCGATGAATAAACCGTCGACAGCACCAGTGTTGTAAATACGCTCTGCTGTTTCGTCCACGCCCGTACTGCCTCGCTGAAGGTGGTACGGGCGTTTGACTGTTTTCAATCCAACTGATGCTACCGACACCGTGGACACCCCGATGGGGGAGCAGTGGTTGGCATCGGTGTGTAAACGGACACAATCGGGCCTGGATTCTCGCCAAAGCCACATAAATAGGGCAGAATTAGAACTGTCAGTTGTCGCGCCCAGGTCGTGTACTGACCACAGCGCGAATTACCACCCATACTGCAGTTCACCTGCACATATTGGAGTTACATAATGGTTGTTGTGCACATCATTATCGTCCTTGCGGCGATTTATCTCGGTGCCCGAATTGGTTCGATCGGTATTGGTATGGCCGGCGGCTTGGGCGTTCTACTACTCGGCCTCACCGGTGTCCCCGTAACGCGTGAAGACATCCCCTTTGATGTCATTGGCATCATCATGACCGTGATCGCCGCCATTGCTGCCATGCAGCGCGCTGGCGGTATGGACTATCTGGTCTACCTTGCCGAAAAGTTTCTTCGCAAGAACCCAAAGAGGATCACGTTCTACGCACCTATCGTTACGTGGTTGATGACCGTCCTAGCGGGCACCGGCCACACGGCGTTCTCCACGCTCCCGGTTATCGTTGAGGTAGCGAAGGAAGGCAAGGTCCGTCCTTCCCGTCCGCTTTCGATTTCCGTCGTAGCCTCGCAGATGGCAATCTGTGCCTCACCTATTTCCGCAGCCGTCGTTCTGTTGGCTTCGCTGCTGGAACCGATGGGTGTGGGCTATTTGCAGATCCTCGCGGTCCTCATTCCGGCTACGTTCCTCTCCATTTTCCCTGCCGCTTGGGTAGCAAACCGCTCGGGCGCAGAACTCGAAGATGACCCCGTTTACCAAGAGCGCAAGGCCCAGGGCTTGGTGAAGCTGCCGCAGGGTTCCCAGAACTACGCTCCGGCACAAGGTGCAAAGACCTCGGTCATCATCTTCCTCGTCGCCATCGTCATCGTGATGCTGTGGGCCACCCTTACCTCATCTCAGGTGGGTCTTATCGAGGAACCGACGCTGCCGCGAAACGAGGCCATCATGACAGTGATGCTCACCGCTGCAACCCTCATTGTCATGGTCACCAAGGTCCCCGCCGGCGACGTTCTCAACACGCCTGTCTTTAAGTCGGGTATGTCCGCCTGTATCTGCGTGCTCGGTGTCGCATGGTTGGGTACCACGCTGATCAACCACTACATGGAGGACATCCAGGCCATCTCCGGGTCCATCATTGAGTCCGCCCCGTGGCTGCTGGCCATCGTGCTCTTCTTCGCTGCGGCGCTCCTGTACTCGCAGGCCGCAACCACCAAGGCTCTCATGCCGGCAGCCCTGGCCCTCGGCGTCAACCCGCTTACCGCAGTGGCTGCCTTCCCAGCAGTGTCCGCGCTGTTCATCCTGCCGACGTACCCGACCTTGTTGGCGGCCGTCGAAATGGATGACACTGGTTCGACTCGCATTGGCAAGGCTGTCTTCAACCACCCGTTCATCATTCCAGGCACTGTGAGCATCGTCTTGTCGGTCCTCCTGTGCTACGCCTTCGGTGCAGTCCTTATCTAGCATCATCTAGAAATAATTTGATGTTGCTAAATGCGCTTCTTTAGCGCGCTAAGCTGGTGAGCATGACTACGCAACCTTCTGATGTTGATATTGCTCAAGCTCACCAGCTCGAACCGATTTCGGATATTGCTGCACGTGCAGGCATTCCGGAGACGGCCCTTATTCCTTATGGGCAAAGCAAAGCCAAAGTGGATATCACTCAAGTTGGGGATACTCCCGCAGATGGCAAGTTGGTCCTCGTCACCGGCGTCTCACCGACGCCAGCTGGCGAGGGTAAATCCACTGTTCTTATCGGTTTGACCGACGCCCTCACGCAGATGGGCAAGAAGGCTATCGTCGCCCTTCGCGAGCCTTCCCAGGGCCCTGTCATGGGCATCAAGGGCGGCGCCGCGGGTGGCGGCTACTCTCAGGTTGTCCCAATGGAGGACATCAATCTCCACTTCACCGGTGACTTCCACGCTATCGCCGCGGCCACCAACACCTTGGCCGCCATCATCGATAACCACATCCACCAGGGCAATGCGCTCAACATCGATCCGCGCCGCATTACCTGGCAGCGCTGCGTTGACGTCAATGACCGTGCCCTGCGCCACGTCGTTACCGGGCTCGGTGGCCCCGCCCATGGCGTGCCGGGGGAGACTGGCTTCACCATTACGGCGGCGTCGGAAATCATGGCCATCCTCGGCCTCGCAACCGACTTGGCAGACCTAAAGAAGCGTCTCGGTGACATCACTGTGGGCTACACCTACGACCAAAAGCCAGTAACCGCCCGCGAGTTGGGAGCAGAAGGCGCGCTGACGGCGCTCATGCGTGATGCCCTGAACCCTAACCTGGTCCAGACCCTGGGCGGCACCCCTGCCTTCGTCCATGGCGGCCCCTTCGCCAATATCGCTCACGGCTGCAATACTCTGCTGGCGACCCAAACGGCCATGCGCTTCGGTGACATTGTCCTCACGGAGGCAGGTTTCGGTGCAGATCTCGGCGGCGAAAAGTTCATGGATATCAAGTCCCGCTTCGGTGACCTTGACGTCGCCGGCGCCGTCGTTGTTGCGACTATCCGCTCCCAGAAGTACAACGGCGGACAGCCCCGCGAGGAACTCACCACCGAGAACCTGGAGGCACTAAAGAAGGGCGTGGTGAACCTCGAGCGCCACGTTGAGAACGTGCGCAAATTTGGCCTCAAGCCAGTGGTCGCTCTCAACCTCTTCTGGAGCGATACCGAGGCCGAGCGCGAGTTCATGCGCCAGTGGGCCGCCGATTTCGACGTCGCGCTCGAAGAAGCAGAAGTGTGGGCCAAGGGCGGAGCGGGAGCAACAGCGCTGGCTGAGCGCCTTCTGGAGAATCTTTCCGAGGGTAACTCCCACCAGCTCTACGATCCCGCTGAGGGCATCGAGGCCTCCATCGACACCATTGCGAGGGAAATCTACCGAGCAGAGCGGGTGGAGTACTCGTCTAAGGCGCTGAAGGATTTGAAGTACATCAAGGACAACGGTTGGGAGGAGTTCCCAGTCGTGCTCTCGAAGACTCAATATTCCTTCTCGGATGATCCGAGCCAGCTCGGCGCTCCGGAAGGCCACGTCCTTCATGTCCGCGAGCTGCAGCCCCGCACAGGCGCTGGCTTCATCGTGGCGCTGACCGGCGACGTCATGACCATGCCGGGTCTGCCGAAGAAGCCCGCGGCCAACAACATCGATGTTGCTGCGGATGGTTCCATCTCTGGCCTGTTCTAAGCCGCGGCGCGCTCTTCGGGGCGCCGTCTACGAGGCCCGGTCCGGCCACCCGGGATACTCGGGTGGCGTGCCGCCGAAGGCGGGGCATAGGTCTTGGAAAGAACACCAGCCGCAGAGCTTCGAGGTCTTGGGCCTGAAGTCACCGGACTTGCCATCGCCTTCGATCTTGGCCCAGAGCTCACCCAGGTCGCGCTCGAAGTACTCGAGCTCCTCCGGCCCCGGCGTGAGGAACATCGAATCCAGGACCTTGAGGTACATCAGCCGCAACTGCGTGGGGATGGTGCCGAGCAGCCGCCAGTACACCAGCGCGTAGAAGTTCATCTGGAACTGCGCGTCCTGGGAGTAGCGGGGGAGCGGCTTCTTACCGGTTTTATAGTCCACCACGCGTACCTCGCCGGTGGGAGCAACATCAACGCGATCGATGAACCCACGGACGGGCACGCCGTTGGGCAGAACTGTATCGACGTACATCTCGCACTTGTGGGCGTCGAAGCCTTGGGGGTTTTCCATCTGGAAGTAGCCCTTGACCAGTTCGCGCGCCTCGACGAAGAAGTCCAGCTCTTCGGGCTCCGGCACCAAATCACGCAGCTCGGGGTCTTTGCCCAGCATCACCGCCCATTCGGGCTTAATCATCTTCACCGCGGCTGGGTACTCGCGTTGCTCGCGGGGCAGCTGATGCATCTTCTCCAGAACAGCGTGGACCAGCGTTCCCTTCACCTGGGCCTTCGTCTTGGGCTCGGGCAACTTGTCAATAGCCCGGAAGCGATAGAGCAGCGGGCATTGTTTGTAGTCGGAGGCACGGGAAGGGGAGAGGGCTAGTCGTTTCGGCATAGTGTTTCTCAGCCTAGCGCATAGCCCACCGCGAACCTTCCCGCATCTCCCGACCGTCCGTGGCAAGCTAGATGGCATGAGCACTACGCAAGAGTTTCTTGATTTCATCGCAGCCAGCCCCTCGTCCTATCACGCGGCTGAAGAGGTGGCGCGCACGCTCGTCGCCGCCGGCTTTAGCCGCCAAGATGAGTCTGCCGAATGGTCAGCAGCACCAGGCGGTCATGTCATGGTCCGGGGTGGTGCGGTCATGGCATGGTATGTCCCCGAAGGTGCCGGCCCGGATTCCGGTTTCCGCATTATCGGCTCCCACACCGATTCACCCGGCCTGGCTCTCAAGCCCACCCCGGACTTCGATTCCGCAGGGTGGCAGCAGGTAGCCGTCGAGGTCTATGGCGGGGTGCTTCTCCACAGCTGGTTCGACCGCGAGCTCACCGTCGGCGGCCAGGTCATCACGAAGGATGGCAGCCGCCACTTGGTCAATACCGGCCCCTTGCTGCGCTTGCCTTCCTTGGCGATCCACCTCTACCGCAAAGATGAGTTCAAGCCGGATCGCCAGCGCCACATGCAGCCGGTGCTCTCCGTGGGTACTCCGGAGACGTCGGTGATGGGGGTCGTCGGCAAGCAGCTTGGCGTAGACCCAGAGGATATCGCTTCCTTCAACCTGATTACCGCGGATGCCCAGCGCGGTGAGGTCTTTGGCGCCGGCGAAAAGCTCATCGCTGCCGGGCGCATGGACAACCTTTCTTCCGTTCATGCTTCGCTGCGTGCCCTGCTCGCTGCTGCAAAGAACGCCGATTCCATCGAGCACAAGGACGTCCTCGTCATGGCGGCCTTTGATCACGAAGAGGTGGGCTCCTCTTCGCGCTACGGCGCAGGTGGCCCGATCCTGGGGGATATCCTGACCCGCACCGCCCGTGCCCTCGGCGCAAACGAGGAGCAGCGTTTCCAAATGTTTGCGCGCTCCAGTTGTGTCTCGGCCGACGCCGCGCACTCCGTGCACCCCAACTACGCCGAAAAGCACGATCCCACGCATCACCCGATCATCGGCCAAGGCCCGGTGACCAAGATTAACGGCAACCAGCGCTATGCTTCCGACGCTAATACCGTGGCCCTGTGGGAATCTGCCTGCCGCCGTGCGGGTGTTCCGGTCCAGCGCTTCGTGGGAAATAACGATGTCCCGTGTGGCTCCACCATCGGGCCGATTTCTGCCACCCGTCTGGGCATCCCCACCGTTGATGTGGGAGTGCCGATGCTCTCGATGCACTCGATCCGTGAGCTGGTAGGCGAGCGTGACCAACTATGGCTTGGTGACGCCCTTGAGGCATACTTGGTTGGTTAATCCTTGCCCCTAACTTTGTGAAAGGTTTTTCACGCTATGGCTTATTCTGGCCCCTTCCGCTACGGCGACCGCGTGCAGCTCACGGATGCCAAGCGGCGTCATTACACCATCGTCCTCGAGGAGGGTGGCCAGTTCCATTCGCACAAGGGCATCATCAACCACGATGACATCGTCGGCATGGATGAAGGCTCCGTCATCGATTCGACGCTGGGCAGCTCCTTCCTCTTGTTCCGCCACCTCATGGTGGATCACGTCTTGTCGATGCCGCGCGGCGCCGCGGTGATTTACCCCAAGGACTCCGCGCAGATCCTGGTCGAGGGCGATATCTTCATGGGTGCGCGCGTGCTGGAAGCCGGCGCCGGTTCCGGAGCACTCTCAATGACCCTCTTGCGCGCCGTAGGGCCAGAAGGCCACGTTTTCTCCTATGAGGTGCGCGATGATCACTTGGAATACGCCGTGAACAACGTCGCCGAATACTTCGGTGAGCAGCCCGAGTGGTGGAGCCCGCGGCTTGGCGATTTGGCCGATGTGACCGTCGAGGAGCTCGGCGGCCCCGTGGACCGCGTCATCCTGGACATGCTCGAACCCTGGGAGCACCTCGAGAAGGTGCGCGATATCCTCATCCCCGGCGGTGTCTTCATGACTTATGTGGCCACCGTGCCGCAGCTGATGAAGGTGATGGAGGGAATCCGCGAGCTGAAGTGCTTTACGGAGCCGCGCGCCTGGGAGTCCCTCGTGCGTGAATGGAAGGTGGAGGGCTTGGCCACCCGCCCGGAGCACCGCATGAACGCGCACACCGCGTTCCTGATCTGGACGCGCCGGCTTGCCGACGGCGTCACCCCGCCCCGCCCGCAGCGCCGCGCCCGAAAATAAGCCCTCACGTTAAACGTGGCGCACCGCGCGCTAGGGTGGACTTTATGAACGATGCCACTCATTCCCAGGAACTTGGCCAGCAGCGCCGCCAGATAGAGCAACTGGCTGAGCGCAATGCCAAGCTTGCTGCCCTGTTGAAGGATGCGCGCACGAAGCTTCAGCAGATGCTCGCGGAGGTGGACGCTCTTGCAGAGCCTGCCTCCACGTACGGCGTCTTTCTTGGCTATTCCGGGCGCGCACACGATTCGCGCCGCGACGCTGAGGTATACACCAACGGCCGCGCCATGCGGGTGAAGATTTCTCCGAACCTGGAGCCAGGCTCCTTAGAAGTCGGGCAGCAGGTCCGCTTGGGCGAAGGATTCGTGGTGGTGGAGGGCTGTGCCCCGGTGAGTACCGGCGCGCTGGCGACGCTCCAGGAGCGTCTAGGCACCGACCGCGCGGTGGTTATCAATTCCGCGGGCGAAGAGCAGGTGGTGCTGCTCGGCACGGTGCTGCGCGATACCGTCCGTGCCGGCGATACCCTTCTGGTCGAGCCGAAATCAGGCGTGGCCACCGAGCGCGTGCATAAGACTGAGGTAGCGCAGCTCACGCTGGAAGAAGTCCCGGACGTATCCTACGAGGACATCGGTGGTTTGGACGAACAGATTTCACTCATCCGCGATTCGGTCGAGCTGCCTTTCCTCCACCCAGAGCTCTACCGCCAATACGATCTCCAGCCGCCGAAGGGCGTGCTGCTCTATGGCCCACCTGGCTGTGGCAAGACGCTCATCGCCAAGGCGGTCGCGCATTCTCTGTCGGCGTCCCTGGGCGCTACTGCCCCCAGCTACTTCCTCAACGTGAAGGGCCCAGAACTGCTCAACAAGTTCGTGGGTGAGACTGAGCGTCGCATTCGCCTCATCTTTGAACGCGCCCGCGAGCTTGCCTCCGAGCCCACTGCGGATGGCAGCCAGCGGCCAGTCATCATCTTCTTCGATGAGATGGAATCCATCTTCCGCACGCGCGGCTCCGGTGTGTCCTCCGATATGGAAACCACCGTTGTCCCGCAGCTGTTGACGGAATTGGACGGCGTCGAAAAGCTCAGCAATGTCATCGTCATCGGTGCCACCAACCGCGAGGAGCTCATCGACCCCGCCATCATGCGCCCGGGGCGCCTCGACATCAAGATCCGCGTCAACCGGCCCACCAAGCAGGGCGCGCGCGAGATCTTTGCCCGCCATTTCCCGGAATCTGTCCCGCACGAGGGCGAGCTTTCCCAGCTCATCGATACCGCAGTGGAGGATCTCTACGCGGAGCGCCCCTTCGTCACGCTGCACTTCTCCAACGCTGATCCCCGCGTGCTGCACTACCGGGATTTCGTCTCCGGCGCGATGATCGCCAACATCGTCTCCCGCGCAAAGAAGTTGGCTATCAAGGAGGCTTTGGACGAAACCAACGCTGCGGAGGGTAAACAACCCGCAGGCATCACCGCCGCGCACCTGCACCAGGCCATTGCTGCGGAACAAGCAGAATCTGAGTATGTACCGACATCCGCCAACCCGGAGGAGTGGGCCAAGATCGTCGCCGGGACCTCCGCCGGCGCGCATGTCACAGGGGTCGAATTGATGGGAGTAAAACCTTGAGCCGTGTCCTAGGAACCGAAACCGAGTACGGAATCTCCACGCCGTCGAACCCGGCGTTGTCACCAATCGTGACGTCCACGCACGCGGTAGTGGCCTATGCCGCCCTGCATACCGGTGCGCGCTCCCGCTGGGACTTTCGGGAGGAGCACCCGCTGCGCGATAGCCGCGGCTTCGATCTCAAGCGCTACCACACCGTGCCCGTGGTGGACCCAAACGCGCTGGGTGTGGCCAACGTGGTCACGGCCAACGGAGCCCGCTTCTACGTGGATCACGCCCACCCCGAGTACTCTTCGCCGGAGTGCACGAATGCCTGGGACGCCATGGTCTACGACGCCGCCGGCGACCTCATCCTGCGACGCGCAGCAGATGCCGTGGCATCTCTGACTGCCCAGGGCACATCAGTACTGGCCACGCACGATCCCTGCCCGCCGCTGAAGTTTTACAAGAACAACGTGGACGGCAAGGGAGCTTCCTACGGCAGCCACGAAAACTACCAGTACTCCCGGGAGACTGATTTCGACGACATCGCCCAAGGTCTGATCCCGTTCTTCGTCACCCGCCAAGTGGTCACCGGTGCTGGCCGCATGGGCCTGGGCGCTGATGGTGAGGAACCGGGTTTCCAGATTTCGCAGCGCGCCGACTATATCGAGCAGGAGATTTCCCTGGAAACCACGCTCAACCGCGGCATCATTAACACCCGTGATGAACCGCATGCGGTGGCAGAGGACTTTGGCCGCCTGCACGTCATCATCGGTGATGCCACGATGTCCCATACCTCGACGCTGCTCAAGCTGGGCATGACGTCACTGGTGTTGGACGCCATAGAGGAAGGCGTTGACTTCAGTGACCTGCGCCTGAAGGACCCCGTGGCAGAGGTCCAGCGAGTCAGCCGCGACCTCACCCTGACTCATCAGCTGGAGCTTCACGACGGCCGCCGCCTCACCGCCCTCGAGATCCTCGCCGTCTACCGGGAGCGGGTCACTTCGAATTCGGAGTCAGATGAGAAGGTTCTTGCCGCCTGGGACGAGGTCGTGTCGCTCTTGGCGGACAACCCGTTGAAGGCGGCCCATCTGCTGGATTGGGTAGCCAAGTACCGCTTGATTAAGGGATACCTCGACCGTCGCGTGGCTGCAGATGACCCGAAGCTGGCGCTCATCGATCTGCAGTACACCGATATTGACCCGGCCAAGTCCCTCTACCACGCGCTCGTGCGCAAGGGCCAGATGCGCACCTTGGTCAGTGAGGAGGAGATTGCTGCGGCCGCCGACACCCCGCCCACGGATACCCGCGCTTATCTGCGCGGCCACGCCACCCGCAAGTTCGGCGAAGACGTCCTGGCCGCGTCGTGGCAGTCACTAACCTTCCGAATTGGTGAAGCCGAGGGCGCCAACTCGGGAGCCGCCTGCGTGGCGCTCGATGACACCACGCGGCTCGGGCAGGATGAAGTGGGAACCTTGCTGGAATCTGCAGACAGCGCCGCCGATTTCGTCGACGGTTTGCGCCAGCTCGGGGTGCGAATCGAGTACCCTACACTGTATTAGCGCAGCAAACCTCCACTCGCGAAAGGAGCTCTGACAATGAGCGGACAGCAGTCTCAGATCAATGCCGGCGGCGGCAACGGTGAGGGAGGAGACTCTCAAGAGTTCGACGCTGGACAAGTCAGCATAAACAGCGCCGGAACCGATGATCTCCTCGATGAGATCGATGGGCTCCTGGAATCCAATGCCGAGGAGTTCGTGCGCTCCTACGTCCAAAAGGGCGGCGAATAAAGGTGGAACAGCGCTCCGGTAGCGCCCCTGTCTACGCACGGCGGATCATGGGCATCGAAACCGAGTACGGAATCACGGCGAGTGCTTCCCATGGCCAGCGAGTCATGTCCCCGGATGAGATAGCTCGCGTACTTTTCCGGCCCATCGTGTCGAAGTACTCCTCCTCGAACATCTTTAGCCCCAACGCCTCGCGCCTCTACCTCGATGTCGGCTCCCACCCGGAGGTCGCCACCGCTGAATGCGATAGCCTGAGCCAGCTCATCGCGTACGAGCGCGCTGGCGATGCCATGGTCAACCGCATGGCCGTACAGGCGGAGGAAGCCTTGGCTGCGGAGGGGGAGAAGCGCGCCGTCTACTTGTTCAAGAATAACGTCGATTCTGCGGGCAATTCCTACGGCTGCCACGAGAACTACCTCATTGGCCGCCACGTCGTGCTCAAGGACCTCGGCAAGGCCCTCCTGCCGTTCATGATCACCCGCCAGCTCATTTGCGGTGCGGGGATGATTAAACCTGCCAAGGGCGACGAGCCTGCGCGTTTCGTGCTTTCACAGCGCGCCGACCAAGTGTGGGAGGGCGTGTCTTCTGCGACGACTCGCTCACGCCCCATCATCAACACCCGCGATGAACCGCATGGTGATTCGAAGCGTTTCCGCCGCATGCACGTTATCGTCGGCGACTCCAACATGGCGGAGCCCACGATGGCGCTCAAAGTAGGCTCCACGCTGCTCATGCTGGAGATGCTAGAGGCTGGCTTTGAGGTACCGGAGCTTTCGGTGCTTGATCCAATTCAGCACATCCGCACCATCGCGCTCGATTCCACCGGCCGCACCGAGCTTCCGCTCGAGGGAGGCGGCAACACCACCGCGCTCGCAATCCAGCAAGAACTGTGTGCCGCCGCAGAGCGTTGGCTGGAGCACCGCGAGGACACCGGGACACCAACGGCTGAGCTCGCACGCGTCGTCGATCTCTGGAAGCGCACCCTCCAGGCCATTGACACACAAGACTTTTCCGCGGTCGACCGCGAGATCGATTGGGTGATTAAGCGCGGCCTGCTGAACCGCTACCGCGAGCGCCTGGGCGGAGATTGGGCGCACCCCAAGCTGGCCCAGATTGACCTGACCTACCACGACATTCGCCCTGGGCGCGGTCTCTACAGCGTGCTGGAGCAGCGCGGCATGGTGGAACAGTGGATCGATGATGCAGCAATCAATGCCGCCGTCGATACCGCACCGCAGACCACCCGTGCCAAGCTGCGCGGCGAGTTCCTCGCCGTTGCCCGCGAGCTCAATGCCGCTGTGACGGTGGATTGGACGCGGATGAAAGTCAACCGCCCAGAACCCATGACCGAAGAGTTCTCCGACCCCTTCGTATCCGAGGACCCGCGCTTAGACGGGTTGTTAGACTACATGCGTTCGCACCAAGGTGCTTAAGGCCCCGAACCTCAACAAGGAACCTGCCATCATGCCGTCAGCAGATCGCACTGCGGCTCGGACACCAGTCCGAGATCGAGCCATCGAAAGGCTCACCAACCTCACCTTTGCCCTCCACGGCGCAGCGCACCAAGGCGGCGTTCCCGACCGCAGCGCTGCCTGGATTCGCACCAACGTCGAGGGTTATCAATCCCGCAGCGACGAGGCCTTTCAGAAGCAGCTTTCCCGCGACATTGTGACGCTGCAACGCGCCGGAGTGCCGGTGGTGCACAGCAGTGGTGTGGAAGGCTCGCTGTATCGCCTTGATCCTGAGAGCTACCAGCTGCCTCCCGTGGACTTCACACCCGAGGAAGCCATGGTGTTGGGCGTTGCCGGCGGGATTGGCACCCCGGGCGGTTTGAGTGATTTCAGCTTGTCCGCGTGGACAAAGCTAGCGGCCTCGGGAGCCTCCCGCGACCTGCGCGGCGCGCCGGTATATACCGCGGTCAACGACATGACCAGGCTGAGCCCAGAGCTCGTCACCGGGGTGATTACCGCCGTGCGTGCGGGGCTGCGTATCTCCTTTGATTACTTTGCCACGCCCTCAGCCGAGCCGGTTCGCCGCCACATGGACCCGTGGGGGCTGGTCAATCACCGTGATCGCGTCTACCTCGTCGGGTGGGATGTGGACCGGGAGGCACCCCGGACCTTCCGCGCCACCCGCGTGGACAACGTCAGGCGCTCGCGCGCTGCGGCCACCCACCTCGAGCCCACCGCGCCGCTGCAAGATCTCGTCGTGGAAGCGCTGGATCGGGGAGACACCGTCGATGCCCTCCTTGAGGTACCAGATGGCCAGGCCGCGGAGCTTGTCGACGCCGGACGCAGGCGCTCAGATGGCCTCCTTGAGCTGACGGGCGTGCGCCGCGATTGGCTGGTGCGCACCGCCGCGGGATATGCACCAGATATCGTCGTGGTTGAGCCAGAAGAAGTTCGCTCCGACATCATCGCGCTCTTGAGCGGGGAGGAATCGCACCATGGCTGATCAACCTCGCAAGCTGCAGTCTCTTGTTCGCTCCCTCAACCTCATCCCATACCTGCGCAACCACCCAGGGTTGACCCCGATGGAAGCGGCCGAAGACTTGGGAATGACTCCCACTGAGCTTAAAGATGCCGTCGATAGGCTTTTCTGCTCTGGGGTGGGCCGCAATACTGAAGACCTCATCGACTTAAGCTTCAGTTACCGCGACGGCATCGAGATTTACAACGACCAGGGTCTGACCCAGGCCCTGCGTCTGACCCCAACTGAGGCCGGCGCGTTGTTGCTGACGCTCGAGTCCCTCGAGGCAATGCCGGGGCTTGTCGACGTTTCCGCGGTTCACTCTGCCGCCGCGAAGCTGCGTGAGATCATGGATGAAAAGACCGCCGCCATCTACGATTCCCTGGCCACAACGGATCCGGAGGAATCTCAGGTACAGGCGGCGTTGGCGGGGGCCGTCGACAAGCGCCAGCAGGTCCGTTTCACCTATTGGAGCATGTCCTCCAACCGCACCAGCGAGCGCACCGTGCACCCGGCACGAATCTTCATCGTGGATGGCGAACCCTATTTGGTGGCCTGGGATGATTCGGTGGGGGAGCACCGCACGTTCCGCTTGGACCGCATGAGCGATGTTGAGGTACTCGACGCCAGCGCGACCCCGCACGTGCGCAAGCTGGATTTCAACCCCGATTCCCCCTTTGGTCTAGATCACACTTTCGTTGCGCAGCTGGAGATTCACCAAGATTTCACCTGGCTCGCAGAGCACTACGACATCACGCTCGGCGACACACTGGAAAATGGGCTGATAGCTGCAACAATGCCCGTCGGCTCTGAAGCATGGTTTAGCCGTTTCGCCCTCGGCCAAGCCGACCGAATGCGGGTCGTGGGGCCGCAAAAGCTTGTTGACGCCATTTCGGAGCATAGAAATCGGGCGCTGGAGCGTTATACTCAACTGCCAGACTAAGAGCTCTCCTGCGTGCGTCCCGTACAGCGCTGCTGCATGGAACCGTACGCTTCATCAACCTAGAAAGAAGGGGCACCCTCAATGACCGTGGGACCTTTGGAAATCGGCCTTGTCGTTCTCGTCATCGTGCTGTTGTTCGGCGCCAAGAAGCTGCCGGAGCTAGCTCGTTCGATGGGCCGCTCCATGCGCATTTTTAAGTCCGAAGTCAAGGAGATGAAGGAGGAGAACAACACTCCCGAGCAGCAGGCCCAAATTGCTGCATCGAAGAAGAACGATGAGGACTTCTGGAACAGCCCGGAAATGCAGCCGCGCGCATCCAAGCCGGTTGATGGAAATCAGAACTAATCATCTTTCTCGGTAGGCACACCACGCTCAAGGGACTTGGAACTCCAAGGGCGTGTGTGCCGCTGTGGGCTTTCTAGGGAGGCATTGCATTGAGTACCGCGAGTACACCGCCGAATCCCGCGTCTAGCGCACGCAAGCAAAAGTGGATCTCAAAGCTGCGCCGCAAGCCCAAGAATCCTACGGGGGAGATGACCCTAGTCCAACATCTCCAAGAACTGCGTCGGCGCATCGTGATTTCCTTGCTTGCTCTCGTGGTAGGCACCATCATCGGATTCATTTGGTATCAAAACGCTCCGTTCAATATGGCGCCGCTGGGCGAGATCTTGCGTGGGCCCTATTGCTCGCTGCCTGAGGAAAAGCGCATCTCTTTCACCGCGGATGGCGAATGCCGCTTGCTTGCCACCAGCCCCTTCGAAATGCTGCTGCTGCGCCTCAAAGTGGGCGCGTTGGCTGGCGCAGTAATGTCCTCACCTGTGTGGCTCTATCAAATATGGGCATTCATTGTGCCCGGTCTGCATAAGAACGAGCGCCGTTTCACCTTCTTTTTTGTCTCCACGGCGGTAGTTCTCTTCGTGCTTGGCGCGCTTCTTGCCTACTTCATCCTTTCCGTGGGTTTGGAGTTCCTCATGGGCATGGGCTCGGAGTACCAGACCGCGGCACTAACCGGTGAGCGCTATTTCTACTTCCTGCTGACGTTGCTCCTCATCTTCGGCGTGAGCTTTGAGATCCCACTACTCGTGGTATGCCTCAATGTGATAGGTGTCCTGGAATACGATGACGTCAAGGACAAGCGCCGCATCATCATTGTCGCCATCATGATCTTCGCTGCGGTGGTGACACCCGGCCAAGAACCTTTTTCGATGTTGGTCTTGGCCGGTGCCCTCGTACTCCTCGTGGAATTGGCCTTCCAGTTCTGCCGCATCAACGACAAACGCCAGAAGCGTCAGCGCCCAGACTGGATGGATTTGGATGATGAAACTGCCTCGTCGCTGGATGAAGGTCCGGGTGCCATTGGCGCACCGACTCCGGTGTCCGCATCCATGAGTGTTTCTGCGTCTTCGCGGCCGGTATCTTCCAGGCCTGTTCCCCCGGCCTCAACGGGTGAAGCTCCGGCACCGCAGCCTCAACAGAGGAATACTCAGCCCCCGCAGAGCGGCTTTTTCGACGACGTTCTGTAAGCTGGTCAGCCTTTTTAGGGAACTTGTTCAAACGTTTCCTTGGCGCTGGGGACCGGGGCGCTAGTACGCCGTCCCTGACAGGTACCCTGGGGACTTATGACACTGACGCATCTGGACGAGTTCACTCAAGCCCTGCCGTACTCACTGGATGACTTCCAGATTGAAGGATGCCAAGCAGTTGAAGCGGGCCACGGAGTCTTGGTCTGTGCTCCCACCGGCGCCGGCAAAACGGTCGTTGGCGAGTTCGCCGTGTCCCTGGCGCTGCGCCAAGGCACCCGCTGTTTCTACACCACCCCTATCAAGGCGCTGAGTAACCAGAAGTACCACGACCTGGTTGAGGCACACGGCGAGGACGCCGTAGGGCTGCTGACGGGTGATGTCTCCATCAACTCCTCCGCGGACATCCTCGTGATGACCACCGAGGTCCTGCGCAACATGATCTATGCGGGCTCAGGCGCATTGGATCGCTTGACCCACGTGGTGATGGATGAGATCCACTTCTTGGCGGATGCCTCGCGCGGCGCAGTGTGGGAAGAGGTCATCCTCAACCTTGAGGAACATGTTTCCATCATTGGTTTGTCCGCGACAGTATCCAATTCCGAGGAATTCGGCCGGTGGCTAACCACCGTGCGCGGAGATACCGAGGTCATCGTCACCGATAAGCGCCCCGTACCGCTGGACCAGTGGATGATGGTGGGGCGCAAGATCTACCCTCTTTTCGAGCCTGATTCAGGCGGCCAGGTCAATGCTGAGTTGGCGCGCCGTATCCAGCGCCTAGAAGCAGGAGACAGCGATAACGGCCGCGCAGACTATGCACAGAACCGCGCGAGCTTCCGTGTACGTGCCCGGCACAAAGGCGGCGGACGCAACGACCGAAACAAGGATCGGCGCAGCGGCGCACCCCGCGCGCAGGACCGCTACCGGCCGCTGGGCCGTCCAGAGGTACTCAAAGAACTGCAGGCAATGGAGATGCTGCCGGCGATTACCTTCATCTTTTCCCGAGCGGGCTGCGATGGCGCTTTGTACCAGTGCCTGCGCTCCCGCATGGTGTTGACCTCCCAAGAGGAGGCAGCTGAGATTAAGGCCATCGTCGATAAGGGCGTGGAAGGCATTCCGGACGAAGACCTCAAGGTCCTTGATTTCAAGCGATGGCGCGAGGCGCTTTCGCGCGGCTTCGCCGCCCACCATGCGGGTATGCTGCCGGCTTTTCGGCACATCGTAGAGGAGCTCTTCGTCAAAGGCCTGGTTCGTGCGGTCTTTGCCACCGAAACCCTTGCCCTAGGCATCAATATGCCAGCGCGCACGGTGGTCCTTGAGAAGCTCGTGAAGTTTAACGGCGAGGCACACGTGGATCTGACACCGGGCCAGTACACGCAGCTCACCGGCCGCGCGGGCAGGCGTGGCATCGATACCTTGGGCAATGCCGTCGTGCAGTGGGCACCCGCCATGGATCCCACCGCGGTGGCGGGGCTCGCATCGACCCGCACTTATCCGCTCATCTCTACCTTCGAACCCGGCTACAACATGGCCATCAACCTGCTGGGCATGCTCGGTTTCGATGACTCTCTGCGCCTGCTGGAGAAGTCCTTTGCGCAGTTCCAGGCGGATGGCTCTGTCGTGGAAGAAACGCGCGAAATTGAGCGCGCTGAGCATCGGGTCCGCGAGCTTCAAGCACAGTTAGATCAGGCCGTAGATAACCTGGCTCCGCCGACAATTGATGGAGAAGACCCGGCGGAGATCCTCATGGACTATATGAGGCTGCGCCGCGCACTGACTGAGGAAGAAAAGTCAGCGCGTGCCTCCAAGAGGGAAGAGAGGAACAAGGAGGTCGCGGCGGTCCTTGCCCGCTTGCAGGTGGGTGAGGTCATCGCTATCGCAACGAAGAAGCGGCCAACCCTGGCAGTTGTCATCACCCCGGCAAACCAGACCGCCGATCCACGCCCCTGGGTTACCACGGAGACCGGGTGGTCAGGCCGCATCGATGCAGCCGGTATAGATAATCCGCCAATTGTGGTCGGCCACATGAAGCTGCCGCGTGCGGCGCAGAAGAATCCGCGTCGGCATACCAAGTACGTTCAGGATGCCTTCAAACGCGACTACTACAAGCGGCCTAAGAAGATGCGCACTGAGCCGCGCAATCGTCCCAACAAGAAGATCGCGCAGCTGCGCGATGCCCTCCGTGAGCACCCGGTGCACAATTGGCCGGCGACCGACCGCGAGCAGCTAGCTGGTGTGGCCCAAAAGCTCGCCCGACGCGAGCGCGAGCTCCACAAGTTGGAAGCCAAGGTGGAGCGCGCCACGGATACCCTCGGCCGCACTTTCGAGCGCATCGTGGACCTACTGGCGGAGATGGATTACGTGGAGTTTGAAGGCTATGGCGAGGACCGCGAGCCGGTCATCACGGACGAAGGCGAGCGCTTGGCCAAGATCCATTCCGAATCCGACCTACTGGTGGCACAATGCCTCAAGCGGGGTATCTGGAATGACCTTGACCCGGCAGAGCTGGCCGGCGTTGCCTCCCTGTGTGTCTTCGAGAACCGCAAGGCCACCCGCGGCGAACCAAGTGCGGCTAGCGACGACATGGCGGACGCCATGAACGCAACGTGGCGCATCTACACGGAGCTTGTCAGCGATGAGAAGCGCCATAATCTGCCACAGACCCGTGAACCGGAGCCCGCCTTCGCGCTGGCGATCCACCAGTGGACGGCGGGCGCACCCTTGGCCTATTGCATGGCCGCTGCCAACGAGTCCGGCGCAGAGCTGACTCCAGGCGACTTCGTCCGTTGGTGCCGCCAGGTCATCGACCTGCTCCAGCAGGTAGCCAAGACAGGCTACGAAGAAGAGATTCGCCGCAATGCCCGGCGCGCCATTGACGCGATTCAACGAGGCGTTGTCGCCATCGGCGCTTAATTTCCTTCGACCAAGTCCAGCATCGCGGTGGCTGCCGCCGCGATGGCCTTGCGGTGGGGCGCGACCAGCGCCACCGTGGCTAGCTTCAGGTTTCTCCCCAATGGGTTGAGGATGAGGGCTTGTGTGCCGATGATGGCGGCGTCGACAAGCGCTGGCCCACCCGAGTCACCCTTGACTGCCGGAATCGTGTTGAAGACAAATCCGGCGGGGGAGACAGTGGTGCGGAAGTCGATGGACCACGTGCGAAAGAAGGGCAGTAGAAACAACCCCGTTCGCTTCTGTGCGCGGCGGGACTTTCCGCCATATCCCCAGGTGCTGACTGGCGCGCGAAAATGCGGTGTGCTTTTAGCGAGCCCCGGAAGGTCCCGGGGCGATGCTGGTTTATCAAGCAGGCACACAGCTATATCGGTCCCGTCAATCGTGCGCACGGCGGTGATCCGCCGGTTGAACCCGCCACTAACTCTGTAGTGATCATCACCGCCCACGCCATCGCGAAAGAAGTGCGCGCAAGTCAGAACCAACCGGGTTGACTGCTGGGCGCGGGGGCTTAAGGATGCATCGATGAGCACACCCGAGCAATAGCTACCGCGGGTGCGTATCTTGACGGCTGCGGGATAGGAATTCACGGCGCCCAGCTTAACTGGACGAAGGCGAGCGGTAGGCTAACTGCCATGACTGATTATGCTTCCCGCCTGAGCCGCGCCCGCGCGATTGCCGCTGCCAAGAATATCGATATGTTGCTCGTGGGTACCGGCGCAGAGTTCGCCTATCTTACGGGCTCCTGGGTCTCTTCCCATGAGCGTTTGACCTGTCTGGTCATCCGTCCCGATGCCGAACCGATCATCGTCGCACCCAGCACCGACATCGAATCGCTTCAAGGCGTTGCTGCCCAGCTGGTGGGATGGAGCGATGGGCAGGACCCTTATGCACTGGCCTTAGACGGTACGCATCCCACCACCGTGGCTGTGGGATCCTCGCTAACTGCGGACCACGTATTGCGTTTCCAGTCCACGATTCGACGCCAAGTCGAGCCGTCTTCGCTCACTTCGACGGATGCTCCACATGTGGAGTATGTGCTTGCTACCGAGGCGCTGGCTGGGCTCTTTAGCCGCAAGGACCCAGATGAAGTAGCGGAGCTGCGCGCTGCGGCAGTGGCTATCGATGCCGTCCATGCAGAGGTGCCACGTCTCCTGCAGCCTGGCCGCACTGAGGCCGACGTAGCGGCAGATTTGCGCGAGCTTATCTTGCGCGAGCACAAAGAGGTGGACTTCATCATCGTTGGTTCCGGCCCGAATGGTGCGAACCCGCACTATGACTATGGGGAGCGCGAACTCAGCGCTGGTGATCCCGTGGTGGTGGATATCGGGGGCACGTTGCCCTCCGGCTATCACTCCGATTGCACACGCACCTACGTGGTAGGCGCGGATCCTTCTGCGGCGCCTGCTGATTTCCAGGAAGCCTATGCGGTGTTGGAAGAGGCCCAAGCTGCCGGGCGAGCTGCTGCACGGCCCGGGGCGACTGCCCAGGAGATCGACCGTGCGACACGCAGTGTGATCGAAAGCGCCGGCTGGGGTGAGTACTTCACGCACCGAACCGGACATGGCATTGGCTTGTCGACGCACGAGGAGCCTTTCATCATGGAAGGAAACGGGCTGGAGCTTGCCGAGTCCATGGCCTTCTCGATCGAACCCGGTATCTATGTACCCGGAAAGTGGGGCATGCGCCTCGAGGACATCGTGGTGACCACCGAGTCCGGCTACGAGTCTTTGAACCAAGCTCCGAGGGGGTTGCGTTAATGGGCGCGCTGTTGATTCTTGGTGGGCGCAGCGATATTGGCGGCGAGCTTGCACGCCGGTTGTGTGCAGGCCGCCCGGTAGTGCTTGCCGCGCGAGGTGAGCACGGAATGGAAGAGCTCACCGCAGAGCTTCTGCGAAACGGAGCAACGTCCGTTCACACGCTTTCCTTCGATGCCGCGGATGTTTCCTCCCACCGCGCAGTTATCAAGCAAGCTGCAACGCTCGCGGGTGAGGACATTACGACGGCGGTTGTCGCCTTCGGAATCTTGGGTGACCAGGAACAAGCTGAGCACGACGAGGCGCATGCCTTCGATATCGCTCTGGTTGATTATGCCGCGCAGGTATCTGTGCTCACCGTGCTGGCCGACGTCATGAAAAGAGGCCACATTGTGGCCTTTTCCTCCATTGCTGGCTGGCGTGCACGGCGGGCCAACTATGTCTATGGCTCGACCAAGGCTGGCCTCGATGCCTTCTGCCAAGGTCTGGCGGATCGCCTGCAGGGCAGCGACCTAGCGCTGATCACCGCGCGCCCCGGTTTCGTTATCGGGTCCATGACGCAAGGGATGAAACCCGCACCCCTGTCGGTGACACCTGACGTAGTCGCACAAGCTGTGGTCAGAGCCGTCGAGTCCTCGTCGAGTTCGCGGCCGGTGTCCCGCACGCTGTGGATCCCACGAACGCTTCAGCTGTTGGCCTGGGTCATGAAGCTTGTCCCGCGCCCCATCTGGCGGCACATGCCGCGCTAGCGATGTCCGAGCGCGGGGGAGTTGGCATCGAAGATGAAGCCGCGCGGTGCAAGGACTCGGAGCACGACGTCCGCATCGCCCTCCGCCAAATCGTGGATGACCAAGCCCTGCCATGGAGTAACGGTGATCGCTGCTCCCAGCTGGGCAATGAGCCCTGCGTACTCTGCGGGCAACACACCATCTTGGAGGCCCGCGCCGAGATCGACGCGGCCGGGCGCAGTGTGTTCGGTTAACCAACCGATGGGCACATCCGATTGCGCGAGTCCGGCAGGTGTAGCCGAGGACAACCGGTCAATGGCCTCTGGATTCTCAGCGGAGGTCTCGACCACGTAGTCCACGAGCTGCGAAATCGCGTCGCTTAATCCCAGCGCCGGCCCAGTTGCTGCCCCCTCAAGGATGAGACGAGCGGAATCGGCTTCCTCGTCCTGTCCTGCGCTAGCGCCGGATAGTTGGAGTCCCGCCGCCACGCCGTGTGCGAGGAGATCGCCAGCTCCACCATCGACGCCGAAAAGTGCAGCGCGGGTGATAGCCGGGGAGGTTCCTCCCGCTTCAGCTAGAGCATCAGCGACGCGCTGCGCTACCCGGCGCGCCTGAAGGGAGAGGGGAGAGGCCAAGACGTGGGCAGCGGCGGTGGGCAGGGGGACGTCGCCAAGCACCTGCTCGTTACTCACGCCGCGCACACTGATGACGCTGTGCTGCTCTAGGTACACATAGCCATCGCCATGTTCACGGGCGGCCTGGCCCAGTGCTAGCCACTGCTCGGGCGTGACGACGCCGCCGGCGGGGTGGAAGCGCATGGTCTCGGATTCAGGATGCTTCGACTCGGTGAGGGACATGGTGCGCAAGTTTAATCGCTACGGGAGGGTCGCCAGCGAACCGGCAGGTCCAGCAAGTATGGTGGGCTGCATGCCGTTTCTTCTGTTCATCGCGTACATCCTCCTCGAAACCCTGGCGTTTTGGGCAGTCGCCGAGTGGATCGGTGTGCTGTGGGCGCTGCTTGCTTTGGCGTTGACCATGCTGTTCGGGATGACCATTGCCAGCTGGGAAGTGCGTCGCATGATGGCCAGCCGCATCCGGCAGACCGGAGATGGCGTCTATGTGATGGAGGATCCCACCCCAGGCAAAACGGCCGGCAATGTTGGTCTGACCATGGTGGGCGGCATCCTGCTTTCACTGCCTGGGTTCGTCTCCACTATTTTTGGCGCTCTGCTCATCTTTGCACCCACGCGCTCCATCATCCGCACGCTCCTTGCCGCCTCGATGTTCAAAAAGATCGAGGACATGGGCGTGCGCGTGTACGAGGCCTCGCCCATGGCACAGCACCGCGATTCCTATGGTTCCTTCGGAACTGTTGGTGGCAATACAGCCGGCAGCGGGATGGATCAGTCAGGCCAATCGCACGAAGTCTTGGATGAAGAAGAAATCCGCACGTGGACCCAGCACGTTAAGCCTGAGGACTTCGAGGACGGAAACAAATAGTGCTCACGCTGTGCGCGCGGCTTGTTCTTGCCGCTCTGTCGGGCGCGGTCACGTATCTTTCGGTGGAACCACGCGGCTGGTGGGCCGCGGGGATCATTGGGATGGCCATGCTGGTGGCAGCGCTGGCGCCGTGGAGAAAGCCCCTGCATCTAGGGTGGGCAGTACTCATCGCCATAGTCCATAGCGCTGTCTTGTACCTCTTCACGCTGCCGTGGATTGGTGAGCTCGTGGGCAACATGCCTTATATTGCGCTCGCTATCTTCCTCTCGCTGTACAGCATCCTCCTCGGCGTCGGTGGGGCAGCACTGCTGCGCTTGCGCTATGGGTTCGCGTTCTTCCCCTTTTTCTACGTGGCAGTGGAGATGCTGCGCTCCTCCGTACCTTTTGGAGGCTTTGCCTGGGTACGCCTGGCGTGGGGTCAGATCGAAGGACCGTTGGCCAACCTCGCCCCGTGGGGTGGTCCCGCGCTCATTACTTGTGCGGTCGTCTGCATCGGCGCGGGTCTGGTGGGGCTTGCGCGCGAGCCACGGTTGGCCTGTGCCCTGTTAGCGGTGCCGTTGCTTGCCGGACTTGTAGCTGCGCAGGGCGTGAATCGCCCTAGCCATACCACGGGTACTGTGACGGTAGCCGCTGTCCAGGGAAACGTTCCGCGGCTTGGGCTCGACTTCGCCGCGCAGCGCCGCGCGGTGCTGGATAACCACGTCCGCGTCACCGAACAGGCAGCCAAGGATGGTGCACGGCCTGACATCGTCATCTGGCCGGAGAACTCCTCCGATATCAATCCTTTTGCCAACGACGACGCACGGGCGCTTATCGACGCCGCCGCCCACGACATCGACGCCCCCATCCTCGTCGGCACGTTAACGCGCGATGAGGTCGGTGCGCGCAACACCATGCAGGTATTCAACCCGGATGGATCGGTGGGGGAGCATCACTACAAGAAGTACCTGCAGCCTTTCGGCGAAACGATGCCGATGCGTGACTTCTTTGCGCGGATTACCGATTTGGTGGATCTCGCAGGCGACATGAAACCCGGTGATGGGCCAGGAGTGGTGACAATGGCCGGGACTGCGGTCGGCGTTGCCACCTGCTACGAGGTGAGCTTTGACCAGGCCTTTCGAACCGCGATTAACAACGGGGCGCAGATTCTCACGACGCCAACAAATAACGCCACGTTCAGTGATTCCGATATGACCTACCAGCAGTTGGCCATGAGCCGTCTGCGCGCCATGGAAGCAGATCGCGCCGTCGTTGTGGCGGCCACGTCAGGGGTCTCCGCCATCGTGCACCCAGATGGTTCCGTGAGCCAGGACAGCGGCATCTTTGAACCGGCTTATCTCGAAGAAGAGCTTCCGCTCCGAGAGGGACGTACATTTGCGGTGCGTTATGGTTCGCTCCTGCAGTGGCTCATGACTATTATTGGAACGGTCTGCGCGCTGTACGCGATCTATTCCACCCGCTTGTCCGGACGGCGCAGCGCGCCTTAAAGCAGAAACCTAAAGGAGCAAGGAACTAGTGAGCTCGACCCACGAATCTACTCTGGTCATCATCCCCACCTACAACGAGATTGAGAACCTGCCGCTGATTACCGGCCGCGTGCGCAAGGCCACCCCGGAGGTTCACATCCTGATCGTGGACGATAACTCCCCGGACGGCACCGGAGAGGCCGCGGACAAGCTGGCCGCCGAGGATTCTCACCTGCACGTCCTTCACCGCGAGGGCAAGGGCGGCCTCCTCGGCGCCTACATCGCCGGCTTCGAGTGGGGCCTGGAGAAGGACTACCAGGTGCTCTGCGAGATGGACGCGGACGGCTCCCACGCCCCGGAGCAGCTGCATCTCTTGCTCGAGGAGATCGACAAGGGTGCTGACTTGGTGATCGGTTCTCGCTATGTGCCGGGTGGAGAGACTGTGAACTGGCCGGCCAACCGCGAGCTACTGTCCCGATTGGGCAACAAGTACATTTCGGTGGCGCTGGGCGCTGGCATCAACGACATGACCGCTGGATACCGCGCCTTCCGTCGCGAACTGCTAGAGCACCTGGACTTTGAGGAACTATCCAACGCCGGCTACATCTTCCAGGTGGACGTTGCCTTCCGCGCCATCAAAGATGGCTTCGATGTCCGCGAAGTTCCGATTACCTTCACCGAGCGCGAGCTGGGCGAATCCAAGCTGGACGGCTCCTTCGTCAAGGATTCCCTGCTCGAGGTGACCAAGTGGGGTGTCGCTCACCGCTCCGAGCAGGTCAGCGACTTCACCTCGGAAGTATCCAAGATCACTTCCCGCACAGTGAAGGATATGGAGCTTGGTTCCAAGGCCACCACGGCTAAGAATGCCGTGTCTGACTTTGTGTCCGAGGTATCCAGCCTGGTTAAAGGGATGCTCAGCCGTTAAAATCCAGCCTCTCCGAGGCAAGGCACGCTGGCCTTTCGATCCTCGCATAAGGCAAATAAGACCGAAAACCTGTCATGGTTTTCGGTCTTTTGCGGTAATAACCACCACCAGTGCTAATGTCGTAGGTGGCACTTTATCTGGTGCACAGTGACTTGCTTCACTTCATTCTCACACTACGGATCGTTCGGCACGTACCTGCCGATGGAGGAGAGTTTGCTATGGCAACCGTAACGTTCAAAGATGCGTCCCTAACCTACCCAGGAGCTAAGGAACCCACCGTCAAAAAGTTCAACCTGGAAATCGCCGATGGCGAATTCCTCGTCCTCGTCGGCCCCTCCGGCTGTGGTAAGTCCACGACGCTGCGCATGCTGGCCGGCTTGGAAAACGTTACCGACGGTGCCATCTACATCGGCGACAAAGACGTCACCCACGTTGCCCCGCGTGACCGAGATATCGCCATGGTCTTCCAGAACTATGCTCTCTACCCGCACATGACCGTGCGCGAGAACATGGGCTTCGCCCTGAAAATCGCCGGCAAGTCCCAGGACGAAATTAACAAGCGTGTCGACGAAGCCGCCGCCACCCTGGGTCTTACCGAATTCCTTGAGCGCAAGCCGAAGGCCCTGTCCGGCGGTCAGCGTCAGCGTGTTGCCATGGGCCGCGCAATCGTGCGTAACCCGCAGGTCTTCCTCATGGATGAGCCGCTGTCCAACCTCGACGCCAAGCTGCGCGTGCAGACCCGTACCCAGATCGCAGCCCTGCAGCGCAAGCTTGGGGTTACCACCGTCTACGTCACCCACGACCAGACTGAGGCCTTGACCATGGGTGACCGCATCGCTGTACTGAAGGACGGTTATCTTCAGCAGGTTGGCGCACCCCGCGAGCTCTACGACCGCCCCGCCAACGTCTTCGTCGCCGGCTTCATCGGCTCCCCGGCAATGAACCTGGGCACCTTCTCTGTCAAGGACGGTAACGCTACCTCCGGCCATGCCCGTATCAAGCTTTCCCCGGAAACCGTCGCTGCGATGACGCCGGAGGATAGCGGTCGCATCACCATCGGCTTCCGCCCAGAGGCCCTCGAAATCATCCCCGAGGGCGAGTCCACCGATCTCTCCATCCCGATCAAGCTTGACTTCGTGGAAGAGCTTGGTTCCGACTCCTTCCTCTACGGAAAATTGGTGGGCGAAGGTGACCTCGGCTCCTCGAGCGAAGACGTTCCTGAGTCGGGCCAGATCGTCGTTCGTGCAGCCCCGAACACGGCGCCTGCCCCGGGCAGCATTTTCCACGCACGCATCGTGGAAGGCGGCCAGCACAACTTCTCGGCGTCGACTGGCAAGCGCCTCCCTTAAGCCCATATGCCGGCTGACCCGCGGAACATGTCGCGAACGTCAGCACGGCCGTGGCAAAGCTCTAGGCCAAAATCAGCAAAGAAGGTGAATTGACTCGACATGAAAGAGTCCATGAGCATCACCTCTTCGACGTACGCGTCGGCATTGCTGACGCTGCCTTGGGATACGCCCCTGGAACAGTGGCCCGATGATCTCATCGCCGCACTGCCCAGGGGCATTTCCCGGCATATCGTGCGTTTCGTGGGGATCAATCGCGGCATCGTCGCAGTCAAGGAGATTGGTGCGCGTACCGCTCACCACGAGTACAAGATGCTGCGTGAGCTGCAGCGCCTCGGCGCTCCCAGCGTGCGTCCCGTTGCAGTCATCACGGGACGCCAGCCGGCTGTAGAAAGCTACGGAGAGCTCACCGCAGCTCTGGTGACTGAACACCTAGAGTTTTCTCTTCCGTACCGCGAGATCTTCTCGCGGCACCTGACAGTCGTCGAAGCGGAGAAGCTCATCCGTGCCTTGTCGGTGCTTTTGGTGCGGATGCACTTGCTCAATTTCTACTGGGGTGATGTATCGCTGTCGAATACCCTTTTCCGGCGTGATGCCGAGACTTATTCAGCCTATCTTGTCGACGCCGAAACAGGGGAGTTCCAGCCCAATCTCTCCGAGTCACGCAGGCTTTACGACGTCGACATCGCCCGCGTCAACATCATCGGTGAGCTCATGGATTTACAGGCAGGTGAATGCCTAGATCAAGATATCGATGTTATCGCCCTCGGAAGCTTGGTCGAGAGTTCCTACCTTGAATTGTGGACAGAGCTAACCGCCGAAGAATCCGTAGATGCCAGCGAGTACTGGCGCGTTTCCGAGAGGATCGACCGCCTCAACCAGCTAGGTTTCGACGTGGGGGAGCTCAAGGTCACCAAGGACGAGTCGAAACAGGTTGTGCGCATTCGTCCTGTGGTAGTCGATCCCGGCCACTATCGTTCGGAGTTGTTGAGCTTGACAGGGCTGAGCGTCGAGGAGCACCAGGCCCAACGCCTATTGGGCTCTATCCAGGCCTATCAGGCCATCGAGTGCGGCCCTCATGTTGGGCTGACCCAGGCGGCGCACTTGTGGATGACACACGAGTATGAACCGACCATTGCTGCGGTTCCCGTCGAGATGCTCCACAAGCTGGAACCGGCACAGATCTTCCATGAGATCGTCGACCACCGTTGGTTCCTCGCCCAAGAAAGGGGAGAGGCTGTAAGCCTCCCAGAGGCCACGGCGTCCTACCTTTCTTCCGTATTACCCGCCCGCCGCGACGAGGCTCGGCTGCTTCAGACGCCAGCATCGAATGACGACTTGTCATAACCGCCCGTGTGCCCCATCACCACTCAATAGCTCAATTCTATCTATCCGCTCTCAGCCGTTTCTTATATCGTTTTGTATGTTTTAGGCCCGATTGCCCCTTAAATGGGGAGCGATCTCATGCCCGAATATGGATATAGTCACAATCGGGCGTTCTAGGCCCGATTTCTTTTGATCATGTGGAATACCTCACTAAGGTAGGAGACAGGCTAACCAGTTCATAGTCGGTTAGTGACCAGCTATCGGCCAACTGGTGGCACTGGGCAAGAGCCTTTGTCATGGAGGATCTCCCAGACATAACCGCATACGAGCCGGTTATCTACCTACGGCTCATCATCCCGCTTTTCATCAAGAAAGATGAGGACCACATGAAGCGTCTTACTCGCATCGCATCCATCAGCATGGCTTCCATGCTGGCCGCCGCAAGTCTCGTCGCCTGCTCAGGCTCTACTGACGACGAAGGCGATGTCTACTTCCTGAACTTCAAGCCAGAACAGGATGCCGCTTACCAGGAAATCGCAAAGGCTTACACCGAAGAGACCGGCGTCAAGGTCAAGGTCGTCACCGCAGCCTCCGGCTCCTATGAGCAGACCCTCAAGGCTGAGATCGGCAAAGATGAAGCACCGACCCTCTTCCAGGTCAACGGCCCAGCTGGCTTCATCACCTGGCAAGACTACATGGCAGACATGTCGGATACCGAGGTAGCTAAGCAGCTCACCGATGACATCCCGCCACTGACCACCGAAGATGGAGAGGTACGCGGCGTCCCGTTCGCTGTCGAGGGCTTCGGCATCATCTACAACGACGAGATCTTCGACAAGTACATCGCCACCTCCGGCGCAAAGATCAAGTCCACCGATGAGATCAAGAGCTACCAGAAGCTCAAGGAAGTCGCCGAGGACATGCAGGCAAAGAAGGACGAGCTCGGTATCGACGGTGCCTTTGCCTCCACCTCGCTAACCTCCGGCGAGGATTGGCGCTGGCAGACTCACCTTGCCAACGCTCCGATTTGGCAGGAATACCAAGACAAGGGCGTCGAGGACACCAACGAGATCGAATTCTCCTATAACAAGGAGTACAGGAACCTCTTCGATCTCTACCTGGACAACTCCACCGTCGAGAAGTCTCTTGCCCCGTCTAAGACGGTCACTGACTCCATGGCTGAGTTCGCTCAGGGCAAGGCCGCCATGGTCCAAAACGGTAACTGGGCTTGGTCCCAGATTTCCGAGACCTCCGGCAACGTAGTCAAGGAAGACAAGATCAAGTTCCTGCCGATGTACATGGGCCTGCCGGATGAGGAGAAGCACGGCATCAACGTCGGTACCGAAAACTACTTGGGCGTAAACTCGGAGGCTTCCGAGGCAGACCAGAAGGCTACCAAGGACTTCGTGGACTGGCTCTTCACCTCCGATGCCGGCAAGGAGCACGTGGTTAACGACCTTGGCTTCATCGCGCCGTTCGAGAGCTACACCGCCGAGGACACCCCCAACGATCCGCTGGCTCAGCAGGTCGCGGAAGCTATCGCTAACAAGGATCTGACCACCTACCCGTGGAACTTCCAGTACTTCCCGTCCCAGCAGTTCAAGGATGACTTCGGCCAGGATCTGTCGCAGTACGCCTCCGGAAAGCTGAAGTGGGAGGACGTCGTCAAGCACTTCAAGGACAACTGGGCTGCTGAGAAGGAATCCAACTGGGGCTAAAGCTCTATCCCCATCTCCCTCGCCACACGCCTTCTAAGTAGCGGACGTCGGGGAGGGGAGTAGGTGAGGGTTGTGGCCCGCGTCGCGAGCTTGTCCGCGAGCGGTTACTCCACATCCTCAGCCTCCTCTCCTCGTCGCCGTCCCGCTGGGAAACGTGTGGCACCACCTGAAATGAAGGTTTCACCACCATGCAAGCAACGCTGAAGAAGTACTTCCCAGTCTTTGTCTTGCCCACCCTTCTGGCATTCATGATTGCCTTCTTGGTGCCGTTCATCGTGGGTTTCTTCCTCTCCTTCACGAAGTTCACCACTATCACCAACGCCAAGTGGGTTGGCATAGACAACTACGTCAAAGCTTTCTCCCAACGCGAAGGTTTCATCTCGGCCTTCGGTTTCACCGTCCTCGTGGTCATCGTCTCCGTGATCACAGTCAACATCTTCGCCTTCCTTTTGGCGTGGATGCTGACCCGCAAACTCCGCGGCACTAACTTTTTCCGCACGGTCTTCTTTATGCCCAACCTTATCGGCGGCATCGTGCTGGGCTATACCTGGCAGACCATGATCAACGCCGTGCTTTCGCACTATGCCACGACGATTAGTGCGGACTGGAAGTTCGGCTATGCCGGCCTCATCATGCTGCTTAACTGGCAGCTCATCGGCTACATGATGATTATTTACATCGCCGGTCTACAAAATGTCCCTCCGGAGCTTCTCGAGGCCGCTGAGCTCGATGGTGTCAACAAGTGGGAAATGCTGCGCCACGTCACCATCCCGATGGTCATGCCGTCAATCACCATTTGTCTCTTCCTAACCTTGTCGAATTCCTTCAAACTCTTCGACCAAAACCTTGCACTGACCAACGGTGCACCTGGCGGACAAACCGAGATGGTCGCCCTCAACATCGTCAACACGCTGTTCAACCGTATGAACGTCGAGGGCGTGGGGCAGGCCAAGGCCGTCATCTTCGTCGTCGTCGTGGTCGTCATCGCGTACTTCCAGTTGCGCGCGACCCGCTCCAAGGAAATCGAGGCTTAAGTCATGACTACCAGTACTTCAGCGCAGGCCGCACCGGCCCCGAAGAAGAAGGATCACCAGCGTCCTACGGACAACCAGACCAGGATGTCCGGCGGCGCCAAGTTCGTGGTCTACGCCATCCTGGTGTTCTTTACCATCGTGTTCCTTGGCCCGATCCTCTTCATCTTCATCAACTCCTTTAAGTCCAAGTTCGCTATCTCATCCGATCCTTTCTCCCTACCCATCGGTGAAACCTGGGTCGGTTTCGAGAATTTCATGGTGGGCTTGACCAAGCAGGGCTTCCTTGAAGCGACCTTGTGGTCCTTCGTCATTACGATTCTCTCCGTGATTGTCATCGTGTTTTTCTCCGCGATGACCGCCTACTACATCACGCGCGTTAAGACCTGGTGGACGAACCTTCTGTACTACCTCTTCGTGGTGTCCATGATCATCCCCTTCCAGATGGTTATGTTCCCGACGGTCAAGATTGCAGACATGCTCCACCTCAACAACCCGATCGGCATCGTGGTGCTCTACCTCGGTTTCGGTTCCGGTCTATCGGTGTTCATGTTTGCTGGATTCGTCAAGTCCATCCCCTTGGACGTCGAGGAAGCCGCGATGATCGACGGCTGCGGCCCGCTCCAGAACTACTTCCGCGTGGTGTGGCCTATGCTTAAGCCGACTGCCATTACCGTGGCCATTCTCAATGCCATGTGGGTATGGAACGACTACCTGCTGCCGTACCTGGTCATCGGCCTTTCCACCCGCTACAAGACCATCCCGGTAGTCATCCAGTCCTTCGTCGGCTCCAACGGTAACCGCGATATGGGCGCCATGATGGCGATGCTGGTTCTGGCCATTATTCCTATCGTCATCTTCTACTTCTCCACGCAGAAGCACATCATCGAGGGTGTTGCTGCTGGCGCTGTCAAGGGCTAATCCGCAGTGCGGTAGGTTAGAAAACCATGAACCGCATGCTCGGCCCCGAATCGAAGTTCTATGCTGCTCTGAGCCTCTTCGCTGACCTCGTCATCGTTAACGTTCTCCTGGTTATCACGTGCTTTCCCGTATTCACTGGGGGAATGTCCCTACGCACCGCTCACGCGGTGACTGGTCAGATGGTTCGCGAAGAAGGTTCCCGCCGCGGCTCGGCCTTCGTTCGGGGCCTTTTGACGCGTCCCGGGGTAAACACTACATGGTGGCTCATTTGCCTCGCCGTAGGCGCCTTGGCCGCCTATGAATTCGCCATTATCGCAAAGGCTGAGCTCGGGACGATGGGCGTAGTGCTTCGCGCTGCGCTGGTCTCAGGCCTCATTGTCATAAGCTGCATTAGTGTTTGGTTCTTCCACCTCGATGCGCCAGGGTTGAGGTTTAGTCAACGGTGCACAACGGCCATGATGAAGGCGGTAGCGCACCTTCCGCGTACGCTTTTAGCAGTGTGCCCTTGGGCACTGCTGGTACTGTACCCACTCTTTTTCCCTGCGCAGTGGGGAGGCTACCTGTTCTTTCTCGTTGTGCTCGGTCCGGCCCTCGCAGTCTATCTCGCTGAGTTGGCGCTACAATGGCCCGAACTCAATTCCGATTCTCCCGATGGCAGCGCCGCATAAGGCGCTGCGGGCAAGCTGGGCCCATAACGAAAAATAGGGTAGTGGTATCCACTTCCTCGTGGATTCACTACCCTTGAGAATTCTATGCGGCGCGCAAAGGCTGCTAGGCCTCTCCTTCTTCCTGCGCCTTCTGCTCCTTGAGGAGGCGTGCCGCCGCTCGACGTCGCGAACGCAGATTCTCAATGCGCTCCGTCAAGAGTTCATCCAGCTCCTCAATGGAGCGACGCTCGCGCAGCATGTCCCAGTGGGTCCGCGGCGGCTTCACGGGCTTGGACTCTACGCCTTCGCCCTCAACCAGAGTGCCGAGCTTACCGTTCTTGCACATCCACTCCTCGGGAATCTCCGCATCGTCAGCGAAGGGCACCTCGTAGATGTCGCCGTCTTCGGTGCGGTACTTCACCATCTGGCGCGGGGCCAAGTCGTGGTCGCGGTCGGTTTCGTAGCTCACTGCGCCCATGCGGCTGCCACGGAGTACGCGATCTGCCATGCAACATCATCCTTTTCAAGTGTTGAGGTAGGAAAGGGATCAGGGTCGACCTATATCATCCAAAGATCTATCATTATAACGAATGGCCCCTTGCCTTTGTTCCCACCCTCGGGTTAATGGGCTAAGGTGATTGAGGTGATTGGTACACAGGATCCGCAGCCCGGCACACCGCCAAGGCGCAGCCCGGCAACCTGCCAGTGGTGTGGCAAGGAAATCGCGCAGGGCGGCCGGGGTAGGCCACGCAAGTTCTGCTCGCCATCCTGCAAGCAGCGAGCCTACGAGCAGCGTCATAACGTGGTGGGAACGCCCATTCCCGCGGATGCCGTCATCCTAACTCCAGAGAAGGCTGATCGTCTCCGCGACGGCCTTTTTGAGCTGCGGTGTTGCGCTGAGGATGTTGCTACGGCGGCGTCGGAAAGCGCCAGCGCTGAAGAGATGGAACAGCTGTGTGCTGAACTGGTCGCACTGGCTCGAAAGCTTGAGGAATTGAGATAGTACATGAAATCCCTATTAGGCAACCGCAAACTGATCGTTAGTATCTTCGTGATCCTGATTGTGGCCTCGACAGCGCTGGCCCTAGGACCACTCGTGTTTTCCTTGATCATGGGCCGTGGTGTCAAAACCGAGCCCATCAATGCGGATAAGGTCCAGGCCGCTACTACCAACGTCGATGGCGAATGGCACGTGGCGCAAGGTACGGCATATAACCACACCTCGGCAGGTTTTACTATCGATGAGATCCTCCCAGCCGATAAGCGCACGACATCGGGCTCAACCAAGCATGTCACCGGCCAGGCCATCATCAAGGACGGCACCGTTGAGAAGGCGCACATCGCCGTGGACATGGCGAGCCTGACCACGGACAAGAAGGTGCGCGACCAGAACATGAAAACAAAGCTCTTTGAGGTCACAAAGTATCCAGAGTCTACCTTCACATTGACTGAGCCCGCAGACGTCTCCGCCGTGCCTGACGACGGCTCAGTAGTCACCGTCCCACTCACAGGTGATCTCACCATCCACGGCCAGACCAAGAGCGTGAGCCAGGATTTTCAGGTGGTCCGCGATGGCGACACCATCATCTTGGGTGGCGACATCCCGATTAACCGCCTCGATTTCGGTATTGAGACTCCTGAAATGATCGCCGCGCGGATCTCCGAAACTGGCGAGATCAACGTCCGCGTCACCTTTGAGAAGTAAGATTCACTGTTCTTCATGAATTCCCAACGCCTCATTCCAATCCTGTGGGTACGGCTCGTCGTGCTCGTAGGGTTTGGCATCTTCATTTGGTTGCAGGAGATGAAGCTCCTCGCTGCCTTCTCGGCGGTACTCGTAGCTCTTACCATCGTGCAGCTGGTGATCGCCTACCGTCAGCGCTAAAACTGACGCTTGACCATGCACAGAAACATACCCCAATTACGTAACTGTGACTATTTAATGGCAATTTGGGCCGCCCGCTAAGCAGCCAACAGGGAGGCACAGATGAAGGTAAGCGGCCGCCAACTATAGCAACCCCGCGCACGAGTCCTTATCCACAAAACAAGGAGTGGCGCGCAAAAGGGACATCCGGAAGGTAGCAAGCAAAGGAACCTTGCGGCCACGAAGAATTGCCCAACACAGAATCGGCAACGCCGATACGACACGCAGCCCAGAAACCACTCGCTAGGCGGCCGCCAACTGCACGCGTTGCGACCGGGGGCGGAATCATGAGCGTCCATGAGTGAGTCGAGACAGTACAGTCAAGGAACAAACTCGGAACCGGGCGGCCCTGAAGGAAAGATCCCCCTCCACCCAGTGCATAAGTGGTTGTCCGATAATGTACATTATGTCATTTTAAAGACGCTTCCACTCCCCAGCTTTCGACCACTAGTAACGCACATTGAATTTTTCACTCAATGAGACTTTCATTTCAACCGGTGAGACGGTAGTGTTTCCTCCATAACCAATCAAGCTATTGAAATTTTCAAGGAGGGCGCCTCTCACATGACCGCCGTCAACACCACGCTGCCAAAGCCAGCGGGCACAACACAGCGACTCACCAAACGTGATCGTGTTCGTATTGCCGTGGCTTCGACCATTGGCACGACCATCGAGTTCTACGACTTCTATATTTATGCCACGGCAGCCGTAGCCGTCTTTCCTTTTCTCTTTTTCCCGAAGACCGAGGATCCCACCGTCGCCCTGCTCCAGTCCTTCGCCACTTTCGGCCTGGCCTTCATCGCGAGGCCGCTGGGGTCGTTGCTCTTCGGACACTTTGGCGATCGCGTCGGCCGCAAAGCCACGCTCGTCGGCGCGCTCCTGACAATGGGCATCGCCACCTTCATCATCGGTATCCTGCCCACGTACCAGACCGCAGGCATCATCGCCCCAGCCTTGCTGGCCCTGATGCGTTTCTGCCAAGGCTTAGGCTTGGGCGGCGAATGGTCCGGCGCAGCACTGTTGGCCTCCGAAACCGCTGAGGAAGGCAAGCGCGCTTCTGCTGCCATGTGGCCACAATTTGGCGCACCTTTCGGCTTCTTCTTAGCTAACGGCTTTTTCCTAACCTTGGTTGCCACCATGGATTACTCACGCGGTGACACCACCGGCACCTTCATGGAATGGGGCTGGCGCCTGCCCTTCCTCGCGTCTGCGGTCATGGTTCTCATCGGCCTCTATGTTCGCCTGCGCTTAGAAGAAACGCCCGTCTTCCAGCAGGCCGTTGACGAAGGCAAGAAGGTCAAGACCCCTATGGTGGAAGCATTCCGCATCGCCTGGAAGCCAATGATCATTGGCACCTTCGTCATGGTCTCTTGCTACACGCTGTTCTACCTGGTCACCACCTGGATTCTCTCCTACGGCATTGGCGATAAGACCAAGGAACTAGGCCTGGGAATCCCTTACCTGGAGTTCTTGGAGATCCAATTGATCTCCATCTTCATGTTCATGATCGGCATTCCCGTATCCTCGATGCTTTCGGACAAGTACGGGCGCAAGCCAATCTTGACCGTAACCTCGCTCATCATGATTGCCTTCGGCTTTAGCTTCCCCTTCTTCCTCGGCATCGACAACGCTGACCGAAACTCGGTCCTCGGATTCCTCGTCGTCGGCATGTTCATCATGGGACTCATCTTCGGCCCTATGTCCGCTGTCCTCCCAGAGCTCTTCCCCACCAACGTGCGCTACACCGGTTCCGGCATCGCGTACAACGTCTCATCCATCCTTGGTGCTGCAGTAGCACCTTTCATCGCAACGTGGCTGGTCAGCTCCTATAACGTGAATTATGTGGGATACTATCTCATCATCGTCTGCTTCATCTCTCTCATCGCAATCATCATGATGCAGGAGCTGAAGGACCATGACCTCTCGCAGGTTTAGCCGGTCTTAACCCACATACTTCTCCCCGACTTCTTCTGGTGTTACACACCAAAGGTCGGGGAGATTTTGGTTTCGGTTCCGTCGGCGGCTTGGCCCCGGCAGCGCCGTCCCGAAAGACACCGATTGGGGGATCCAATCGTGGGAGCAATGCGCCACTGCTTCCAAAAGTACAGACCAGGAAGTGCATACCTGTAGGTGTTCGTCGCCAAGCATCCGGGCAGTGCTTGGCGACGCCCAGCGTGCTGCACTTTCAGGTCTGGACAAATGGAAAGGGCGGCTAGCACAGTAGTTTCTAGCCGCCCATGAGACGCTGCTTTGTGAGAGAGGCGCCTGCTAACTACGCAGCAACGGTCGCCCGCTCGGTCTGGGGCTCGTCGACAATGGGCTTGCGACGCACGATGGCGGCGAAAATCGCTCCGGTGACATTGGCCCACACCGCGGCCACGACACCCGGCAGCGCCGCCTCCGGGGTAAAGAACTGCAGCGCCAAGGCCGAAGCCAATCCGGAGTTCTGTGTTGCCACCTCGATTGCCGTAGTACGCGCCGCCGCCTCGCGTTGACGGGCAAGCTTCGCCGAGTAATAGCCCAAAAGGAAGCCGATGAGGTTCTGAATGGCCACACCTGCGAAGACGACCAGGCCAACGGTGACGAGCTTGTCCTGAGACTTCGACACCACAGCCATGACCACGCCTCCGATGCCGGCAATAGCTACCCATGGCAACGCCGGCAGGACCTTGTCCACTGCCTTGCTGGCAATAACGCGCAAGAGAAGCCCGAGCCCTACAGGAATGAGCACTGTCTGAACCAGCGACCACATCATGCCGGCGCCGTCGACCTCAGCGTTCTCCCCCGCCAGCCACAGCATGAGCAAAGGCGTCATAATCGGTGAGACGAGGGTCGACACCGAGGTCATCGCCACTGACAGTGCCACATCACCCTTGGCTAGGTAAGCCATGACGTTGGATGCGGTACCGCCGGGGACAGAGCCGAGGAGGATGAGGCCGACGGTGGCGGCGTCGGAAAGCCCCAGCAGTTTTGCCACGAGTACGGCGCTGGTCGGCATGATGGCAAATTGGCAGATAACACCCAAGAAGATGGGCAACGGACGCTTCGCCACGAGCGCCAGGTCCGGAATGGTCAAGGTCAGACCCATCGAGAACATGATGACCATCAGCAATTGCGAGGTGTACTGCCCTATCGGTTCAAAGGTGTTGGAGCTCATGAAAGCGACAAAAGCGCAGGCAATGATGACGATGGGGAAGATATACACGGCGAGTTTCTCGCCGGTCTCCCCCTCTGTGTGTGGGTTCGTCACGATGTTTCCTTTCCAGAAGGTGTCTCACTAGATGAATTGAGTATCTCATATGATGAACCTCACGTACCCTGTTTGACCCAGATTTACTGTCAAGCGATAGATTAGAGACATGTCCAAGCTATTAAGCCCCGATTCCTCTCGTTTCTCACGCCCAACCGGTACCACGAGCCAGGCCGACGCCGTCCCCGCACGCTACAAGAACGGCTCCCCCGCCGAGCTCCTCGCTGACATGGAGGCCATTGTCGGCGCGGAGAACGTGCACGGACGTCTCAGCGACCTCGTGCGCTTCTCCTCCGATGCCGGCCCGTACCGCTCAATCCCCAACATCGTGGTCTCCCCACGCAACGCGGCCGACCTGTCTGCCTTGATGAAATATTGCGATACCCACGATCGCCACATGACCTTCCGCGCGGCAGGAACCTCGCTCAACGGACAAGCAATGGGCGACGACATCCTCGTCGATGTCAAAACCCACTTCGGCGGCATGGAAGTACGCGAGGAAGGCCGCAAGCTGTGGTCGCGCCCGGGCGTCATCTTGGGAGATGCCCAGGCAGTACTTTCCCGTCATGGTTTCATGCTCGGACCAGACCCGGGTTCAACGTCCGTGTGCACCATCGGTGGCGCGTTGGCGGATAACTCCGGCGGCATGCGCTGCTCCTTGGAACGCGACAGCTACCACAGCATCGAAGAGCTGATCTTCGTCTTGCCTTCCGGCACCATCGTGGATACCTCGCGGGGTGATGAGGCCTTCCGCAGGCAGGAGCCAAAGCTCCACGCCGATCTGCTGTCCTTCCGCGACAAGCTACGCGCCAACACCGAGATGGTGGAGTTCCTGCGCACCAAGTTCTCCATTCGCAACACCAACGGCCTGCGCATCGATGCTTTCCTTGACGAGGACGAGCCCGTGCACATCCTCAAGCGCCTCCTCATCGGCTCCGAGGGCATCTTCGGCGCCATCACCGAATCCATCATCCGCACGGTGAAGCTACCGCGCGTGAAGGCCACGACATGGGTCGAGCTGCCCAATCTCCGCGATGCGGCCAACTACGTGCACCCCATCATGGAGACCGGCGCGGAGGCCTGCGAGCTCTTAGTTGCCCCGGTGATGCGCCGCTCCGCCGAGCACTATACGCACGCCCCGGAGTCCTGGCGCAACCTCGACGATGACGCCGCAGCACTCCTCGTGGAGGTCGGCGGCAGCGACGAGGCAGACCTGGACAAGGCCATGGAACGCCTGCGCGCCGTGCTTGCCGACGCCCCACTACTGCGCCCCCTCGAATTCCTCACCACCGCAGAAGGTATGCGCGGCGCCTGGGAGCTACGCAATGGCCTGTACGGGCTGCTGGGTGCGGATCGCCCGAATGGCACGGCATACATCACCGAGGATGTCTGCTTCCCACCCTCCCAGGTCGGCGAAGCTGCAGCGGACCTGTTGGACTTGCAGGCCAAGTACGGCTACCCGGAATCGGTTATGGGGCACGCTGCCTTTGGCAACCTGCACTTCTTCTTCACCCCGCGGTTTGATGTCGAGGAGGAGCGCGAGTCCTATGCCGCGTTCTTGGATGACTTGGCCGAGCTGGTCATTGATAAGTACCAGGGCTCGATGAAGGCCGAGCACGGCACTGGCGTCAACATGGCACCCTTCCTCGAGCACGAGTGGGGCACGGAAGCCTTCGAGCTCTTCTGGGAAGTCAAGAACATGATCGATCCCAAGGGCATCCTCGCACCGAACGTAAAACTCACGCGCGACCAGACCATTCACCTGCGCAACTTCAAGTCCTTCCCCAAGGTCGAAAGTGAGATCAACCCCTGCGTGGAGTGCGGCTTCTGCGAGCCTGTCTGCCCCTCCCGCCACGCCACGGTGACCCCACGCCAGCGCATCGTCTTGCGCCGCGAGATGGCCCGACAGAAAGAAGGCTCAGAAGTCCTGGCGCAGCTGCAGGCGGAGTACCAGTACGACGCCGTCGACATGTGCGCGGCCGACGGCACGTGCTCTATCCCCTGCCCGATCAGCATCGATACCGGTGCGGTCATGAAGCAGCTACGTTCTCAGCAGGCAACCCCTGTTCGCGAGAAAGTGGCGCTCTCGACGGCACAGCGCTGGGAGCTGGTGGAAAAGCTCGCCCGCGCTGGCATCATCTCCGCCAACAAGGTCCCCCACAAGCCTCTGGAGCTGGGCGCCAACATGGCGCGCTCTGTCGTAGCACCTGACTTGCTGCCGACCGTCCCCGGCCCACTACCGAAGGCCGCATCGCGTCTTCCGGAAACGCCGCGCGAGGCCGCAGGCGCACTCTACTTCCCAGCCTGTATTAACCGCATCTTCGGCCACCCAGCAGGGGCAGCCAAGGATTCCGTAGACCTGCCGCGCGCCATCGTGGAGCTTGGTCGCCGGGCTGGCCAGCCAGTGTGGATCCCCGAAGATGTCGCGGGCGATTGCTGCGGCACCCCATGGTCCTCCAAGGGCTACAAAGAGGGATTTGAATACCAAGCTCAAAAGATCGTTCGCGACCTCTGGCACTGGTCGGAACACGGCCGCCTGCCTATCGTGGTCGATGCTGCCAGCTGCACCCACGGGTTACTCGATTCGGTTCCCGAGGTGCTCTCCCCCGCTGACCGCGAGCTCTGGGAGGACTTAAAGATCCTCGATGTCGTGGAGTGGCTGCGTGATGAAATTGCACCACACCTGCCAATCGTGAAGAGCATGGGCAGCATCGCCGTCCACCCGACGTGCTCCACAAATCACATGGGGATTAGCCAGGACCTCCTTGACTTGGCCAACCTCTGCGGTGACGCCAAGATCCCTGAGGGGGCACAGTGCTGTGGCTCCGCTGGCGACCGCGTCATGCTTCACCCAGAGCTTGTTGAGTCCGCTACCCGCGAGGAGCGCGCTTCTCTCGACGCCGAACACTTCGACGCGTACGTCTCTGATAACCGCACCTGCGAGATGGGTCTAGAGATGATTGCGGGCAAGACCTATGACTCTATTGCGGTGCTCCTTGAGCGCGCGTCTCGACCGGTCGTCACTCCATAGCACCGTGCCGGTGGCGGCACCCCTCGTGGGAGCCCCGCCACCGGCACGTCAGTCGTGGCGGAAGCAGCTTAGAGATAGTCGTAATTGATTTCGGTGTCTGGGGCGAAGAACACGCAACCTCCCTTAATCGGGCGCAGGTAAATCGTGTCGCCTTGTCGCACGTCAACGCCTCGGGGCACCTTCACTGAGATACGGTCACCACGGACTGCGATGACGTCGTCCGCCGATTCCTCCCAGCCGCCGTAGACGTACAGCTCGGAGCCAAGGTGCTCCACAATGTCGACCCGAACTGGTAGACCATATTGCTCACCGGGTTGGTTCACGCCAACGATTTCCCAGTTCTCTGGGCGCACGCCGACGATGACGCGATCCGATGCCACCTTCGCGGCCTGCTCCGGCGGCATGTAGTAGTCCAAAGCATGGTCCTTGCCGCCGACAACGCGACCGTCGACGAAGGGGACGTTGTCGATGAGAGTCATAGCCGGCGAACCGATAAACGTCGCCACGAACGAGTTACCCGGATTCTCATACAACGTGTTCGGCGCGTCGACCTGCTGAATGATGCCTTGTTTGAGAACGCACACGCGGTCCCCCATGGTCATCGCTTCAGTCTGGTCGTGGGTGACGTAGACCGTGGTGGTATTGAGCTCGCGCTGCAGCTGCAGGATTTGTGCACGTGTGGAGACACGCAGCTTCGCATCCAAGTTAGACAGCGGCTCATCCATGAGAAAGACCTTGGGCTGGCGAACTATAGCGCGTCCCATCGCCACGCGCTGGCGCTGGCCGCCCGACATCGCGGAAGGCTTGCGATCAATGAGGTCTTCCAGTTCCAACATCTTCGCGGCATTATTCACGCGCTTTTCGATGGTTGCCTTATCCACCTTGGCGTTCTGCAAGGCAAAGGCCATGTTCTGGCGCGCTGTCATGTTGGGGTACAGCGCATAGGATTGGAACACCATGGCTACATCGCGATCCCGCGAGCGGGCTTCAGTAACGTCAGCCCCGTCGATGAAGATCTGCCCTTCGTCGATTGGCTCAAGGCCAGCGAGCATGCGCAATGTCGTAGATTTGCCGCAGCCCGAAGGCCCGACGAGTACTAGGAACTCGCCGTCCTTGATATCTAGGTTTATGCGGCTAACCGCCGGAGGCTTCTTCGGATCATAAATCCTGGAAGCTTGACGGAATTCAACTGTAGCCATGGTGTCCTTTCAAACTATCCGAAGTGTTACTTGAGCTTCGGGGTGATGTCGCGGTCGATAACGCTCTGGGTCTCCTTCTGAAGGTCACCGAATGCGGTCTCCACGTCCTCATTGCCCACGGTGATGCGATCGAGAACGCCACCGATGCGCTGGCCGCCGCCTGGTACGAAGACGCGAGCATAGTCCTGCGGCTTGGTGTTCTCGTTGAGCTGCTCGATAGCGGTCTGCGCGTTCGGGTTCTCCTCCAAGAACTTCTTCTCCTCCGGATCATCCAGGGCGTCCTTGCGCACCGGCATGTAACCCGTCTTCTGGGAGAACTTGATGGTGTTTTCGGTGTTAGTCAGGAAGTCAATGAACTTAACCGCGTTAGCCTTGCGCTCGTCAGAAATGCCAGCCGGCACAGCCAGTCCGGCACCGCCGGTGGCTGCCGATGGACCAGGGCCCGGCAGGTAAGTGGTGATGAACGGAATCGTTGCCGTCTCCTTCAGGCCACCCAAGGAACCGGTGGACTCCAACAGACCAGAGGCCTTGCCGGAGCCGAATGCGACGGTCGGGTCAGTGGAGATTTCGATGTGGCCTGCCTTGACCTGGTCCTGGAGGAACTTACCTGCCTCGATGGACTCCTTCGAGGTAAAGTTCGGTTCCCACTCATCAGAGTAAGAACCACCGAAGGCCCAAATCATGCCCTGGAAGTACCAGTCGAGGTAGTTGGAACCATCCGGAACCGTGACGGCCGGCTTGTTGAGCTTGTCCTTGATCTTGGTAGCCCACTCGTCGAACTCTTCCCAGTCCTTCGGGCCACGATCGGTAGGAAGCCCCGCTGCCTTGAGGTCATCGGTGTTCCAGTACATCAGGTTCGTGGATCGGGAGTACGGCACGCCGTAGTGCTTGTCCTTGTACTTGTAGTCTTCACGCAGGGTATCGACGTAGCTCTCCGAGTCAATGTCGTTCATCTCCCACAGCTCATCGAGCGGTGTGGTGGCCTCATTCAGTGCGAAGTTGAACCAGGTGACGTCGGATGCAACGAGGACGTCAGGCAAGTCGCCGCCTGCGAGGGCAGCATTGAAGCGCTGCGCAACTTCCTCATAGTTGGATCCCGCGGTGACCAGCTCAACCTTGAGATCCGGGTTTTCCTTCTCAAACTCATCAATGAGCTCTTGCTCTAAGTCGCGCGAGGATCCCGGGTGATTGGACCAGAAAGTGATGGTGTTGGCATCGCCGTCATCTTTCGAGCCGTTGCTTGCGGTGGTCGATCCACCTGCACAAGCGGTCAAGGACACGGTGGTCAGTAGTGCCGCGCAGGCAGCGACGATGCGAGTAGTGGTCTTACGAGACATGGGGAGGTTCTCCTTTGGAGGTGAAGAGTTGGGGACTTGATTGAGTTGGGCATAGAGAAAGCAGGCAGACGGACTAGCCTTTGACTGCGCCCGCAGTCAAACCCTTGATCATCGGCTTCTGGAGTATGAGGAAGATGATGATCATGGGCAGGGTTGTCAACACCGTGCCGGCCATCACCGGCGCCCAGTTTGTAACGCCTTCCGCATCCTGCAAGCGGGTCAGGCCCACCGGCAGCGTGGCTGCAGCCGGTGTATCCGTAATCAGGAAGGGCCACAAGTATTGGTTCCATTCATTGACCACGGTAATGAGGACAAACGCAGACAGCGTTGGCCACGACATCGGCAGGACCACTCGGAACAAGGTAGTAAAGAATCCTGCTCCATCCATGCGAGAGGCCTCGAGTATTTCCGGAGGCAATGATTGGAAGTGATTGCGCATGAGGAAGGCACCGAACGCCACGCCGGCCAATGGGACGATGACGCCAGCGTAGGTATCTCTCCAACCCCACGACGCGACCAGCGAGTAGTTCGAAATAATGGTGATCTGGTTGGGAACCATCAGCGAGGCGATGATAATCAGGAACAGTAGGTTTCGGCCGGGGAAACGAATGAATGCGAAGGCATAGGCAGTCAGAACGCCGAGGACTACCTCTACCACCGTCAGAATCAGAGTGATGATGACGGAGTTTTTCAGGTAGCTCGAGAAGCCAGAGGTCTGCCAGACGTAGGAATAGTTCTCCGCCTTGAAAGGATTAGGCCAGAAGGAAATTGGATCCGAATACACGTCCTGGAAAGACTTGAAGCTGGTGATGAAAATAAAGTACAGCGGCACCATAATCATCAGCACTGTCAGTACCAAGGCGATGTAGCCGATGACCTTCGTCGCTGGATGACTGTGATCAATTGGCTCGCCTTTGCGCTTTCGCTGGGCATCAGTAATGACCGGCGCTGCGAGGGATTGGGAGCCAGGAACGGGCGGCAGTTCGCCTTTGGCTTGCGGGAGACCTACCTGGACGGAAGCCGGAATTGCGCGTCTTTCGGACATTTACTTATCCATCCTTTCCTGCAGCTTTATCTGCAGCACCGTAATGACAAGCACTACGAGGAACATGATGGTAGCTACTGCTGCGCCATAGCCGGCACGGTTGTTGATGAAGGTCTCCTGGTACACCTGGAAGACCATCGTGGAAGTTCCATAGCCGAACGGTCCACCACCGGTCATCGCATTGATGATGTCGAAGACCTGGAAGGAATTGAGCAGCACGGTAATCAACAAGAAGAAGGTGGTGCCGCGAAGCTGCGGCAGGACCACACGGAAGAAGTGTCGCGCGGCCGGGGTGCCGTCAATCTCCGATGCTTCGTCAAGATCACGGCGCCGTCCTTGCAAGGCAGCCAGATAGATAACGAAGACGTAGCCTACGTTTTTCCAAATATAGGTCACCGTAATCATGAACAGCGCCCAATTCTGTTGTTGGTAAAAGTTCGGCACATCGACCCCGATGATCCCCAGGAAGTATTGGATGAGGCCGTAGTTGGGATCAAAGACAAACTGGAAGGCCACGCCAATCGCCGCACCTGCGATGACGTAGGGAGCGAAGACCATCGAACGCACCGCAGCGCGACCAAAAAGCTTTTGGTCCAGCAGCAATGCCAGAGCCAGTCCCAAAACCATCGAACCGGCCACCGCGAAGAAAGTAAAAACGACAGTGTTGAACACCACGCGTCCGGTATCCGGTGCTTGGAACCAGTCGATGTAGTTCTGAAGACCGACAAAGGTCATCGTCGGCGATGAAATATTCCAGTTAAAGAAAGAGATGCGAATGTTATCGACCAACGGCCGATAAGTGAAAAGAACGAGAAGGAGAAGGTTCGGGCCAACGAGCAATGCCGCAAGACCGATCTGTTTCCAATCGAGCTTCCGTTTGCGTGGATGACGCGCGAAGTCCTCGGAGACGACCGGCTTCTCAGTGACTGCAGGGATCGCAGCCGTTAGCCCGCTTGCCGGGGTGGAAATTGCCATGCAGAAGAAACTAGACCAAGGCAGTAATCAAAAAGTTTATTGAAAGTATTGACTTGATAAACAGCAGGAAAATTTCCGGAGCCGAGCACTCGAAAACCCATGCTGCACGTGGGGAACATCACAAGCAACACAATGGGAGACCTCACATCACGTCGCGATAATGAGAGAACTCCGCCGTCTCTTTAAATAGACCATTTCGGTCCATGACGGATCAGATGAGGATGTAGCCTAACGCTGGCTAACTGCGCGAAAGCACGTCGATTGCCAGCTCTGGCAGGTCGGTTGCCATGAGCGATACTCCGTTTTCGCGGCACCACTCCATGTCCTTCGGCAGGTTCACCGTCCACACGTAGGACGGGGCATCAACACCGACAAAGAAGCCGGCGTCCCTCCGCGCTTGGTGAATCGAAGGCCCAAATCCCGTTGCACCCTCGAGCGTTTCCGGGACTCCCTCATCAGGTTCAAGGAGAAGGAATGACCGCAAGGACGGCAAGAAGTGTCGAAACCGAGCAATTGCTTCGGGGTTGAAGGAGATCAGGCTAAACCGTGGGTCGGCATCGAGCTGTCGGCCGCGTAGGACTTCCGCTACCGATTCCTCAAGGCGTGCACCAAAAGGAGACGGATGCTTCGTCTCTATGAGCAGCTGCTTTCCGGGGTAAGACATGACGAGGTCCACGAGTTCGTCGAGAAGCATGATGCGTTGCGGATCCCCGTGGGTACCGAAATTGAGTGTGCGCAGCTCCTCTAGGGTCATGTCGCCAACAGCGCCGGCGCCATCCGACGTCCTGTCCACCGTCTGATCGTGGATAACTACGACTTCTCCGTCTTTGGTTAGGTTGAGGTCGCACTCCACACCAGCCACGTCGAGCTTGAGGGCTTCTTCGAAGGACCGGACTGTGTTTTCGGGGTACCAGCCGTTATAACCTCGGTGCGCGATAATTCCTGGGCACTCCGACATACTCTTATCCTCCGGGCGGCAAAGTGAATTGTGACGTTTGGCGCCGCCCCAGTGTAGACCGCTAACGCCGGCCGCCGCGGTGGCGGTGGGTCGCCACCACGTGCACGGCATCCAGCATGCCCAGGCTGAGCAACGCCTCGCGCAGGGCAAATTGGAAGGTCCACAGGCGTCGGAAGACCTGATCGAACCCAGCCGCCCCGGCTTCGCGGTGGCGGCCATCGAAAAAGCTGCGCTGGTAGCGAAGCGTTTCGAGGTAGTGACTTCCGGTGTGGGTTTGCCCGATGATTCGCAGGTTGGAGCGCTTATCGAAGAGCCTGTGGGTTTCCTCCAACGTCGGGTATTCCAGACCAGGCCAGATATAGGCACGCAGAACCTGAATCGCCGAACGCGCAGCCGGGGTCATCGCATCCGTGGCGAAAAGCGAAGCTAAAGCTAGGCGCCCGCCGCTGACCAGCGAGCGGTCCAGCATCTCGACGTATCGTCGGCGTTCCGGCGGCGAAAGCGTTTCCAGCTTTTCGACGCTCACTATCGCGTCATACCGCCCACGCCACTTCTTTGGGTTGGGCAAGGCCGTCTCTATCCCCTGCACGTGAACCGAATCAGCGGCGCCTTCGAGAAGCAGTTGCTCGTCGAAAAGCGCCCTCTGCTCCGTGTCGCCCGTAAGCACGTCCACTGTGGCGCGCCGGGCCACCGCCTGAACCGCTACTTGCAGTCCAGTGGCTGGATAGACCAGGAGGTGTGTTCCGGCGCCGGTGCGGGTGGCGTCGAGAAGCCACTGCGCAGCGCGACGCTGTGCGTCGCCTAAGTCCTCACGGTCCGTTGCTGCCGGCTCGGTCACCGTGGTTACATCGACGAAGTGCTCTTTGGGTTCCTTTCTGCCCGCACGCGCGCTATAGCTGCGCACCGCCTCGCGCACCGTAGTGGGTACGCCACTTGCAAAAATGCCGCCCGAATGGCTCAGCGAGTCACCTGCATACAGTTTCACAACGTCAAGGGGCAGTTCACCAGGGCTCGATGTCTCCACGGCAAGCTCTTTGGTCTTCGGCCGATACCCTACCCCCACCAGCCTTGTCAGGACTTTGACAAGGCGCTCTGAATCGGGAGTCGTCCACTCGCCTGCCATATAAGACTCGGCTAGCCCCAGCCAGCCCGAATCGGCGATGCGGGAAAAGAGGGCGTCGTGAAGCACGGCTACATCTGGGTCTTCGCCTTCCAGCTCTACCCCAGCCTTGGAACAGGCCTGCGCGAACTCCGCCTCAGCCCGGCCAGCTTTCATACGCAGTAGGCGCGGTGAAGGGACAGTAGCCACGCCGGGCCACACCGCAGCATCGATCGAAGCCAAGTGGGGATACACGCTCAAGTCAGCCTTCCTCATCGCACGCATGTGTCCTCCCAGACTAAAGCCAACGGGGCCCGCGCGGGTGGAGGCGCGGCCCAAAAAGCCAGTTAATAACCCATAAAGTATGCATGTACCGCTAGAAAGGTTTAGACTGACTCGGGTAAAATAATCTGGCTTTCTTAAGGAAGGTAATCAAACACCATGGCGCAAACTCCCCACCGTCCTAGTAACGGCCGCCACCACGTCGTTGTTATCGGTGCCGGCTTCGGCGGTATCAACGCCGTCAAGAAGCTCAAGGACGCGGATGTTGAGATCACCCTCATCGACAAGAAGAACCACCACCTCTTCCAGCCGATGCTCTACCAGGTAGCCACCGGCGTCATTTCCGCCGGCGAAATCGCCCCGTCTACGCGTCAGATCTTGCGTCACCAGGACAACGTTAACTTTGTCAACGGTGAGGTCACCGACGTCAATATCAAGGATCAGACCGTCACCGCGGAACTCGATGGCGCTGTTCGTACCTACGGCTACGACTCCCTCATTGTGGCAGCCGGCGCTGGCCAGTCTTACTTCGGCAACGACCACTTCGCCGAGTATGCCCCAGGTATGAAGACGCTGGATGATGCCCTAGAGATCCGCTCCCGCATTATCTCCGCTTTTGAGAAGGCGGAGCTGGAAGAGGATCCTGCAAAGCGCGAGAAGCTGCTGACCTTCGTCATCGTGGGCGCTGGCCCGACCGGCGTTGAGCTGACCGGCCAGATTGCCGAGCTGGCACAGCGCACCTTTGCTGGCGAATACTCCAATTTCGGTTCCTCCTCCGCCAAGATTTACCTCTTGGACGGCGCTCCGCAGGTCCTTCCGCCGTTTGGCAAGCGCCTCGGCCGCAAGGCTCAACGCACGCTGGAGAAGCTGGGTGTTGACGTGCGCCTCAACGCCATGGTTACCGACGTCACCGCTGACGCCGTCACCTACAAGAACATGAAGACCGAGGAAGAGGTCACCATCGAGGCCGCGACCAAGATCTGGTCCGCAGGTGTCGCCGCTTCCCCGTTGGGCAAGGTCATCGCTGACCAGGCTGGCGTGGAATCCGACCGTGCCGGCCGCGTCTCCGTCAACGAGGACCTCACGGTTGGCGAGTACAAGAACGTCTACATCGTCGGCGACATGATTTCCCTCAACCGCCTTCCGGGCGTGGCCCAGGTGGCCATCCAGGGCGGCAACCACGTGGGCAAGCTCATCGAAGCCAAGATCGATGAAGAGTCCACCGCGAACGAAACCGAGCCGTTCGAGTACTTTGACAAGGGATCCATGGCCGTTATTTCCCGCTTCAACGCCGTCGTCAAGCTGGGCAAGACCGAGTTTGCTGGCTTCCCGGCGTGGATCTCCTGGCTCGGCCTGCATATCTTCTACATCGTTGGCTTCCGCAGCCGTACCCTCGTGGCGCTGCACTGGATCCTCAACGCCTTCTCGCGCGACCGCGGCAACCTGGAAATCACCCAGCAGCAGCGCGTCGCTCGCAACGTCATTGACCGCGACCTTCACTAGGTTCTACGCGCTTTAAGGGAGAGAGGAATCATCCTCTCTCCCTTTTCTTTGGCCACATACGGTAGAACGTAAGAAGTCCCTAGCGTAAAGGAGAAAACCGTGAACCGTCCTGCCCTGCCTCGCGTCCTCAGCATTGCTGGCACCGATCCCACGGGAGGGGCGGGAATTCACGCTGACCTCAAATCCTTTGAGGCGGCCGGCGCCTATGGCATGGCAGTGGTGACGGCCCTCGTCGCGCAAAACACGCAAGGTGTGCGCGCCATCCACACCCCTCCGGTGGAATTCCTGCGCGAACAACTGGCAAGTGTGAAGGAGGACGTGACTATCGACGCCCTCAAGATCGGCATGCTGGGCTCGGTGTCCATCACCGAAACGGTGAGCGAGTTCGTCTCTACCCTGCCCGAGGGGGTTCCCATAGTCTGCGATCCGGTCATGGTCGCTTCCAGCGGTGACCGCCTACTCGAACGGGAGGCAGAGCGCGCTGTGCGCGAGCTCGCCCGCCGCTCCACCGTGGTCACGCCGAACTTGCCAGAGCTCGCTGTCCTCGCGGACGTCGCACAACCGCGCACCCTCGAGGAAGCAATCGATATCGCCACTCAGTGGGCTCACGACAACGGGACCTGGGTCGTGGTCAAGGGCGGACACCTCGACGGCGCCCAAGCCGATAATGCAACGGTAAGCCCGTCCGGCGCGGTAACCCGCGTGCCCTGCCCGCGGATTAACACGAAGAACACGCACGGCACCGGCTGCTCGCTCTCCTCCGCGCTCGCAGCGCGTTTAGGAGCGGGGGAAACACTCGACGAGGCATTGGTATGGGCCACCGAATGGCTCCACGAAGCGATAGAGAATGCTGATGCACTTCACGTCGGTCGCGGGCACGGCCCCGTTGACCATGGACACCGACTGCGGCGCCTCGCCGCAGGCGCGCAGCGCTAACCCAATAGGTCTGCGCCGGGGCGGGTAAGCACGGCCACCATGAAGGTGGAGTTCTCCTTAAAGACCTTCATGTCCCAGGATGCGAAGATAAAGTCGACTCGGTAGCCCACCGCGCGGGCGAGGTCGAGGAATTCATCGAAGCCCCAACCACGACCTTCACCAAAACCAACGACGAACCGACCACCCGGGCGCAAAGCGTTAAAGACGTTGCACAGTGCGGCCTCACGTCCTTCGATGGCAATGAAGGTCATTACGTTGCCCGCAGCCACAGCGATATCAAAGTTGCCCTCCGGGATTTCCTCTTCCGAAAGGTCCCCCACTTCCCAACGGGCCTCCGGATAATCATCGACCGCATGCTCGATCAGGATGGGATCGACGTCCACGCCCAACACCGTGTGGCCGCGCTTTGCCAATTCACCACCGAGGCGCCCGGAACCGCAGCCGGCGTCGAGGACGCGGGAGTGCCGTTCACTCATGGCGTCGATAAGCCGGGCTTCCCCATCGATGTCCTTGCCCTGGGCCCGAAGTGTCTTCCACTTCCGCGCAAAGTTATGGGAATGGGCGGGATTCGCTGCAGTAACTTCTTTCCAGGTAGGCATGACAACGATTATATGCCCTTACAGGTGTAAGCTTTAGCCGCCATTACAAAACGCCGATACGAAACGAAGGAGGCTGAGACACGATGCCATCTGTACCGTCACCATTCAAGCCACGCAAGAAAAACACTTCTGACGACAGTGCTCCGAGTTTTTCCGTTCCCGTCGAACGTGCCATTGAACACTGCCGCGTGTTCGTCGATGGCGAGGCCCTTCCCGGCGAGTTTTCGCCACACAGCGCGCTGCAAACCGTAGAAGAGTACGGCCGCGGCTTCGTGTGGGTAGGCCTCTACGAGCCGCTCGAATCACAGATGACGAAGGTGGCGGCTGAGTTTCGTATCCACGAGCTCATCGTCGAGGACGTCGTCCAAGCACACCAGCGCCCGAAGCTGGAACGCTACGATGACCAGCTGTTCGTGGTGGCGCGGTCGGTGAACTACCGGGATCACGACGAGGTAGCCGATAAGCGCCAGATTATTTCCACTGGTGAGATGCAAATGATCATCGGTGACACATTCATCATCACGGTGCGTCACTCGGCGAAGCTACCCAACTTGGCCTACGTGATCGAGGATGAGCAGGACCTCGTCGAACAGGGCCCCGTGTCCCTAGCGTGGAAGATCCTAGACATGATGGTGGACCGCTATTCGGAGATCTGCCGCCTCATCGCCATCGAGGTCGACGAGCTCGAGGAAGAAATCTTCACTCCGAATTCGCTGCCGAACATCGATCGCATCTATATGTTCAAGCGCGAGATTCTGGAGATGAAGCACGCCATCGTGCCACTTTCGCCTGCTTTGCGCTCGATGGTCTCTGACCACAAGGACCTCATTCCGAAGGCGATTCGCTCCTACATCAGGGACGTCAACGATCACCAGCTGGTGGTCCAAGACCACGTGTCGGGGTTCGATGAACGCTTGACCTCGCTTATCGACGCCTCCGTGGCCAAGATCAGCATGCAGCAAAACTCCGACATGCGAACGATTTCCGCGGTGGTTGGTATGTGGGCCGCACCAACGCTTGTCGCGGGTATCTACGGAATGAACTTCGATGTCATGCCGGAGCTACATTTTCCTTGGGGCTATTACGGCGCAATCGGCCTCATGGTGTTAGTTGTGGCCGGAATGTGGTGGTGGTTCCGCCGCAACAACTGGTTGTAAGAGGCTACTGCACCACCATCGTGCGCAGCGTGGACGCGGCGAGGAGCACATCCCCCTGGCTGATCTTAACCTCCCACAGCTGCGTGCGGCGCCCCTTGTACAGCGGTGTAGCAACGGCGGTCACCGTGCCCGAAGCCACCGGCTTGAGGAAATCCGTGTTGTTGTTGACACCGACAACGGGCTTGCCTGCGAGGATTAGGCTGCCGACGGATGCAGTCGATTCCGTAATTGTACAGTACAGACCCCCATTTGCAACGCCCCAAGGCTGGTGGTGATCTGGGACGACTTCCACCTCAGATCGAACCTCGTCCGCAGAAATGTGCGTGTAGCGCAGGCCAATAAGCCCTGCGAGCCCCTGTGGGTTGGAGTTGATCAACTCGAGTTCGTCCGCGTTGAGCGGACGGGACTGGGAAACGGCCAAGAGCTTTTCAAAGATTTCAGAGTGGTTCATGCCACAACAGGTTAGTGGAATTCGGTGACGTAGGATGGTGAACATGACTCAAAGTGCTGAAAAGACAGATCTCGCTCAGATTGGCGTTGTGGGGCTTGCTGTGATGGGCTCCAACCTTGCGCGAAACTTTGCTCGCAACGGCAACACGGTCGCCGTGTACAACCGCAGCCCGGAAAAGACTCGCGTGCTCATCAGCGAGCACGGCGATGAAGGAGCGTTCATTCCCTCCGAGACCGTCGAGGACTTCGTTGCCTCCCTCGAGCGCCCGCGTAAGGCGATCATCATGGTTAAGGCTGGCGCGGCTACTGACGCCGTCATCGAGCAACTCACCGAGGCCATGGATGAGGGTGACATCATCATCGATGGCGGCAATGCACTGTTCACGGACACCATTCGCCGCGAGAAGGAGGTGGCCGCTAAGGGGCGTCACTTCGTCGGAGCAGGCATTTCCGGTGGTGAGGAAGGCGCGCTCAATGGCCCGTCCATCATGCCTGGTGGCCCAGCTGAGTCTTGGGAGACCTTGGGACCAATCCTCGAGTCCATCGCCGCTAATGTCGACGGTACTCCGTGCGTGACCCACATCGGACCCGATGGCGCTGGCCACTTCGTCAAGATGGTGCATAACGGCATCGAATACGCCGACATGCAGGTTATCGGTGAGGCTTACCAGTTGCTTCGTTATGGTGCGGGTATAGAACCGGCTGAAATCGCCGAAGTCTTCCGCGAATGGAACGCCGGAGACCTGGACTCCTACCTCATTGAGATCACCGCCGAAGTACTAGCACAGAAAGATCCGGAGACAGGTGCCCCGCTTGTCGACGTCATCGTGGACGCCGCCGGCCAGAAGGGCACCGGCCGCTGGACCGCCATTAATGGTCTCGAGCTGGGCGTGCCGATCACTGGCATTGCGGAATCCGTTTTCGCGCGTGCGCTCTCTTCTGCCACGGCTCAACGTGCAGCTGCCCAGGAAGGCCAGCTGCCTTCCGGAACCATTGCCGAGCTCAACGTGGACAAGGCTGAGTTCGTCGAAGACGTTCGCCGTGCACTGTATGCCGCGAAGCTCATTGCCTACTCCCAGGGCTTCGATGAGATCAAGGCTGGCTCCGAGGAGTTCGGCTGGAACGTGGACCCACGCGATTTGGCCACCATCTGGCGCGGTGGATGCATCATTCGCGCGAAGTTCCTCGACCGCATCCGTGAGGCCTACGACAACAATGCCGACCTGCCTGCCTTGATTCTGGACCCGTACTTCAAGGGCGAGCTGGAGAACCTCATCGACCCCTGGCGTCGCGTCGTGGTTGCTGCAACGCAGCTGGGCCTGCCGGTTCCGGTGTTTGCCTCTTCCCTGTCCTACTACGACAGCTTGCGCGCCGAGCGCCTCCCAGCTGCTCTGATTCAGGGCCAACGCGATTTCTTCGGCGCCCACACCTTCAAGCGTGTGGACCGCGAGGGCACGTTCCATATCGAATGGTCAGGTGACCGCTCGCTTACCGAAATGTAGCTGCTAAGCCCCTCTCCTGAGGGGCTTTTCCTATCCCTCCGCTACCCGCGACCAGAATTTTTCTTCTTCCGGTTGCGGGGCCCACGGTGCTGTTTTAGTCTCTGTGCTCATGGGGGATATCGAAACCTACATCCGCCTCCGCAACTCGGGGATTGCGCTGGTGGAAAACATTCCTGGCTCACCCGACGAGCTCCGCGCGCTCGGAGCCTCTGCCTCCGATGCTGCCGAGCTTGCAAACCTTAACCAGGTGTACTTCGGCCCCACCCGCTTCAGCGGCAAACAACGCAAAGCCCGCCAAGCAGCCCTCACCCAACGCCACAGCCTGGGCACCCTCACACTCATTGAGTCCTACACCGCAAAAGTCAAGAAAACCCTCGACGCCTGGAACCTCAGAATCAAACTCGCAGGAACACCCGCACACCGCATCCCCACCGTCGCCGCCACACGCCTGAAAGAACTACGCTCTAAACGCCACGCCAAGCCAGGCGTGCGGATTACCTACAGATCCGAAGGACCCAACACATTTTCCATAACGGATGATGCGACCACGATCGCCAACATGCGCGGCGTACTCGAATCCACCAACACCGACCTGCTTCAAGCCGCCAACGACATCTTCTTCAACAAAGAAACAGGCGGTTCCAAACCTGCGGTGCGCACCCAAGTCATCGTCACCCTCAACGAGCTCGACCAGATCATCAACGGCGAGGGTGATGAACTCGAGCTCAACTTGACTAATGGTGGGCGCATGACCGGGGCAGAATTCCTCACCCACAAGTTTGCCGAAATAGGCTATGCCACCATAGTGCACCCTATTGAAGGACCCATCGACACCTTCCGGCTAGAGCGTGGAGCAAACTTCAAACAACGCCTTACCCTGCATGCTGAATTCCACACCTGTGCAAGACCAGGCTGTAACAAGCCCGCTGATTACTGCCAAGTCCATCACCTCATCCCCTGGCAGGCGGGAGGCTACACCAACATCAAGAACCTGACCTTCCTGTGCGCCTACCACAACGGGATTAACGACGATGACCCACAAAGACCTACCGGCCGCGGCTACATGTACCGGCTCAACACCGGGGTCAGCTTCATCCCACCCTGGGGCACACCAATCACCGCAATGCCCGAATACCAAGAAGCAGTAGCCAGACTCAACGCCGAACAAGCAGGACAACCACCAGAGGAACCACCCGACAGCAGCTAACACCCACAGCCACCAAACACAGCAACGGCAGAAAGGAAACAGCTAACCACCAGTGACAACACTGCCACCCGCGGACCACATCAAGGCACGCGGGCACATCGGTGATCCTTGACCCCCTTCAAATACCGGCAGGAACAACGCGCATTTAAGCCCTTAAAGAACGAGACCCGCCAACCGGATGAGGGTTGACGGGCCACTTGGGGTGGGTGAAGCGTCGTCAAGCGCGTGCGGTGCCGAAGATAGCTAGGCATTCACCGACGGACCACCCAGAGCCGAGTCAAGGATTCCCGCACCCACGAGATAGTTGGCCAAATCATTCAAGTCCGCTTCGTCCCCGTTGGCATCATAGCCGTCCATGACGTACTCGATAACCGCATTGCCATCCTCAAGCACTTCAGCAATCACGTACTCATCTTCCTCTCTAAAAGCGCCAATCTGGGAGCCGCGGGCCGAGGTGAAATCCTCGACGGTGCCGGCCAGCCCAACGCTTTCAGTATCGCGTATCGCATCCTTGTTCTCTGTGTACTGAGCCACGAATTCTCTGTCCGGACCATAGATGCAAGAAATCATCGGAACCCACTGAACATCTAGGCCCAGATAGTCCGCCTGCCCGAAGAATGACGTGTCCTTATAGCACTCGTCCGAAAGGTCAATGAGCGGAGCGGGCACCGGGGCAGAAACCTCGGAGGCGCGGATCCTGTCAACCTCATCGGAGTCATATGTGCTGTTCCAATAGGCATTGTCGGAAGCACTTGCGTCTTGCGGCGCATCATCAAAATCGGCAGCAACATCTTTGAAGAAAGAAACTGCAGCAATAATAGCGACGACTGCGATGATGGCGAATACAAGAACAACCGCCAGAACGATCCACAATGCTTTCTTCGAGCTTGGCTTCTTTTCGGGCGCCTGTGGCATCGCCGGTCCGCCGGCGTGAGCACCTTGATTTTGATTGATAAAGCCAGGCGGTGCTTGGTTGTGCTGCGGGTTCTGGCCAAATCCACGGGGCTGCTGCTGCGGGCTACTGAAAGGGTTCGTCATGCCGATCAATTTAGCAGAGACCTACATCACATTACTGCCAACAGTGCAGGATGCGAGGCCCATTCCCCGCACTGGCTTTTCTATCTGGCAGCGAACCGAACTAGACTTCCTCCCGATGAATACTTTCGCCGACCTCGGCCTCCCCCGCGATGTTGTCCGCGTCCTCGACAAACAGGGCATCACGACCCCCTTCCCTATCCAAGAAGCCGCGATTCCCGACGCCCTCTCCGGCAAGGACGTCCTAGGCCGCGGCCCCACGGGCTCGGGAAAAACCTTCACGTTCGGCCTTCCCATGCTCACTCGACTTGCCGAATCCGGGGTCTCCCGACCGGCGCACCCCCGCGGTCTCGTGTTAGCACCAACGCGTGAGCTGGCAACGCAGATCCAACAACGCCTGGATGAACCCGCAGCCGCGCTGGGACTGCGTGTGTTGGCAGTTGTCGGTGGTGTCAACATCAACAACCACATTCGCTCATTAGCACGCCCGGTTGACCTACTTGTTGCTACGCCGGGCCGCGCACTGGATCTCATCGACCAAGGCAAGCTTTTCTTCGACCAGATCACCATCACTGCGCTCGACGAGGCCGACCAGATGGCGGACATGGGCTTCCTTCCCCAGGTACGCAAACTGCTCAATCTCACCCCACCAGACGGCCAACGCTTACTCTTCTCCGCCACCCTCGACGGTGAGGTCAACAAGTTGGTTAAGCAGTTCATGCACGACCCCGTAACCCACTCCACAGCCCCCGTCGAGGCCGCCGTGGACACGATGGAGCACCACCTCATTTTCATCGGCACGCGCGAGGCACGCAACGACGTCGTCCTGCGGCTCGGTGCGCGCAAGGGCAAGACCATCATGTTCATGCGGACCAAGCACGGAGTCGACAGGCAGGCGAAGAAGCTGCGCAGAGTCGGTATTAACGCACTGCCGCTTCACGGCGATAAGGGCCAAGGTTCACGTACCAAGGCGATTGAGGGATTCGCCGACGGGAGCGTACCCGTGCTCGTCGCCACGGACATCGCCGCGCGCGGTATCGACATTGCGGATGTCTCCCTCGTCGTCCACGTAGATCCACCCGCCGAGCACAAGGCTTACCTACACCGTTCCGGCCGCACCGCCCGCGGCGGTGAGTCAGGCACCGTCGTCACACTCGTTACCGACGAGCAGCGCGACGAGGTGGCCAAGCTCATTGCAAAGGCCGGAGTGGACCACACCGACCTCGATATCAGCGACCGCGGCAACCCCGCCAGCAGCCCCGAACTTGCCCAGATGACCGGTGCGCGCAAGCCGAAGGGCGAGCCGCTCGGGCCACCGAACCAACAGCAGCCTAAGCAGGAAGCACCGGGGCACCGCCGCCGCGGCCGTAACAACCGCCGCCGTCGAGGCAGTGCTGGACAACGATGATTCTCGCGCCCAAGGATTGGCAAGCCCGGATGCGACAGCACGAGGAGGAAGCACATGAGTTCCTCGCTCGCTATCGCCACCCAGGCTCGTATCACCCTGTCTACGACTTCCTTTTCGAGTACTACCCCGTCCGCCCCTCTCATCTACGCCGTTGGCACCCAGGCGTAGGGGTCACCCTGGAAGGGAACGCTCCGCACAGCGAATGGCGCTACTACCGCCGCACTGCCGAGGGCATCACGATGGACACCGAGGCCTTCCTCGAACGCCGCGGCGGAACCGTGCGCTACATCCTGGAACTTCTGGAAAAGACGGCGCACAATCCCACCCAATTTGATTGTTTTGGCCTGCATGAATGGGCCATGGTGTACCACACCGATTCCCCTCGCCATGACCTGCCGCTGCGGTTGGGAGCGGAAGGGACGAACGCAGTCGTCGACAAGCACCGCATCAAGTGCACGCACTACGATGCCTTCCGTTTCTTTACTGAGCCCGCCCGCCCGCTTAACCTCACGGTGCTGACCCGTGAGGACCAACCGGACAACGACCAGGCTGGCTGCGTCCATGCGACTATGGATTTATATAAATGGGCGTGGAAATTGGGCCCGTTGGTGCCAGGTGACTTGTTCCTCGATACCTTCCGGTTGGCGGTGGCCGCGCGCACGCTCGACATGGAGGCCTCGCCATATGACTGCCGCGAGTGGGGCTTTGGGGTTGTCCCCATCGAAACACCAGAGGGAAAGTCGGAGTATGTGCGGCGCCAACGCGCGCTTGCCGACGCCTCCGAGCCACTCCGCGCGCGGCTTGTCTCCCAAATTAGAGCAGCGCTGAGCGCTACAATGAGAGACCATTGATGTGACCCGTCGGGGCGCCCTGACTGCCCCGAGACCCCAGCGCGGAAGGAAAAAGATGGCCCGGCACTCGGATGGAAAGAATAACTATGCAATCGCACCGTGGGTCATCATCGTGGCCGTCCTCGCGGTTTTGGCGTTGGTTATCGGCGCATTCTTCCTCTTCCGCGGAGGGGAATCCGATTCGAGCGAGCCAGTAGCGGCGGATAAAACCACTGAGTCATCAGCCGTACAGAAACCGACGAGTGAAAGCGCTAGCACTACGTCTGCATCGACCACGCCCTCGAAGTCAGAACAGCCGTCCAAATCGGCATCAGCCGCGCCCAGCACTGAAAACAAGGAAGATCAAGGGGTGGCGCCGAATACGTTGTTCCTTCTTGATACCTCCGACAACCTTGCGCCGTACTTCAATGAGGTAACCGAGGGCGTGGCGGAGGCGGCGTCGGCAGTCGGCGCGGAGGGAAGCCAGGTGGCTCTCTGGAACTATTCCTCACCCATTTCAGCCACGGCCACCGTGGGCTTCCGTCAGAATGTAGCCTATGGCGACGCCGAGAACGTGGCCTTCGCAGTACGGCAATTCGGCACTGGTGGCGTTCCTCAAACTCGCAGCGCCGTGGTCGCGGCACTGGATAACGCCACGGACCAAGAGGCAGAAACGGGCAAAGACGCCCGCGTCGTGCTCGTTACTACCGGGACCCAACAAGATATAGATGACGCAAGCTTTACAGAGGCAGTCAAAGCCGCGCGCGGTCAGGGCGTTAGCTTGAGCGTGGTGCATATCGGTGAAGGTGAAAAGGACGCCGAGCTCGAAAAGCTCGCTGACTCCTACAAGACCATCTCGGACCCTTCAAATGCCCAAGAGGACAAAAAGGCCATCGCCAACGCCGCCGGGGCACGATAACCGGGACATTTCAGGCGCATCGACGCCGCACATCAAAAAGCCGCCGCTTCCTCTAGAGCACTGACGTGAGCTGCAGTGACTAAGAGGAGCGGCAGCGGATGGCTTCCTTAGGAGGTTTTGCGCTTGCGCCGAGCAGCCAGTTCGTCGAGGCCAAATACAACGTCGACTTCTTCGTCCTCCACAACGCGCTCGGCCGGGAAGGAAGTGATGGTTCCGGAAAGCTCCTTCAGGATGCCTGGGACAGCGATGCCAAACACGCCCTGTCCACCGGCAAGAAGGTCGATGACTTCGTCGTTCGAGCGGCACTCATAAACCGTGGTGCCGTCGGAGACGAGGGTGAGCTCAGCAAGATCGTTAACTCCGCGATCCCTCAGGGATTCCACCGCGAGGCGGATATTCTGCAAAGAAATGCCGGTGTCCAAAAGGCGCTTGACAATCTTAAGAACCAGCACGTCCTTAAAGGAGTACAGGCGCTGGGAACCAGAGCCGCGAGCAGTGCGAATCGAGGGCTTCACCAGGTCCGTGCGCGCCCAGTAGTCCAACTGGCGGTAGGTAATGCCGGCTACCTGGCAAGCGATGGGCACGCGGTAGCCCAGCTCCTCGTCGGGCCCGACATCAAAAAGGGATTCCTGAACGTAGTCGTTGGCTGCGAAATCTTCGAGCGGCAGTGCGCTGGACTCGGGACGGTTATTCTTACTGCTCACGTAATTACTCCAGTGATACTTGAGGGGAGTTCTATTTTTCTATTAAAGGGCACGTCAGCGACCGCGTCAAGAGTCGTCCTCCGTGAACCTCTAGTAGAACTTTAGACTTTTTGAGTCACTTTGTCATCATTAGTCACACGCGTGTCATTAAAAAATTCAGTGGTAGCACGACTAAAGCGACGCCACAAAGGGCGCCGCTTCTAATGTCTAGCTGGGATCAGGGCTTAGGGCTGAATTATGTGGAAGGGAGCTTAAACTCCCCTTTTACTCCTCTTCACCATCTTTGCCGCCGAGCAAATCTTCCTCGGAGATTCCGGAATCACGCATCATCTGCTCGAAGTCATCGTCCTCCAGCGCGCTCTGCTGGGAATGGCGCTCCTTAAACTCGCGCATGCGCTTCTCCGGGAACGTCTCCGGGGATTCTGCCTCGCGTTCTAGGCCGTAATATTCTTTAAGGTCCTCATCGCTAATGTAAATGGCTACCTCGTCGAGCACATCCTTCTCAAAATGAATGGGCAACCCATAGTGATCTGCGAGGACAAGAGCGTCGCACAAGCGGGCATCGTGCTCTTCACCGGTTCCATCCAGGAGATCAACCATGAAAACGCCCTTACGGTACTCGGACACGCAAATATGCTCGATGCCATCTAGCTGATCCGCAAAGGCGATGAGCAGTTCATACGTGCTTGGGCGCGCATTAAAGTGCCGCTCGAGTACTTGGAGGACACGCGCGCCGTCGATGGGTGAGACCCACACCGGCACGTGCCGGTCCGCCTCCGCCCAATAGAAAAGAGCACATAGGTTATTTTCGGGGCCAACGGGGTGGATACCTAGAAATTTCAATACTTCAGTGTTCATGGAATCCACTTTTACACACATTCCTTGCACATGGTTGTCGGGCCGGTTAAGTGGCGTAGAAAAGTCGGCGCCAAACTTACGGAAATAAAAGCCCGTATGATTTAAGGCCGGAATTCGTCACGAAGCTCGGTCTTGACCAACGTCCCGTGAAGCGACAGAACAAGGGCCGCCATCTGCTGAGAAAGCTCCTCGGCCTGTTGCGGGGCAGTATCAGACTTCGAATGCGCCACCGGCGTTGCCACCTGCGAAATCATGTCCGCCTGGCGGCGGGCAGCATTGCGCAGCGACTTCAACTGTCGCGCCTCAAACCCGAAGGATTCCAGCGCCACGGCCGCGGACACGATGGACACGTCATCCGTATCAAAGAAGCCCGCCGGATCCGGCTTAATCAGTCCCGCAGAAACCAGCTTGGCGATGTTTTCCTGCGTGGTGCCTGCTTGGTCGGCCACATCGGCGTCGGTAAGCCGAGAAACCACCGGTGCGCGTAGCTGCTCGGCGCTGATGAGGGCCTCGGCCTGGGAGGACACGATGGCGGTAACCTGCCCCGAATCCATCGCGTCTAGCTGTTCCCGAATAACCTTGAGCGGCGTATAGTGATCGCGCTGCGCAGTCAGGATATAACGAAGGCGATCAAGGTCCTTTTGATAGTAGCGGCGGTAGCCCTTCGCGGTGCGCTCTGGAGTAATCAGCCCCTCAGATTCCAAGAAGCGAATCTTCGACACCGTCACATCCGGAAATTGCTTCTGCACGTGCTTTAGCGTTACGCCAATGGACATGGGCTTCTGCTTAGCAGGCTTGGTCTTCTTGGCCACGGAAGACGCTGCTGCGGCAGCGGCGGTGGACTTCTGCGCACTCACGATAGGACTACTACTGCTTTCTACACGGTTTCACTATGACATAAGGGGAGCACGGGAGGAAGCTTTCTCCCGGCCTTCTCCCCTAGTTCTTTAGGACAGGCACTGCCTTATTTCGGGGCAATGAATACCAAGCGGAATTTACCGATCTGGATTTCATCGCCCACTTCGAGCACCTGAGCATTGCGCGGCTCGCGGTTCACGTAGGTTCCGTTGAGCGATCCGACATCAACCACCTCGAACTGACCGTCCTTCGCACGGAACTCCGCGTGGCGACGAGACACGGTGACGTCATCGAGGAAGATATCAGCTTCTGGGTGGCGGCCGGCGGTGGTGGTCGGCTGATCAAGCAGGAAGCGAGCGCCTGCATTAGGGCCACGCTTCACGACGAGCAGGGCCTGGCCTTCAGCCAAGTTCTCAGCGCCAGCAACGGAGGCGTCAGAGCCCGCCGCGGTGCCGTTTTCCATCTCCTTAAGAAGATCTGCGCGGAAGACAGAAGTAGTTTCTGCCTGCGGTTCCGGCGTTCCGGTATTCTCGCTCATTTTTACCTCCGAAGGGTCGGATCAATGTTGACTCATTCCATATTAGCGACTCCGCTGCCCGCGCGAGTCGCCTCTCCGCAATTTACATCAACGGAAAATGTTTCCTATGCCCTTGAGCACGGAGTTTCCACCCCCTGATAGTGGGTTATCGGAGACCATATAAGTCCACGTTGCGCTAGGGCGAGACAGGCCGTGATCCTCCAGATGGGCACCATCTGAATCAATAAGCACGGTCTTAAAAGTATCAACGGCGTCATTAACCGCGCGCTGCGCTAGGTCTTTAAACTCGCGCACCGCGATGCGGTGGTATTCGTCGATTGGCGTCTCGCGGGCGATGGCACGAAGGTGGATAGATTCCCGCACATCATCCATCAACTCCAGGTGGTCGGCCCACGCCTGGTCGAGGTGGAAGAGCATAATCTCACGGGCCGCCCGCTCACGGGCTTCAGCGGGGACATCACGAAGCTCAGCGGCACGCTCCGGTGCCCGCTCAGCCAGCTCTTGCCAGGCTTGGTCGGTATCGAGCAGCTTGGCTCGCCGCTCATCAATGATGATGCGCTGATCTGCGAGTAGGTGGTTGTACTTCCAGGTCTGCGCGTGAATCTCCAGAAGTTGCCCCTCGGTCACGCGCTGACAGTGCGCAATGAAATCACGAACCCTTTTGGATTCGATGAGCCCGTCGGCATCGGGGCGGGCGGACAAGGATTCATCTTCCCCACCCTGCTTAACCACGTCATCTTCTAAGGAAACGAAGAAGACGGACTTGCCCGGATCTCCCTGGCGGCCAGCGCGCCCGCGCAACTGGTTATCCAAACGCGAGGAACGGTGCCGCGAGGTACCAAGCACTGCCAGGCCACCCCTCTCGACGACGGCATCGCGGTCGGACTCATCCGCACCGCCCAGCTTAATATCCGTACCGCGGCCCGCCATCTGGGTAGAAACGGTGACACGGCCGACGTCGCCAGCCTCCGCCACAATGCGCGCCTCGTCCTCGTCGTTCTTCGCATTAAGGACGTTAACCTCGATCCCCCGTTCGCGTAACGCAGCGGCGAGATCTTCGGATTCGGCGACGTCGTGGGTGCCCACCAAAACCGGTTGACCGGTGCTGTTGATCGCGACGATCTCGTTCACGATGGCGCGGGACTTCTCATCCACCGAAGCATAGATGCGATCCGCTTCATCAAAGCGCTGCAGTTCCTTGTTTCTATCAATGACCGAGACGTGGAGGTTATAGAACTGGCGCAGCTGATCGGTCGCCTCCACAGCGGTACCGGTCATACCGCACACCAGCGGGTAACGGCGCATGAGTTCCTGGAGCGTAATGGTGTCGAGGATGCGCCCTCCTTCCGATACCTCCAAGCCTTCCTTGGCCTCCACCGCAGCCTGCAGGCCATCGGGCCAGCGCTGTAGTTCGGCAACGCGGCCCCGAGAGGCGTCGATAAGTTGCAGTTTCCCGTCTGTAATGATGTAGTGAATATCGCGGATAAGCAAAGCCTTTGCGTGCAGCGCCAAGTTCACCTTGACCAGTACGGAGCCGATATTCTCCTCGGAGTAGAGCGAATCAATGCCCAACTCGCGCTCGACTCGCGCCGCTCCATCGTCGGTCAGTGCCACCGTGCGGCCGTCCTCCGCGATGACGTAGTCCTGCTCCTCCCGCAGGCGCGACACCACGTTGGTGATATGGCCCGTGGACTCTTCACCAGGGCGGTTTCCGGCGAGGACGAGGGGAACGAGGGCTTCGTCGACAAGCACAGAGTCCGCTTCATCCACCAACGCCACATCCGCGCGCGCCTGCACCGTCTGCTCGCGGGAGGTGATCTGGTTATCCCGCAGAACGTCGAAGCCCAGCTCGTTGACGGGGGCGTAGATGATATCGCACAGGTAGGCCGAGCGACGATCCTCCGGGCCTAACTTCTCGGTGACCGAGGCCACCGTGAGGCCGAAGAACTCCACCAGCGGGCGCATCCACTCGGCATCGCGCGCCGCTAGATAGTTATTGACCGTCACCAGGTGGACACGTTTTCCGGTCAACGCAAAACCAGTCGCGGCCATTGCGCCCACCAGGGTCTTACCTTCACCGGTGGCCATCTGGATGACGTCACCCTCAAGCAAGCGGAGAACGGCTTGGGACTGGACATTAAATGGGCGCATGCCGAGTTTGCGTTCGCTGGCCACGGCCAGAGCGGCGAGGAACCGTGACTTATCCGCAATCTTGCCATCCTTCACGCATTCCCGGGCGGTGGCGGCAACCTCTGCATCCGATAAGTTGGCAATTTCTTCCACCGCAGAATCCGCAGCCGTCACAACGGCTTTCGACTTTTTATTGTTGCGCTCGGACTGCGCGCCCATTGCCTTCCAGAACCAATCAAATGCGCCCATGAGCACTCCTCCATCCTTGTGCGTCATACAGGTCTTCTATCGACTTTAGTCAACCCCGGTTCGCAGGCGTGCAGTTGCCCTTATATCCTTGTGGGCATGCAATCCGTGAACGTGTCGCTCCCCTCCAGCACCGGTACCGCGATGGCCGGAACCATCGATTTCCCAGACTCCCCTCCGCAAGCCTTCGCCATCTTTGCGCACTGCTTTGCCGGCTCGCGCCATACCCCCGGCGCTGCCCGCGTGAGCAAGCAGCTGACAAACTTTGGCATCGCCACCCTGCGCTTCGACTTCCCAGGCTTGGGACAGTCCGAGGGAAATTTCGCTGATACCTGTTTCAGCCAAAACGTTGCAGACATCCAGGCCGCCGCCGAGTGGCTGGCCCAGAACTACTCCGCACCGCAGCTCCTCATGGGGCACTCGCTGGGCGGCGCCGCTGCCCTCGCGGCGGCCAACGGCATTCGTTCCCTTAAGGCCGTCGCCACCATCGGTGCTCCTTTCGATCCCGCACATTCAGTGCTGCATTACGCCGACAAGATTGGCGAGGTCGACGCCAATGGCGAGGTAGAGGTCACCTTGGGCGGCCGCGCGCTAACCATTTCGCGCCTTTTCCTCGAAGACCTTGCTGATACCAACCCGGAGGAGTACCTTCCGCGCCTACGCAAGCCCCTGATGGTGCTGCACTCCCCCATTGATCAGACCGTTGGCATCGACAATGCGCAGAACATTTTCCGCACCACGCGCTACCCCAAGTCCTTGGTCGCCTTGGATAAGGCTGATCACCTCGTCACCAAGCAAGGCGCCGCCGCACGCGCTGCCGACCTGATTGGCCCGTGGGCGGAGCAGTTCATCGTTCCGGAGAACCTTCCCGCGCCGGTCGCAGATGACTCCGCGGTGGCAATCCCAGCTGTGGGCACGAGGATGGGCGTCGTAGTACGCCACAACGACCGTTCTGTGACCGCTGACCGCACGAAGAAAAGCGGCGGCAAGGGCCAAGGTTTTACCGCTGAAGGCCTCCTCATGTCTGCACTGGCTGTGGCAAGCACCCAGGCCATCAAGGCAGCGGGCAAGGCACAGAAGATCGACGCGAAGGCTCTCGAAGCTGTGTCCGTCAGCATTACCCAAGAGTCCGAATCCCGATTTACACGTACGGTGACACTTCCTGCCTCCCTTAGCGCGGATCAACAACGCGCGCTTGGCGACGCCTCCGCATCCACCACCATCGACTCCCTCCTCGCCGTCGAGGTGACCACCACCGTGACAACCGCGGCACAATAGATTCACATGATTGTTCTCAACCCTCTTGATCCGGCTGCCCGCTGCCCCTGCGGATCCGGCTTGACGTTTGGCGAGTGCTGCTCGCGCTACCACGCCGGCACGCCCGCCCCCTCGGCCGAGGCGCTGATGCGCTCGCGGTTCAGTGCTTTCGTCACCGGCGACGAGGACTATTTGCTCCGGACCTGGGCCCCAGAGACCCGCCCTGAGCGCCTCAACCTCGCAGATAACGGCATCCGCTTTTACCGCCTCGATATTATCGATACCGTCGCCGGCGGCCCCTTGGACGATACCGGCGTCGTTGAGTTCGAGGCCTTCTATAAGGGCGCCGCACAAGGCTCTCAGCGGGAACGCTCCTCTTTCCGCAGACAAGACGGGCAGTGGGTCTACTCCACCGGCGAGTTCTAGAGCCTTCAAAACGCGCATCAACCTGGGATTTGTCGAAGCGAATACCGCTGGTGTAATCTGTAGCAGTTGCACCAAATGGTGCGACGGCGGACTATGGCGCAGTTTGGTAGCGCACTACACTGGGGGTGTAGGGGTCGCAGGTTCAAATCCTGTTAGTCCGACAGCATCCAGGCTGGTCAGAGTTTTTCTGACCAGCCTTTCTTTTTCGCCCAGTTTATTGGCGGCGCTGTTTAGCGGATCTACTTCTCTTGGCTAAGGACGTGGCCCAGGGCGTCGATAAGCGTGCGGCGAGAATCCGGAGATTGTTCATTGAGAAAGGCCTGCCATTCCCCGCTCGGCGCTAATGCTGCAAGCAGCAAACACAACTGAGCGCCGGCCTCATATGGCAATCGATTGCGCAGAAAGTCATTGTCGATCTGCCCGGACTCTAGGAACGGAACAACGTCCGTAAAACGCGCTTCCTTAGTATTGTCGAAGTACATGGGGCCAAAGTCATACCCCACCACACGTGAGGCCATTATCCCGAGGTAGGTAGCCGTGCCTTCCACGGTTTCCATCCAGTGTTCTTGGCTGACGTAGTCAGGATCTGCAGCTAGGCGTTCCTTTTCCAGAGCGAGCAATTCTGTGGCCAGTTCTCTCAGCCGAGCTTGGTCTGCACCCGCGTCGCGGACTGAATCGAGCAGCCGCATTCTCTCGTCGAGCAGCTCCACCCCATGCGGGGAGAGCTCGCCGAAGACACGCGAGTCCAAAGCCCACCGAGCTTGACCGTAGAAGTGGAAGGACTCATGCGCGAAGAAGGTAATGAAATGCTCTGAGGAGAATTGCTTGTCGAAATGATCCTCGCCGAATTTGAGGTAGTAGACATCGCTCCCCTGGACCGTCGTGGTCTCGCCCACCGTGTTGAAGTTGCCGCCGGCAATCTTAATCGGCCACAGCCTCGGGTAGATCCGGTCCAACCGATAGACCTCGAGGCCGGCGGGGTTATCGCCCATGTCTACAGGAGCAGCGAAGGGCGAAGAGACTTCTTGGGAGGGGTTGATCAGGTACGAAAAGTGGGTCTTCCTGCTGATTAGCAGCGTGGGGTGCTCGGTCGCAGCCGCATTGAGCCAGGCCGCAGAATCTGGAGCATCCTCTACGGCAGCGGCGTATTCCGAGTACTCCTCTAAGGCGCACCGATCAATCGGGTCCAGCTCTCCCGCGGATATCCCTGCGGTATTACGCGCCACGTGTACGCTGCCGGCGATGATCACGACGACGAGCAGGATTACGCCGATTGCCCACCACCGGCGCGGCCGCCTCCGCGAGTGCTTCATAGTTGCGAGCTGAGCTGATTTGCCCACCTACTTCACCTCCAATGGGTCGGCGGCACCGCGAACGGCGTGGCGCATGAAAGAGAAATTAGTGCTTAAAGAACTGTTCCAGTCACACTTGCCACTCTATAGTCCGGTGTTAACGACCTTCTCAGCTCCTAGAACCGCCACAGAAATGGTGCGCTTATTGCGAGAAGCCATCTGGTCAACACCGCTGTGTTCATTGTGCCATCCCGACGGGAGGGTAAACGCCATCACGGGCAGCTCTGAAATGCGCACTCACGCTGCTATAAACAGCGAGCTTTGACCCAATACTGCGCTTGCCTACCCTTCAATCGCTCATGCAAACAGCCCCACTGCGGATGCAATGGGGCTGTTCTGTAGTGCTCTGCCTGAGATTTCTCTGCTCAGGCTGGAACTACGAGTTGGTCTTAGCGGTTAGCGCGCCACGGAATGCCTTCCTTGGGCAGGTAGCCCAGCAGGTAGAGGTAATCAACAGCGCCGAAGATGGAAACGATTAGACCGCCACCGAGAATCGCTCCAAGGAATGAGTAACCAACAGCGGAGGACATATCAGCGTCTTCGCCATCTTTACCATCTTTGCCGTCGACGCCATCGCGGCCGTTGATGCCATCCTTGCCGTCACGCCCATCGCGGCCGTCGCGACCATCCTTGCCGTCGGCGCCGTCCTTGCCGTCACGCCCATCGCGGCCGTCGCGACCGTCACGGCCATCCTTGCCGTCGGCGCCGTCCTTGCCCTCGCGGCCAGGCTCCCCGTCTTCACCGCTATTATCCTCATCATCGGAATCTACAGGGGCCGAGGTAGTGGAAGCAGGCTCGGATTCCTGCGTCGGATCCTCAGGTTCGGCCGCCTCGGACTCAGTAGATTCAGGCGCAGTCGACTCTGCGGACTCAGAAGCCTCATCTGATGCGGAGGGTTCACTCGACTCGGAAGGCTCAGTGGACTCGGAGGGCTTCTCGGAATCAGAAGGCTCGGCGGACTCGGAAGGCTCAGAGGACTCGGTTGTCGAGGTGGAATCCGGCGCTTCGTCGCTGACCTGCTTGCCATTGAGCATGTCCGCACACTTCTGTCCAGCCGGTGCGTTAACCTCGGCCAACGCAGAAGCCGCGGTCGAGATACCAGACAGGGTGGACTCAATTTCCTTGCGCTGAGTATCGCTCAGCTTCAAGTCCTTAGCGGCACTAGCGCCCGGGAAAAGGCCAGCAATCGTAACGGCGGCATTAAAAACCTTCAATACGGTAGCGACTCCAGTACCGAAAGCACCATCAGCAAACTTGATGAGCCCAGAGACGGTCTTCTTCGCCGCATCCGGGTTCTTCAAATCGACATCAGCATCGGAGTTCTCGATCTTTGCGATAGCCATGCCCTGCGCACGTGCGAGGTCCCACGTGACATCCTTGTCTTTCTCGCCTTCACGGACCATTTCAGTGATCCGCTCCCACGAGCTTGCGCCAATCTTCTTGATGAAGTCCGACGGGACGAGATCGCCGACAACAGGAATAACTTCCCATACGGTCTGCAGCAGCTTGTTGCCGCCATCATAGAATGCACGAGCTAGGTCGAGCTTGCGCTCAAGAATCTCGCCTTCCTTACCAGGAGCATCAGAAATCTCACAGACCAGCTTGCCGTCCTTCTCGACGACCTTGATCGAAGCGTCAGCCGTCGATGCTTCAGTGCTCTTCAGCTCATCAAGCGTCGTCGGTTTGCTGTTTTCCGCGTCATAAAAGCTGATGTCGTTGTTGCGAGAGTCACGGTCAAGCTCTTCAATCGCGTTATCACCAGCGTTGTCTTCGTCAACCAGGTCGCCGTCTTCGTCGAAGGCAGTGCCGTTGACATCAAGAGTGCCAGTGCCATTCTCCTCGTGAACGAAGGAAGATTCTGCCGGTTCCTCTACCGCAATTGCCTGAGGAGCGACGATCACGGAAGAAAAGGTAGCCACTGCCGCTACAGTGGCGACAATGCGAGAGCGAGTAGGGCGCATAGTTAGTCTTTCTTAAACTGAAGTGAAAACCCGATTAGCCTTATAAGGCTTGCAATTAAGGTTCGGACGTGGCCACCATACAACCCGCAGAGTATATTTTCTACACTTGAGTAACTACTTGCTACCCCCATTCAGAGACACCGGCCATCGACATCTTTGCAGTTCACGCCGTAAACATTAGTCGATTCAGACCGATTTCTACCCCCTTCACGCAATGAATGCGCCCAGCCAAAGCCCACATCCACACCACCCCGACAAGGTGCAGCCAACCTCAGATATTGACAAAAGAATCCCCACTTTCACTCTAAGAAAGTGGGGAGAAATATGATGCGAATCACTCTCAGTTGAGCATCCCGCACGCTCATTTCACTGAACTAGCCTGCCATGCCATTGAGGCTTCGCATGATGCCACCGAGTTCGATATCCATATATTGAGTCAGAATTTCAAAAATAAAATCGGAATTATACCCACGCAATGGCCCGTTGGTGCTCAGCATGGCAAGACCGTGGGCGCCAGCCCACACTGAAATCACTAATATGAAAAGAACCCATGGAGTGCGCGGCCCGTCCACCTCATCGATAGCCTCGCGTACGAGAGACATAATGAACCCAAAGGCTCGGCCGAACTCGCTGAAATCACGTTGAAGCTCGACCGCTTTATTCGCGTTTGGCAGGAAGTCATCCTCGAATGACATGGGCACAATCGGGCCGGATGCGATCTTAATGAGCGCCTCAAGTCCTTGCGGGTCATGCAAAGCATGTGAGACATATCCATAGCCCGTAGCTTTGATCTTCGACACTGCGCTAGCGTCCTGCGGCAACGCGGCTACCTGACGGTAAATGAACTCGTAGTTGATTTTGTCCAAATAGCGCTCCAGGAAACTTGCCAGCTCTTGGTCGCTTTCAATAAGGTGTTCAGCCTCTTGGACGCTAAGCCCTGCTCGTTTTGCGGCGCCACCGATATGCAAGCCAGTCACGCCGTGGTCGAGAGCCTCCTCCACGGCACCTCGGAGCAGAGCTGTTCGCTGCTCATCCTCTGTGCTTCGTGGAAAGTCTTCTGCACTGATTAGGAGTGTTTCAGGCTGCTCCCCTGCCAGGCCGCAAGGTTCGGCGCGCTTGATACGCTCGCCCCTAAAGAAGGGATAAAGACCAACGCTCAGCGTATCCATGACAGCACTAAAGGTTTGCTTTTTCGCCACTGGCGAGAGGTAGCGCAGAATCCCTTCGGCTGCAAGCTGTGTAACGCCGTGTAGGTGGGAGAATATCGACAGAGCAGAGAGCAGCGTCCCATAGGCATCGAGCTCCGTGCCGCCAGATTCTTTAATAGCGTCTTTAGTCAGGTCAAAAAGAATACGCATAATGGGGCAGGTGTCAGCCTCTCCATCACGGCTAGCAAAGTCCTCAGCCGTCAATCCCGTGCGGGGAGAAGCGTAGACAGCAGTAAAAGCCGCAAAAGAGGATGGGTCCTCGACCGCAAAAGAAAAGTAGGACAGCGCGGTAGCACGAAGCTTATCTACCGCGGTCGCATTTTCGGGCAACCCTTGTAGGTGCACATCAATAGTTGACGTCAGTGCATCATTGAGAGAGTGCTTAGTTGCCTCGACGAGTTCCGCTTCGGAAGCAAAAAGTGCCTGAGCTTCCGCAAGAGGCACATCAACCTGGTCAGCAACCTCCCGAAGGCGCACTTCATCGATGCCCGCCTTAGCAATGACCCGGCCAGCTTGCTCAATCAGAAGCTGCTTAAAGGGCTGGCTACTTTGTTCCACACCTACTGAAGTATTCACAGTGTTCAGCCTACCTAGGAAATGACCGATTTTATATTCATAAACACAACATAGGAGGATTTAAAGGTTTCTCTCAGATTCCTTTTCTCTATCAACTCGCCCATATTATGTCCCAGCCAAAGCCAACATATACATTGCTACAAAACTTATACAGTCCTGCCCACATCGTGGACAGGACTTATAGAGCGCGCCTAGCGTGGCATTTCAGAGGCAGTGGGCTCTTATTCCTGCAACGTCAGGGTGCTAGGCACACTGCTTCCGCCCTCAATTTTTAGGACTTAAGCGCCCTCGTTACCGATACGATCATCGAGCTGGTCGCGAGCAGAGTCAATCTTATCGGCCTTATCTTCGCCGAGCTTACCCTTAGCAAGATCAGCACCCTTGTCCAGTGCGCTGTCCGAAACCTGCTCGCCCTTATCGGAGTTCAGCGCGTCCTTTGCCTTGTCAAAAATACCCATTCCTACAATCCTTTCGTTGCTTTTACTGTTTCTAACCGTGCTAGCTACCAACGTGTCAATACGCCTGCGGCTACAACCGATCAGTAGGCGTGAACCCCATCGATCGGCTCCGCACACTACGAACAAGTGCACTATCGACCGCGGCATTCACGTTGCGAGCCATCACGAGACTCCACCGTACCGACGCACCAGAGTCTTCGCCACACGAGTTATTAATCACCCTAGTTATGAGACGTACCGTTCCCACACAAAGCAGCACTCTAAGAATTCTCAGGGTCGGCGCATCCGTTTACCCCCTCCACCTACCCCTTTTCGTTCAACAACTTGCTAAAAGCAGGCGCGCCTTCGTTGGCATTGCTGTGCACTCTAGGACACACTTCTTTGGCTGCGCTCCGCGCTCAGTTCTTTGCGCAATAATTAACGCACATGCCCTCGTCCGTAGATCAATCGCCAAAGTACAAACCTGCCCACAATGCCTTCCCCTCATTCTGAGCCAACTCCCCGACCCGCTACACAACCTGATTCTTCGACGCCCTCTCGTGGGTTAGAAATACCCACAAGCGATGACTCAGCCTTTGGCTTAGTGTGGCCGGGAAAGAATGCTGCCGCTGCGCTTGCTGCCTCTCAAGCTGCGGGGAGGCACACGTTGATAAGCGGCTCGGATTCCACCACCAATTCAGTCACCGTGGCCGATAATCTATCCGCGCTCAAGAGCTTTGTTGCCCGCGGTATGAAAGCCGACGTCATCTATATCGACCCGCCGTATAACACCGGCAAGGATTTTGTTTATCGCGACAACTTCCGCCAACGGCGAGAAATGCGCTCAGAGCACTTTGGTCAATGGCATGCCGAATGGCTTTCTATGATGCTTCCACGACTGATCCTTGCGCGTGAAGTACTCGCAGACACAGGATTCATCGTGGTTTCGATCGGCGAATCAGAGTGTGCCCATGTACGCCTCCTCCTCAACGAGGTTTTCGGCGAGGATTGCTTTGCAAGCCAGCTCATTTGGAAAAAAGGCGGTACTGGAAAGAATGATTCAAGATATGCCGTCCAAGAGCACGAATATGTCCTTTGCTACGCCAAATCTCCGGAAAACTCCGGGTTCAATGTTGATCTAGGGGCGCAGACATCGACCCGCTACAACCATCGCGATGAGAAGGGTAACTATTCCCTCGTTCGCCTAGATTCCAAGACCTTGGGTTATCTACCAAGCCTCGACTTTCCCATCGTCGGTCCGAATGGTGATAAATACTGGCCTCATCAACCCGACGGGAAGTCGAAGGTCGCGCGCTGGCGTTGGGGGCGGGACAAAGTTGATAAGCACTATGACGACCTGGTTTTCAGACGCGGCTTTGTCTATACCAAGAACTATGAAAAGAAGGGTGCGCGCCCACGCTCCATACTGGACGGGGAACGATTCGGTGTAACCCGTACAGGCCGTCGTGACGCTGAAGAGGCACTCGGTGTTAAAGGCGTATTCGATTTTCCCAAACCAGTGCGGCTTATCAAGCACCTCATCGCAATCGCCGGCGGCCCCAACGCGGTAGTCCTCGACTTTTTTGCTGGCTCTGGCACCACCGCGCAGGCCGTCGTCGAGCTCAATCGCGAGGATGGCGGCCAGCGCTCCTTTCACCTCGTACAGATTCCGGCCCCCACGGAAACCACCAGTGCCGCGCACCAAGCTGGGTATGAAACGGTGGCAGACATCTGCTTAGCGCGGGTTCGCTCCCTCGGCATCCCCTTTAATCACTACACGCTCAGCGAGTAGTCCACGAAGGAATCAATCCTAGGCCACTCCGTGTTCCTCGGTGTCTGCAGGCCGGCCGGGGATACCGAAGAAGTCTAGTACCGCGTCGGTGGCAAAACCTTTACCCACCTCAGTTTTCGTAGCGTTGTTTCCACCAGGCCAAACGTGGGATCCGCCTTCGATGCGAATGTGCTGCAGCGGTGCTTGGCAGGCAGTCCATGTCTCTCTGGTGGCACCGTTTGTGAGACGTACGGACTCGACGTCGCCACGACACTTGTTACGACGCTGATGCTGCCCGAGCACTTCTGCGACCGAAGCATAAGCAGTCTCGTGCCGCACGCCGCCCTCATAGTTGACAACGGGGTCTTTTGTACCGTGAATATCCAAACGGCCAACAGGCTTGTCTGAGCAATCCGTATGGATGCCTTCGTAATAAGCCGCCGATACAGTAGCTACCGAGCGAAACGTCCCCGGCATACGGCAGGCTAAGAATGCCGCGAATCCTCCTCCATTGGACAGGCCCGCAGCGAAGATAGCGTTATCGTCTACCTCATAGGTAGCGCGCAGGCTGTCCACGATTGCTCGCACGAATTCTAGGTCTTCTTCCGCGCTGGTAGCAGCATAAGGCGCCGGAGCCCACGCCGCATTTTCCCCTGCAGGGTAGGCGACTATGGCGTCAGCCGCATCAAACTGGCTGTATTGCTCCATGTTTTCCGGAGAATCTGTATAACCGTGGAAGGACAACAGGACCGGCCAGGATCGATCTGCAGTGTAGTTTTCGGGCACGTGGAGGAGAAAACTACGTCCAGAGGCCAACTTCATTTTTTTCGTGTGCCCGGGGTCGGGGCCAACGAGCATAGGGGCGACGGGGAAACCGAGGTCACTTGTCCACTCTGCTGTTGATGGAGAAGTAGTCGTGTCTTCTTCAGGCGAGCTGCACGAGACCAGCGCCATGACGCAAGCTGCGGTTGACATGATCCCAGCCAGCGTGCGCGAACACCGCAGCCATGCTGCGGAATCTTCACTCATCATTTGCCTCGCCACGCTCGCCCTCGGGAAAATATCCTCGTCCACCTTAAAACATCCCACCGACATCCACGAACCTGCAGCACCACGGTAGATTTAGGAGCATCATGAGCCCAACTCCTTCCGAATCAACTGATTCCCCCAGCGTCTCATCCCCTTTCCCGGTCCCCGAGCATTACCCCAGCTATCGCCCGGCTTCGGGGAAAGAGGCACCGAGCTTCAGCACAGCTCAGCAGCGTCTTCGTTCTGCCCAATCATTCAGCCACGGTGCTGACGCCTATCATGACGTGCGTCCTGGCTATCCGCAGGAGGTATCACGGCTCATTGCCTCCGCGCGGACTGTCCTCGATGTTGGCGCAGGCACCGGAAAGCTCACTGAATCACTAAGCAACCCCGTTGTCTACGCCAGCGATCCATCCCCTGACATGACCCGAGTCCTAAACCGCCTCGGGGTGCCGTGCTGGCGTGCAACTGCCGAGAACACTGCGCTTGCAGACGCCTCCCTCGACGCCCTCACCTGCGCGCAGACCTGGCATTGGGTTGACGTCCAACGAGCCTGTGCAGAATTTGACCGGGTTCTCCGCCCCAACGGAAAAGTCCTCTTGGTGTGGAACACTCTGGACGTCAATGCGGACCCGTGGGTCCTGCGTCTTTCCCGCATCATGCATTCCGGAGATGTCCACCGTCCCGGTTTCTATCCCGCTTTTTGTGAACCATGGACGCTTCGCCAAGAGCTCCGCTTGACGTGGGAACACGAGCTGAGCCCCGAAGGCCTTCATGCTCTCATGCATACTCGCTCATATTGGCTTCGCAATGGCCAAAAGATCCATGAACGCATGACACATAACCTCAACTGGTACCTCTACGAACACATGGGCTTTCGCCCCGGCCAAGTCCTTCGCATTCCTTATCGGACGGATGCGTTCTTATTGGCCCGCGCTGGCGAGTAGCCAGCCCGCCCCAACCATGACAACTGTCACGTCTAATTGGTGACACCACGTCTACGCTGCACATATCTGCCCACCATAGCGTGAAGATATGAGCACAACACGCACTCTCTTACCAGTCATTGACGTCAATGGCGTCAGCAAGGTTTTTAATGCGGCCTCGCCCAATCCAGTACAAGCGCTTCACGACGTCTCCCTTTCCATTCATCGGGGCGAGATCGTTGGCCTACTGGGAACTAACGGCGCCGGGAAAACGACGCTTATTGATCTCATCCTGGGCCTGACAACACCGACTTCCGGCACTATCCAGGTGCTCGCAGAAAGCCCACAGACCGCTATTAAAAGCGGACGCATAGGAGCCGTCATGCAATCCGGCGGGCTTCTTCCTAACATCACCGTCAAGGAAACCCTCGAGCTCCTCGGCGCGGCCTTCCCATCTCACCGTGCGTTTGACGACATCATCGAGCGCGCAAATCTAGGAGATATCCTGTCGCGCCGCGTGAGCAAATGCTCCGGTGGTGAGCAACAACGCCTCCGCTTCGGACTGGCCCTCTTAGGAGATCCGGAAGTGCTGCTTCTCGACGAGCCAACTACTGGCATGGACGCCGGTGCCCGACATCACTTCTGGGAAACTATGCGCGAAGAGGCAGATGCCGGCCGAACCATCGTGCTCACCACCCATTACCTTGAAGAAGCCGAGACCTTTGCCCAGCGCATCATCATGCTCAACAAGGGCCACATTCAAGCCGATGGCTCGACAGAAGAGATCCGCAACTCCAACTCCACCCGTGTCATCCGGGCCGCCTTTCCCTGCGAGGTCCCACATGCGCTTACGGCCAACCTACTTCCCGGAGTTATCCACCAAGAGCAAACAGACACGGGGCTGGTCATCACTGCTCGAGACTCTGATGCGGTGGCACGCTACCTGCTTAACGAAACCACTGCTCGCGACATCACTATCACAGGACACAGCTTGGAGGATTCCTTCCTCGAGCTCTACAACGCTACATCCAGTAACACCACGCGATAAGGAGATTTCACATGAGCCCCCACACCGCTGCGCACCCCACTCTTCGCACCACCCTGAACTACGCTGCCCACGACCTAAAGCGGCTACGTCGCGACCTGCCCACGCTCTTTTTCAGCGTTGGTCTTCCAATCATCTTCTATATTCTCTTCGGCGCCATGCAAGAATACGGCCAAGTCGAGTTTAACGGCGGAAATGTTGCTGCCATGGTGATGATCGGCATGGCTCTCTATGCCGGTGCTACAGGTGCTGTTGGCGCCGCCGGCTCCATGGTTGCAGAAAACCGTGCAGGATGGGGCCGACAATTGGCACTCACTCCCCTACGCTCTTCCCAGCTAGGGATTTCCAATTTCCTCAATATCGCGGTCCGCGCAATCTTACCGATCGCCGCTGTCTTCATTACCGGTGCACTCACCGCAGCAAGCATGCAACCGACCCAGTGGGCATTAGCATTTCTTGCTACCGTCGCCTGCGCTATCCCCTTCGGCTTCTACGGCATGGCCTGTGCCATGCTCTTTCCCTCAGAAAACACCGTCTCTATCACAACATCCACTATCGTCATTCTCGCCTTCGCCGGAAATGTCTTCATGCCGCTAAAGGAATCGCTACTCGCGGTCGGACGATTCACTCCGATGTACGGCGCACAGGCTCTTTCTCGTGGGCCTTTGTCTGAAGGCGCCCAAATGATCAATAGCGAGCAGCTCTTTATTGAAGACCCGCTATGGTACGCATGGGTTAATATCGCTGTATGGACAATGGTTTTCGTCGGGTTGTGTCTGATTCTTCACAAGCGCGACAAGAACCGAGCATGATGAGTAGCTTCAAGGTTCGCAATGCCGCTTTCGCAGCTATTTGGTTGATCTTTCTCCTGCTTGTCCTTCTCCAAGTTTTGTTCCTTCCCACTTATACGCCTGCTCAGCGGACCTGGGCTGTGGCCATCACTGTGTTTTTCTGTGTGGCCTACTTTCTCTCCTTTGGTTCTGTCGACTTCTTTCCGCGCGGCTGGACCTTGGGTCAACGCGTAACCCTTCGGTGGGTTATCCTCGCGCTACTCGCCCTAGCATCTATTCCGGGATATGGTGCCTGGGCTGTCGCCTTCGTCCCATATCTCGGAGCGCTCGTAGCCTATACACAACCGTTCAGGACTGCCGCGACGGTTATTATGCTCACCGGCATACTTGCTGGTATCCCCGCATGGATTTACGAGAATCCTCGCTTTATGGACCTTGCGATCATCCTCTTCGGCTGGCCGCTTCTCATCTTGGTCCTCGGAGCATTGTCCCAGAGAGAGGACACTGAGATAGCTCTTCGCCATGATTTAGATCTGGCGCATCAACGCGAGGATATTGCCTCTGATATCCATGACCTTCTCGGCCACTCGCTTACTGCTATCAACCTCAAATCCGAAGTAGCCCGTCGGCTAATCGAACACGACCCCGCCAAGGCAGCTGCCGAGCTCGAGGAGATTAGCGCCCTGTCAAGGATGTCACTCGCCGAAGTCCGCTCGACTGTTACCCGCATGAAGAACCCTACCTTTGCCGGCGAGATCCACGCCGCGCGCCGGATCCTCGAAACCGCCGGAATACAAACTCACCTTCCGGATACCCTCACGCGCCCCCAGTCTCATGAAGATCTGTTCTCCTGGGCGTTGCGGGAGCTTAGCACCAACGTCGTGCGGCATTCTGGAGCTACTGAATGCTGGGTACTACTCACGGAGAACTCCCTCAAGGTTACGGACAACGGCTGCGGCTTCACAGAAGACGCTTCGCGTGCACTTGCCTCCGGTCTCACGGGCCTCGCAGGTCTTCGCCGCCGGGCAGAAGCCGCCGGCGGTGAGGTCACAATCGAGCGCGCCGGCGGTTTGACCACAGTCCGCGTGACGCTCAAAGGCCCTGATACGCAGGAGGTTAAGTAGCTTTGACGAACGCCATCCGGGTGCTCATTGCCGAGGACCAGTCTCTAGTTCGCGGCGCGCTGACCGCGCTCCTTAATACCGAGCCGGACATTGAAGTCGTTGCAGGCTGTGGCTCTGGGACAGAGGTCGCGGAGCTCGTCGCCAAGCACAGCGTTGACGTGGCTTTACTCGATATTGAGATGCCTGGCATGAACGGCATCGATGCTGCCAAGAGTATCGCCGGCACTGACTGCCGGAGCCTTATCGTCACCACATTTGGACGGTCCGGTTACGTCAAACGCGCTCTCGAAGCAGGTATAGATGGCTTTCTCGTCAAAGACACCCCTCCCGATGAACTCGCTGATGCCATCCGCCGTGTCCATTCGGGTTTGCGCGTTATCGATCCGCAGCTTGCTCAGGACATTCTCTTCGCCCCCGACAACCCACTGAGCGAACGAGAAATCGAGGTATGCCGCCTGTTAGTCCGTGGACTCGGCTCCGCTGATATCGCTGCGCAACTTCACCTCAGCGGCGGGACCGTGCGCAACCACGTCTCCGCCATCATGGCGAAGACGCGGGCTGGAAATCGCTTCGAGGCTGCACGGCGAGCCGAAGCAAACGGGTGGATTTGAGGCCTCTCCGTGGTCCCGCCTTCAGCCCGCTAGCGGAGCTATCGGCGTTGACGGCGCTCGCGCACGCGCACCGCGATGCGCACGGGCGAGCCGTGGAAACCGAAACGCTCACGGAATTTACGCTCTAGGTAGCGACGATAGCCAGCGTCCAAAAAGCCGGTTGTAAACAGCACGATGGTCGGTGGTTGCGTCGACGCCTCAGTGGCAAAGAGCACTCGCGGCAGGCGGTTATTATTCATCGGCGGTGGGTTCGCGGCAATTGCGTCACGCATCCAATTGTTGAGCTGACCGGTGGACACGCGCTGATCCCAGCTTTCTAGGGCCTCGATCATGGCAGGCTCAAGCTTTTGCAAGGCGCGCCCGGTCTCAGCAGAGATATTCACGCGGGTCACCCACGGCAGATGCCGCAGGTTCTCATCAATTTCGCGCTCTAGGTAGTAGCGACGATCCTCATCCACAAGATCCCACTTGTTAAAGGCAATAACCAAGGCCTTTCCGGCCTCAAGAATCATGTTGAGGACGCGTTGGTCTTGCTCCGAGACTTCTTGGGAAGCGTCGATAAGCATGACGCACACCTCGGCCGCATCAATCACGCCGCGCGTGCGCAAGGAGGCGTAGTACTCGTGGCCCTGCGCGTTTTTAACCTTCTTGCGCAGACCTGCGGTATCAATGAACTTCCACAAACGCTGGTCCAGCTGCACCAGGGAATCAACTGGGTCGACCGTGGTGCCTGCAGCATTGTCTACCACCGAGCGCTCCTCCGCCGTCAGCTTGTTCAGCAAGGAGGACTTGCCCACGTTCGGCTTGCCCACCAACGCCACGCGGCGAGGACCGGAGGTAATCGAGGAATGACGCGGTTCCGCAGGGAACAAACGGAGGATCTCATCGAGGACGTCGGCACCGCCCCGACCATGCTGAGCGGATACTGGCCACGGATCACCCAAACCAAGCGCGTAGAACTCGGCCATGTCTGCATACATGGTTTCCGAATCAAACTTGTTGGATACCAGGATGACTGGGACCTCGGAGCGCTGCAATTTGCGGGCCATAACCGCATCGGTCTCAGTGATGCCCACCTTGGTGTCCACCACGAATACGATGACGTCGGCAGTTTCCATCGCCTGCTCTGCCTGGCGGGCGATAGCAGCATGGATTCCCTTGACGTTCGGGTCCCAACCTCCGGTGTCCTGAACAAAGAAGCGCTGGCCATTCCATTCCGCTACATAGGACACGCGGTCACGGGTCACGCCCGGGTGGTCCTCTACAACAGCTTCACGGCGCCCAAGGAAGCGATTCACCAGAGAAGACTTGCCCACGTTCGGGCGGCCCACTACGGCCACCGTGCACAAGTTTTCCTCCGTATGGCCCTCACCGACACCAAAGGCGTGGGATAGGGCTTCCCATTCTTCCTCGCTCAGCGGAGCCTCATCGTCGAAATCGGTCTCATCCTCACCAAAATCGGCCTCGCTGAATTCAGACTCGTCGAATTCATAGTCAAAGTCTTCAGAGTCGAAATCCTTCGGAGCCCAGCCGCCGTGCGGATCGCGTACGACCTCTTCTTCAAGTTTTCCGGCCGGATAGTGAAATTCCGTCTCAAAGTCTTCCGGCTGCTGCGCCGGATCTACATCCGGATTCTGCGGTTCATTAGTCATGTCAGGCCTCCTGTGCAGCCGATTCTTTGACGACGGCGATGAGAGCGTCAAGGACCTCATCTCGGGTCATCTCGGACGTATCAACGAGTACCGCGTCCTCCGCCGGGCGCAGCGGCGATGTAGCGCGGGAAGAGTCGGCGGCGTCGCGCCGTTCGACGGCGGCAAGCACGGAGTTAAAATCCGAGTCAATGCCGGCAGCTAGGTTTTGGTCGTGACGGCGCTGTGCTCGGACCTCGGCGCTAGCCGTCATGAAAGCCTTCGCGGGGGCGTCGGCAAGAACAACCGTGCCGATATCGCGCCCTTCAACAATTGCGCGGTGAGCTTGGGCGGCAAGCTTACGTTGCAGTTCAACGAGGTTTTGGCGTACTTCCGGAATGGCGGAAACTGCCGAGACATTGCGGGTGACCTCATCTTCTCGGATGACGCGGGAGACGTCCTCGCCATCAAAGATGACCATGGTGGAATCTGGATCATCAGACACCTCGAGAGGCAGGTCAGCAGTCGTGGAAATCACCGCCTCAGTATCCGCTGGGTCCACACCCGCGCGCAGCACAGCAAGCGTTGCCACGCGGTACATTGCACCGGTATCGACGTACTTGGCGTCAAGTTTCTTGGCCAGTGCTCGGCACGTCGTGGACTTACCGGTTCCGGAGGGACCGTCAACAGCCAGAATGAGGCCTTGATTGGGCATATTTGAAATCATTACATCCCCACCGCCTTGTACAGGCTGGTCAGTTCGTTGGAGTTCAGTGCACGCAAGGAGCCGGGCTTCATATCACCCAACTGCACCGTGTGGAGTTTGGTGCGCACGAGACGCTGGACCGGATACCCGGCTTCCTTAAGCATGCGGCGCACGATGTGCTTCCGGCCTTCGTGCAGCTCGACGCGCACCAGCGAATAACCCTGGTTCTTGTCCACGATCTGCACATAGTCCGCCTGCGCAAGGCCATCGTCCAATTCGATGCCTTCGCGCAGCTGACGAACGAGCTTCTTATCTGCTTCGCCAAGGACAGTCGCGAGGTATGTTTTGGTCACCTCATATTTGGGATGCATGAGACGGTTGGCAAGTTCGCCGTCGTTAGTCAACAAGAGAAGCCCCTCGGTATCCGCATCGAGGCGTCCGACGTGGAACAAGCGCTGGCCTGCTACCACGCGATCAGCCACCACATCTCCCACGCAAGGACGGCCCATGTCATCCGACATCGTGGACTGCATACCGCGCGGTTTGTTGAGCACGAAGTATTGGGTCTCCTCGTTGACGTTGATGCGTGTGCCATCGACGCGAATCACGTCCGTGTTGGGGTTAACACGAGTGCCCTGCTTGATGATGACCTGGCCATTGACCTCAACGCGGCCCTCATCGATGAGGATCTCTGCATGGCGGCGCGAAGCAACGCCGGCCTTGGCCAAGACCTTTTGCAGACGCTCGCCTTGGTTCTGGGAGCCCTTCTTATTTTTACCGTCTACCAGCCAGTCCGCGCCCAAGTCTCGGGAGATAGATTCTGCGGTGGCCTTCTTCTTTACATGCTGATGGCGGGCCGGCTTAGCGTTCGACACGATCATGTCGCTGTCACGCTTTTTCTTTTCCGGTGTGCCATCGCGGCGAGCGGGTGGAGTCACGGGAATGTGTCCTCTCAATAGTTCTTCAATTTGCGGCGCGCGGAAACGCGCCGATGTCCGGCCGCAATCCTACCGCAGACAGCGCCTTTATGAGTAGTCCTCGTCGATCTGCTCGATGTCTGGCAGCAGCGGAGCGAGATCCGGGAGGCGCTCAAGGGAATCAATGCCGAGTAGCTCTAGGAAAAGCTCAGTAGTCTCATAGTGATGTGCGTTGCCAGCTGAGGGCTCTGGGCTCTCTATCTCACGGATGAGTCCCCGCAGCATGAGCGTACGAACTACTCCGTCGACGTTGACGCCGCGTACGCCAGCGACTTGGGCTCGGGTGACCGGTTGGCGGTATGCGATAACTGCCAAGGTCTCCAATGCCGCGCGGGAAAGCTTGGTCTGGGTGCCATCGAGAACAAACTGCTCGACGGCATCTGCGTTCTCTTTACGCGTATAGAAGCGCCAGCCCTCCGGCGTCTCCCGCAGATCGATGCCAGAACCGCGCTCGCTCAGCTCGCGCTCTAGTGCACGCAAAGTATCGCTGACGACGGTGACCTCCGCATCCAGTACACGGGCCAGCTCCTCCACGCTGGCTGGGGAATCAATAACGAGGAGGATGGACTCCAGGCGTGAGCGCAACTGTGAAATAAGAGGCAAAGCTCCCTGTCCGCTCGGGGCTGCGAGGTCGCTGGGGGCCAAGGGTGACGTATCGTCCATGACTCGGTAGCCTACCCTAATCCCAGTTCGCCGCCGCGACGACCGCCGGGTCCACGTCGAGCCCGGTCCAGGACAATTCAAGTGGCCCCAAAGACTCTGGCTGGGAAGCATCAACCGCTTTGGCTTTGTAGAGCTCCAACAACGCCAGGAAACGTCCAACGACCTCCATAGAGATGGTGCAGTCCCTGGTTAAGGCTTCGAAACTCATCCATTGGCCCGTGCCCAGCATCTTGAGCGTCGTGAGGATCTTTCCGGCCTGCTCCGGCACGGAGACAGCAACCTGGTGAATATGGCCTGTGGCAACCTCTTCCGGGGGTTTGGGCCGGAAGACACCAGCTGCGAGTTCGGCGAACGTGGCCGGAGTATGCCCAATCTTGACTGGCGGAAGAAGGTTGCTAAAGCGCTCCTCCATCGCCACCGCACGCGGATAACGCCGCTGGGCCGCGCGCTGCCATTGCGCGAACTGGTCGGCAACCTGCTTATAAGCCTTGTACTGCAGAAGGCGCGCAAAGAGGAGATCGCGAGTCTCCAGGAGCTCAAGATCTTCAAAGTCATCGACTTCGCCACGCGGCAATAACCGAGCCGCCTTCAAATCCAGAAGTGTTGCGGCGATAAGAAGGAACTCCGTGGTTTCATCCAGATCCGCGGTTGCCCCTAAAGCACGCGTATAGGCCACGAACTCATCGGTAACTTCAGACAGCGCCACCTCCGTAACGTCCAGCTTCTTCGCCTGAATCAGCTGCAGCAGCAAGTCGAAAGGGCCCTCAAAATTGCCCAGGGCGATGCGAAAGCCGGTAATCTCCGGTTGGGTCATAATGAGCGGCTAGCCGTTAGCTCGCTCGATGACCTCTTTAGCCAGGTCGCGGTACTGCTTGGCTGCCTGGGAGCTGGGCGCCCAGGTAGTAATGGGCTCGCCGGCTACCGACGTCTCTGGGAAACGAACGGTACGTGTAATCACCGTGTCAAAGACCTTGTCCCCGAAATACTCCACCACGCGGTCCATGACTTCCCGGGCGTGGCGGGTGCGGCGATCGAACATGGTGACCAGAATTCCCATGACCTCGAGGTCGAAGTTAATGCGGTCCGCTACTTTCTCCACGGTATCGGTCAGCAGCGCGAGGCCGCGCAGGGAAAAGAACTCGCACTCCATGGGGATGATAACTCCCTGCGAGCAGGCCAAAGCATTGACCGTGAGCAAGCCCAGTGAAGGCTGGCAGTCAATGATGATGAAGTCATAGTCCTTGCGTACCGGGCGAAGGGCACGGGCCAGGGTATGTTCGCGGCCAACTTCATTGACCATCTGGATCTCAGCGGCGGAGAGGTCGATGTTGGCGGGGACGAGGTCGAGCCCGGCCACGCCGGTGTGCACGATAGCGGAATGCACTGAGACTTCGCTATCAAGCATGACGTCATAAATGGTGTCCTGGATCTGGTCGTGGGTCAGGCCCAGGCCGGCCGAAAGAGCACCCTGCGGGTCCAAGTCAACGAGGAGGACTTTACGCCCCAGCTCCGCCAGACACGCGCCCATGTTAATGGTGGACGTGGTTTTCCCGACGCCACCCTTCTGGTTACACATGGAAATAATCGTGGCGGGACCATGCTTTTCCAATGGCTCTGGTTCCGGAAGCTCCCGCAGTGGGCGGCCGGTTAACCCGACCTGTGCTTCCGAGGCCTCAAACAGTCCCTCGTCGCTCACAGTCACACCTGCTTCCTTGACCTGTACGGCCCCTGTGCGGTCTTTCCGCTTCGGCTTTGCAGCAACACGCGGCGCCGCATTCTTACATCCTTGTGATTATAGGGTACCCCGTGGGTGCCTGCGCCGCGATTATAGCTAAGGAAAACCGGTGAATAAAGTCCACGGCCTAGATTAGGCGTCCTTCTGTGCTCCCTTCGACCGGCGTTCCTTAAGCGCGAGCCACACGATGAGCGCGATAACTCCGAGGCCCGCGATACCTGCTGCAAGTGCGCCAACTCCAAGCCCCGAGTCTCCTTGTTCCTCTCCGCCGGTCTTGTCAGCTGCATCAGAATCTAGCTGTTGCTCCGCAGGCACCACACTCGCGCTCTCACGGGTTGGATCGGTGAGCGTGACTACCAGCTCAGCGGACTGAGTGTCTTTGTTCACGAACTGCATGATGAAAGGATTGTCCGGCTCCGCCCCCTCTGGGTAGGTCAGGGTCATGGTGCGCGAGCCTTTGTCGATCTCCCGTTTGACCCCCTTTACGAACTCGCCTTCCGCGTTGAGGTAGCGCAGCGTAACTCCGTCATCCTCAAGGTGCTTGAAGCGGTTGTACAGGTCGAGAGCCTGTTTGAGCCCAAGCTTGGCAGTGATTGTTTGGCCGTCAATCGTGGATTCCAGGTTCACATAGGAAGTATTCGAATCATCAATTCCTTCCCACCCGCGGCCTGTTCGCGGAGGAGGCACGTGACCTTGACCAGAGCCATCCGCAGCGGGCGCCGAGCCATCGGCGGGAGGCTGTCCTCCGTTCTGCTCACCACCACCTGCGCTGTCATCGGAGTTCTCGTTCCCCGCCGGTCCCCCGTTGCCCCCGGGATTGTCCGGGTTCTCGTGGTCCTGCTGCTCACCGCCGAGCTGGCCCGGGTCTCCGTTCTCAGCTGCGTCGTTGAGTTCATCGGCGGTGACGTCGGCGTCGGCCACGAGCACGATGGTCATGGTCACGCCTTGGTAGGTCACCGGCACACTGATTTGTCCTCCCGCGGGTGGTGCGGTCACCGTAGCGCTGCCGCCAGAAGCAGTGACGTTCCAACCATCGGAGGCCACGTTGACGTCGACAGGCACTGGCAGCGAAACGGTCGTCGTCTGACCAGCCGGCACCGGAATGGTGGCGTCTTGTGCATAGGCGGCGGCCGTGCCGAACCCTGGCAGCACCCCAGTTGCGCTCACGATGCCCGACGCGACGCCGGAAAGGGAACCTACGGAGAGCACGGAAGCTAGCGCAACCGCTCGATAGGTTCGGGACAAAGAAGTGGTTGAAGCCATAAATATCCTTTTCATTAGGTTGAAGTCGTGACGATTCTAGGCGCTCTTAGGCGCGTGGATGGGCAGTGCGCCACACTTCGCGGAGTGAATCCGCAGTGACGTGGGTATAAATCTGTGTCGTCGTCACGGAAGAATGCCCCAAGAGCTCCTGTACGGTACGCACATCAGCCCCGCCCTCGAGCAAATGGGTAGCAAATGAGTGTCGCAGTGTGTGAGGAGAGATTTTAGTGCTCAGGTGGGCGCGCTGCGCTGCGGTCTTGATCACGGCCCAGGCGCTTTGCCGCGATAAAGACTTGCCCCGAGTGTTGAGGAACAGGGCGTGAGAGGCTCCCGTAGCTAGCACAGGGCGGGCACGCACCAGGTAATTCTCCACCGCTGTCACCGCATGTGAACCCAGCGGAACTAGCCGTTGCTTATCGCCCTTGCCGCTCAACAACACAATGTCACGAACTGAAGCACCCCCCTCACCCGTCACATCGTCCACATTTAGCGCGATGATTTCGGAGATACGTGCGCCCGTACCATACAGCATCTCCAGTAGAGCGCGATCTCGGATATCAATGGGCGTTGCAGTATCTCCGCTAGGGATGGCATCGAGGAGTGCCTCCACATCCTCCACGCTGAGAGTCTCCGGCAGCGGTTGCACCCGCTTGGGTGGGGAAACCTCCGCCGCGACGTCTTCCTCAATCATCCCCTCGGCCAGGGCAAACTTATGCAGTCCTCGAGCGACAACCAAAGCGCGACTAGCAGAGGACTGCGCAAGACTCTTACGCAAGTAAACGAGGTAGTTCTCCACGTGCGAGCGGGTTACGTGGCGCAAATCCGTGATCCCAGATTCCGCAAGCCAATTGACGTAACGGTTAATGTCTCGACGGTAATTGCTTACCGTATTCTTCGAGGCACCTTTTTCCACCATGAGGTGCATCAACCAAGCTTGTCCGGCGGCTGCGGCGGGGTTAGAGGGCGTCACAGCTGCTTAAGATCCGGACCCGGGCGCCGGTGAGCGATCGATTCCGGCCGTAGCTCGAAAGGAGAGTCAACTGAGCGCGGGGTGGCATCCCCACGCACGCAGACATATGCCGCAAGGATTCCTGCCACCGCAATGGAGTTCACAATCTCCCCCACCAGGATGCGCTCGACAGCCTCCGCAAGGGGAACCCATGCAAAGCCCATGTCAGATTCCTCGTCGCCTTCGGCGTTGAGTTTGGGCACGCTCGACAGGCCTCGCGCCAAGAACACGCGCACGGCTTCCTCGCAGAACCCCGGGGAGGTCACCAGATCAGTCAACACTGCCCATTCCTCGGCGGCCAGGCCGGCCTCTTCCTGGAGCTCGCGTTGCGCGCCACTGAGCTCGTCTTCGCCCTTCACATCGAGCAAGCCGGCCGGCAGCTCCCACAGGCGCTTGCCGACGCTATGCCGGTACTGCTCCACCATGGCGATACGGTTGTTCTCATCCAACGCTACAACGGCCACAGCACCAAGGTGCTCGACAACTTCTCGCTGAGCAACAACCTCCCCCGGCATGACGACATCATCGCGGCGGACGGCGATGATGGGGGCGTCGACAAGCAGCTCGGTTCCCACCGTACGAAATTCGTGTGACATCTAGAGGTCCTTCGGCAGCGCCGGCGCTGCGCTTTCAGCATTCGCCGCAGAACCATACACACCGTGGCCACCATCGAGTTGTTCCTTCACGGCTAAAACACTGGCCATCTGGGACACCGGGTGGTCAATGGAGTCCACGGTGCTGATCTCCGTCTTGTCGGCTCGGAGTTTGTCCAAGACGCCGTCGTCACCGGCGGATTCCACGTGCCCGGCATAAACCATCGCGGTATCCACCGAATCAAAACCTTCTAGGAAGTTGACCGTCGTATCAATGGCGTACTTCGCAGCAGCGCTGTCGTCTTCCTCTCCCGGGGTCATGCCTCCGCCCACGACGACCACGGCCTGAGCAGGAAGAATAGTGCCATCCTTGTACTCGATGTAGCCGGCATCGCGCAGCGCCCGCAAAAGGGTCGCTCGGTCATCAACTGACGCAAGCGGCTCGGTGGTCTTAGCGTCCATCATCAGCCCTGCTGCAAGTGCCTGACCAGCATGTGTGCCGGCATCAATCTTCTTCTTATCGAGCTTCGCTCCCGCCGGCAACGTGGTGGTAACGAGGGACAAAAGCTTGTCCGCGGATTCTTGGGCTACAAACTTCTCAGTCAGCTTGATGCTTCCTGCATCGGTGGAATCTGCAGAACCCAGCAAATCCTTGACGGCCTTGACGTCGGCGTCGTCGGCATCGGGCATACTCACAACCATGACCGGGCGCTGCGCCAAGGAACCATCCACCACGTATCGGCCGAGATCTCCCATTACGGAATCAGCAGAGTCGAGCTGGGCCTCCGCGATGTTATTTTCTACAACCAGCTTTCCGTATTTCTCGCGCACCTCACTGGTCGATTCACCCCCGGGACCCGATCCCGAATCCATATTAGGAGCGATCACCAGCGTGCCCACCGCAATGCCAAGGGCTGCGCCGAAACCGAGGCCGGTGATAATGAGGGACTTAGGCGACATCATTATTTAAACCACTCCTGCACGCTTAACGCGAAGTTATTCCAGGTATCGATCAGGTTCTGGAGGAAGGATTCATCGCCGCCCAAGCCGACGATCAGAATAACGACGGCAAGTGCTACGAGGATGCCAAGCAGCGCCCACAGCCATCCCATAGCTCCTGAATTTGGCGCGGAATAAAGGTTGATAACAGCGTCCGCATCCACCAGGCGCGTGCCCGCCTTCATGTGGCACAGCAAAGCCGCGGGCGTAGCATTCGGCTCGTTAGCAAAGATGTCGTCGAGGTCGAGGGATCCGCCAACCTGCACAATCATCTGAGCCTCGTGGTAGTCCGCAAGCAACAGCGCGAGATCGGTAGCTGAATCCGTGGCGGCAGGGAAGGTCATCGCACCAATCCCCAAATCCTGAATGCGCTCGAGCCCGTCAGCAGTGCCGTCCGGCTCGGCGGGGAGAATAACCTGGGCACCGCTGCGCAGGGTTTCCGAGCTCACCTCGGAAGGGTTACCCACGATGAAGTGAGGCTGGTATCCCAGCTCAACCAGGGTGTCCGCGGCAGCGTCCACGCCGATAATGATGGGTTCATACTCGCGGATAAAGTTGCGCAGGAGCGTCAGCTTCTTGCGGTGTTCCTCAGTGGGCGAGACCACGAGAACTTTGCGCCCGGCCATGACGGACCCTGCATCGGGAACACCCAGGCCATCGATGAGCAGCGGACCTTCAGAATGAATGAACTCAATGGAGTTACCGAAATATGCCTCCATATGATCGATGAGTTCCTGCTGGGCAGAAGCAAAATTCTTTTCCGCCCGGTCGCGGGTAACCACCGTTCCCGAAGAAAGCTGGGTATCGCCCGCAAAAATGGCGCCGTCTTCGGTCAGACGCGCCTTCTTTCCATCCTTGAAATTGTCCACAAAATCTTGGCCTACGCCCTCGATGAGGGTGACATCGGCGTCGAGAAGCATGTGGGGTCCATAATTCGGGATAGAACCAGTGGAGAACTCCGCGACGTTGATCACGGCGGCCGGCTTCATATCCACGAGGGTCTGGGCCTCTTGGCGGGAGATATTGGCGGCGTTGATGACTGCGAAGTCACCAGCGCTAAACTTCTTCATGCCCTTGCCACCCGGGGTGCAATCACGCAGCGCGCCGTGTTCTCCAGGCAGATCGGTATTACGGGAAAACAGACTCATGTCTGACAGTTTCCCCTGTTAGGGGCTCAAGGTGTGGAAGGCGCGCGGAAAGTCTCGACTTCTGCTTGAGCCCTATCGAAGAGCTCTTGTGCATGCGCGCGGCCCGTTTCGGTGTCATCGAGGCCAGCGAGCATACGCGCAAGCTCCTCAACGCGCTCCTCGGCGGCCAGATCCGCAACACCCGACGTGAATTTCTCCTTCGACACGTGCAAGTGTGAGTCCGCATAGGCAGCCACTTGCGGCAGGTGGGTGACACAAATGACCTGGTTGGTGGTGGACAGCCGCGCTAGACGACGCCCAATCTCCACCGCCGCGCGGCCACCGACGCCGGCATCCACTTCGTCGAAGACCAAGGTGGTCCCGTCGCCGCTGGCCAAAACTACCTCCATGGCCAGCATGACGCGCGAAAGCTCACCGCCCGAGGCCGCAGAAGCCAGGGGCTTACCGTTGAGTTGAAATTCGACCTCATCCGCGCCGGACTTGGAGTACTTCGTCTTCTTGACGGCGGCCGTTAAGGTGGAGTTCGGCATGGCCAGGCCATGAATTTCTTCGGTGACCTGAGCCCCGAGCTTCTTCGCGGCCTTGGTACGGGCGGCAGTGAGCTTTTCGGCTTTGGACACCATCGTCTTTTCGGCCTCCATTACCTCCTTCTTTAAGGCCTCGAGGGCCTCGGTAGAGGTATCCAACGTAGCGAGTTTGGCCTCAGCGGCATCCCGCCAGGCCAGGACTCCATCGATATCAGCAGCATATTTGCGGGTAAGCCGCTTGAGCTCCTGTTGGCGCTGTAGGGATTCCTCGAGGAGGTTGGGATCGGCGGGTAGATCGCTCAAATACGTCGTGAGCTCGGCAGCGATATCGGTCAATTGCGCGGTGACTTCGCTAACGCGCTCCCCTAGGCGAGCGAGCTCGGTATCACTTGCCCCAGCGAGTGCTGATTCGGCGGCGCCGACAAGATTGACGGCGGTGTCCTCATCCCCAAATCCTTCGCCCCCATCCAGAGCGCTGAGAGCGGTGGCTGCGCCCTCACGCAAAGCATCAACATCTTGCAAGCGCTTAATAAGGGTCACGAGTTCGGCATCTTCGCCTGGTTGCGGATCGAGCTCGGAAATTTCCTTAATAGCGAACTGCAACCTGTCAACTTCCTGCGCCATCTCGCGCCGTGATTCCGTACGACGCTGATAGTCCTTAGCCAACGCGCGCCAGTGGCTAAACGCATCGGTATATGCGGTGCGAACCTTGTCAATCGCAGGTTCAAAGCGATCGATCGCTGCCAATTGTTGATCGGCAGATAGCAAACGCAACTGGTCGTTCTGACCGTGCACAGTAATCAGGTGGGAGGCGAACTCCCCCAATGTCGCCGCTGGCACTGAACGCCCACCCAAGTAGGCGCGTGAGCGTCCCGCCGCCGACACCGTGCGGGAGGCAATGAACTCGCCGTTTTCATCTGGCTCACCGCCTGATTCTTCGACTACCTTCGCTACGGCAAGAGAACTGGAAGAAAAATGCCCTTCTACGGCTGCTTTCGCGGCGCCATCGCGCACACGTGATGCATCCGCGCGACCGCCGGCGAGAAGGCGCAGTCCAGTTACCACCATGGTCTTACCAGCGCCGGTTTCGCCGGTGAGCACGGTGAGTCCTGGCGATAGTTCCGCTGCGGAGCTTTCAATCACGCCGAGGTCAGAGATGCTGATATCAACGAGCACGGTGAGCTATCTTCCTTCCTGAATACGCACTAAACAACCTAGTGACGCGGCCCGCGCCAACCTTCCACGGGGAGGCGCAGCTTGGACACCAGACGATCAGTGAATGGCTGCTGATCTAGACGTACCCAGCGCACCGGCCTTTCACCACGAACGACCTCCGCGCGCGAACCTGGAGGCATCGAGACTTCCCGGAAGCCGTCAAGGATGACCACGGCCGGAGTCGTCGCCGACGCCGATTCCACCGCGACTTGCGAATCCGGAGACACCACGAGCGGTTTGGTAAACAAGGCATGCGCGTTGTTTGGCACAACCAGGATGGCATCAAGAGAAGGCCACAGAACTGGCCCGCCGGCGGAGAAGGCGTAGGCCGTGGATCCAGTCGGAGTGGAGATGAGCACGCCATCGCAACCAAAAGCAGATACCGGGCGCCCATCCACCTCGAGGATGGCGTCCAGCACCCCCGAGCGGTTGAGATTCTCAATCGACGCCTCATTGAGCGCCCAGCTACGCTCACGCAGTTTCCCGTCAGCATCGAACACGGTGACGTCGATAGTAAGCCGGTCTTCGACCTCATAGGATTGCTCAATAACTCGCACCAACGCGCGGTCGAGCGACTCCGCTTCCCACTCGGCCAGGAAGCCGACGTGGCCCAGGTTTATTCCAAGCACGGGAACATCGACGGCGCGCGCCATATCTGCCGCGCGCAAAAATGTGCCATCGCCACCAAGAACCAGCACCAATTCACAACCTTCGGCAGCAGCTGGCGTATGCCGAACATGCTGCAGGCCCGGAAGGACGGTATCCGCTGCGCACACGCGCACCTTGATGCCTGCCTCCTGGAGCAGCTCCGCCGCTCGATGCGTAGCGGCAAGATTATCCGCGCGGCTCGCGTGCGGAACAAGAAGAATTTCGCGGCGGTTGGTGCCCTCCGCGGCGACACTGCTGCTCACTGGGGTCCTTCCTTGATAGCCGTCTCGATCATTGCATCAAGCCTATCTTCCGGGGTGGACAATCCATCCTTGACCAACCAAAGGAAGTACTCAACATTGCCGCTTGGTCCAGGTAACGGCGATGCCGCCACGCCTTTCACGCTGAGCCCGAGCCCCTGAGCGAAGATAGCGACATCCTTGGTTACTTCCGCCCGTAGCTCAGGAGAGCGCACCACACCACCGGACCCTATCCGGTCTTTGCCCACCTCAAACTGTGGCTTGACCATGGGCAATAGCCACGCGCCATCAGCCATGCACGATGCAATCGCTGGCAGTACAAGCTTCAGGGAAATAAACGATAGGTCACCAACCATGGCGTCGCAGGGACCATTCGTGTGCTCAAGTGTCAGGTGGCGAATGTTAGTGCGGTCGAGCACCGTAACCCGTTCGTCATTCTGCAAACGCCACAACAACTGCCCGTAGCCCACATCGACAGATAGCGCCTCCGCGGCACCGCGGCGCAGGCACACATCGGTAAAGCCGCCAGTCGACGCCCCCGCATCCAACACTCGCTTTCCCCTAAGGTCGACGTCGAAAGCCTCGAGAGCGCCAAGGAGCTTGTGCGCGCCACGCGAAGCCCAATCATCCCCCTCGCTGGCCTCAACCTTGATAGACACCTCGGGCTCAACTATCGTCGCGGGCTTCATCGCTTTGAAGCCCCCGACGGTCACGCGGCCGGCCTTGATCATCTCAACGGCCTGCTCCCGTGAGCGCGCAATCTTTCGGCGCACTAGCTCCGCGTCGAGACGGCGGCGTTGCGGTGGCATGAAAAGCTCCTCTTCCCTTAGAATCCTCGACGGTCAGCGCTAATTGTCTTGGAGCGCATCCCGCAGCACAGTATGAGCGCGATCCAGCTGAGCAAGTTCTTGTTCAAGGTTCTCAGCTGGTTCATTGAGAATCTCCGCGAGCGACGCATCCAGCTTCTCCGGAGCCAAAACCGCGCGCGGGTCATGAGGCTTTACCGCCATGTAGACACAACCCTCTCCGCGGCTTCACTCCGTGGCTGAATGTAGCGAGGCGGCTCAGCACCGGCCCAGGCAACTTCGAGGACGGTACGCAACGCCTCGATCGACGTCGATTTCTCGTTCCCGCCTTGAAGAACAATGTCGTAGCCGTCAAACCGTGCCCGGAAGCCTCCCTGGGAACCTGGGCGCGCCTGTGCGGCCGATAAGGAGAGCTCGTGGAATCCTGCACCAATGAAATCAGGGCGTTCCTCCGCAGTAGCTTCAATGAGAGCAAGCTCCCGGGACACACCTGTAAGAACGTGGAAGGTATCCATTGCAGCGTTGTTGCCACCAACAATGTCCGTGTCAAGGCGGTCCCCTACAGCTAGAGGCTTCGTCGACCCCACGAGCTTGGCTGCTTGAGTGAACATAGCGGGTTCCGGCTTACCTGCCGAAATGGGTTCTACGCCGGTAGTTGAAACGATAGCTGCGACTAACGAGCCGTTGCCCACAGCCATTCCGCGCTCCGTCGGAAGAGACGTATCCAGGTTGGAGGCAAAGAACTTTGCGCCGTGATTAATTGCCAACGCGCCTTCGGAGAGCTGCTCCCAGCCCACCGACTTGTCCATACCTTGCAGGACCGCGGCGGGCTTATCGTCGGCACTGTGTACAACATCGAAGCCCGCCTCACGCGCCAGTGAACGAAATGAGTCCGCGCCGATGACGAGGACTTTCGCGCCTGCTGGAAGTTCCTCACGAGCGATCTTGACTACCGCTTGCGCAGAGGTAACAACGTGTTGCGCATCCGTCTCCAAGCCGATCTCGCCGAGCATACCGGCTACGGTTTGGGGGCTTCGGGATGCATTGTTCGTGACATAAACTGCAGGAACACCGCAGGAATTCACCACGTCGACGACGCACTGGAGAGCCTGTCCGCCCTCCCATACTGTTCCGTCGAGATCGAGGAGCAATGAATCATGGGTTTTGAGAATACTCATTATTTGCACTCGGCCAGACGCTCTGAAGCGTCGGTCCAGTCTCCTTCATCGATGTCAATCGCGTGCTGGAACCACTCCCGGGCCTCTTCCTTGCGGCCAGCCTCCAATAAAGCATTGGCATAGGCGTAGGAAAGGCGGCATGCCGAGAATCCCGTGGAATCCTTAGAAGGCTTTGCGCGTTGGATGGTAACTACGGCGGAATCTGCCTGCCCCATGTCCAATCGCGCTCCTGCAGCAACGATAGCCAACTCGATCGCATCCTCCGCCGCGAGTTCTTTAGCCTCCTCGCCGCGCCACAAATCAACGGCCTTTTCTGGGCGCCCGAGGCCTCGCTCGCAATCAGCCATGACCGCGAGCAGCCCAGGGCCACCGGAAATGCGGCGCGCTGCGCGAAGCTCCGCAAGGGCTTCCTTCCACTCTCCAGCCCTATATGCAGCAATTCCGTTCATTTCACGGACGACTGATACACGTCCGGCACGGTCTTTGGCAGCACGTGCATGGCGTAGCGACAGTTGGGGATCGTCCTCAAGCCACGTTGCCGCCATGATGAGGTGTTTAGCAACGGCTTCGGAATTTTCCTTGGAGAGCGACGAAAGATCCTGAAGTACCGAAGGATCAAGATCCGTAATGTCGATATCAGATGGCAGGTCTGGATCTGTCATACGACGATTGATGCGCTCCTCACGGTAGCCTGAACGCTGTGGGTGCGAGACCTTGTTTTTACCGCCGCCATGTCCATTGCGGTCGTTGCGGCGAGGTTTAGCGCCTGCGCGGCCACCTCGGCGGTCGTCTCGGCGATCACCGCGACGCTCTTCTCGACGCCCCGCTGCGCCGCCGTGCTTCTCAAACTTGCGGCCCCCAGAGCCGTAGTGCCCACGGTTGCCTTCTGCGGAACCTTCGCGGCCACGGCCGTGGTTACGGGAGTTGGATTCAGACATTAAAGCCATGCACTTTCTGCGGTAGACGTGTCCGTATGTACCGAACCAGTCTACAGGTCACGGCCCCAGAAACGGCAATACGAACTAACTGCTAGTGAAGTGCCCCACAACCTACGGTCCCAGTTCGGCGACTACACACTATTCGGCGGCCAGGCAACCTCACCCAAACGCCACTCATCACGCACGCACTCTAATCCCGCAGCCACCTGCGAAGAGCTAAGTCCATGCTCTACGCTTCCGTGCTCCAATGGCATACCTCGGACGACTGCCCAAAAAGGTCCAACCGTTGTTGCGCAAGGCGTTAAGACGAATCCTTTCGGCATCCCGGGTCATGGCTACGCCCTGCATACCCATCCGGTTAGGGCTAGCTCCTGCGACGCGCACTTCAATGCAGCGGGAATCTCCATTTGGCGCGAGAACAAAACCCTTCGTCGCATACAGGTAGTGCTTCTTTCCCGTTCGGGGGTGCCCTTCACTGCAGAAGAAACTGCCCAAGAGCACCGGGTAGAAGTCAATCCAACCATTGTTCCAGGCGAGGCGAATTCGACGCGCGAACGGGCCTGACCCCCGGAAAGTAGACACGTCGGGGGTTAGCTATGCTGCTTGGGTTGGTGTAGCTGATGTGAGTGCTTCGAAGTCATTGGGGGCTAGAAGGCCGCACCAGGAGTACCGTCTGTGCCACTTTCCGATCATTTAGTACGTCGTTAATTCATCCATTTGAGTCGGGCTCGCAAAGCCTGTTTATCCGTAGCTGTAAACCCACTCCTCGAATGTCTTGAAGGGGCCTTCAACGTAGTCCTTTTCTTGAAAATCGTACATTCCACATATAACCGACCCATTGGGCTTCTGTTCGAAGACACCCCAGACAAAACCGTCATCATAGGCTACTGGGAAGAAGCGTTTTGAATCGACAAGATCGACTGACCGGAAATCTTCTAGAAACCCTTCGAAGGCGTTTTCATAGACTCCGTATGGAGCAGGTGTGAAGAAAACTAACGATGGCGGAGAAAAGGCCGTGTAATGCTTCCAGAATTGGAAGTATTGTTCGGGAATCCAAGATGGAGCCACCGACTTCAGCTGAGACAGTTCACTTTTACTTAGTCCGTGGCCGTACAAGTATGAGAGTAGCTTATCTGAGAGTTTTTTCTGACCGGTCATAGGTAGTCCAATGCCTTTTCTTTCCAGTATGTGTGTCTCCACTCCCTAAAGGATGCGCGGTCGTCAAGGGTTACATCTGTTGGAAACCCGCTCCCATTCATTCTGTGGAATATATGGAGAACGTTAGCGCTTTCTGTGTGCATCTGTTTTGTAATTTCTACCACAGCTGTTCGATCATCTTGGCCAATATGGTGCAAATTCACCGGGTTTCGAGCTACCCCTATGGGGGCGCGCCATGCCTCATTAAATCGACATTGTTGCCAATTCCACCACCAATTTCCCGGGGAAGGCAGACCTCTTTGTGCGGATTGAATACCTGTCTACCAGTCTGTTGATATACAACACCCACTGACGCGCGACAACACATAAGTGACAACACAACAACGCGCCAAGAAGGAACGCAAGCAGCCACGAGATATCAAAGCCATTTAGCAGAAGAGCGAAGAGGAAAATGCAGGCCGAGGCCACGACCATAATGACTAAGAACAGTAAACCGCCGAGCCCATCATGTACCTGCGGTATAGGCCCCTTCGACAAAAATGCTTCGAGAAACCTGGGAGAGGAAGGATTGCCATTCTGTGTGCTGAAGCGCACGGACTTCAGGTCCTTGAGGAAGGCCGCGTTGTAGGAATGAGAGAACGTAGCTGACGTTTGGGTGAACCGCATCGCGTACTCCTTACTTTCCCGCCAAGGCACTGATATGAAGGATTCTAAAAAGCCGATGCGCTCAAGGCGCGGTGCAAGAAACATCTTCTCTACTGCATGAGCCTTTGGTCGAACGTCTCACTCCTCCATCTGAATGGATATATGCTCCGAAATCTTGAAGCTGGGCTGGCGTGTTTGTGTGTGGCCATTAGTGCAGACCGGGAAGTGCATTCACCCCTTGACAGCACGCAGTCGCCGATCCTGGTTCCTTGGCGCTTGACGACGCCTACCTGCAGGTCTGTGTTTTCAGGTTTGTACTTGTAGGTTGTATGCGAAAACGACGAAGGAGCCCGTCACCGTTGAGTTGTTGCTCAAAGGTGGCGGGCTTGTTTGTATTGAGTTGTTGTTTGTTGTTTGGTGTCGGCGGTTTCTTACTCTCCCACAACCTCCCGGTTGCAGTACCATCAGCGTTAGCAGGCTTAGCTTCCGGGTTCGGAATGGGTCCGGGCGTTTCCCTGCTGCTATAGGCCACCGACAAACACTCGGGGCAACGTCTGGTTGCTGGTGTTGTGTCAGATACTGTGTAGTGGACGCGAACACGGCAGTGTGATTATTTTACTGTTGTGTTTGTTGTTGACACACCCTAAAGAATGGGTGTGTGTGTTTGTCTTGGTCTATTAGTACCAGTAGCCTTCACACCTTGCAGTGCGTCCAGGTCTGGCCTATCAACCCCATCGTCTTTGGGG